>CAZJBY010000017.1:0-38972 GCA_964544495.1 uncultured Candidatus Bathyarchaeia archaeon
GTGACTTTGTAGCTGCATGAGGCGCTGAAGCCGACTAAGTGGAAGTTGTCAACTATCAACGTTTGCCCCGCCGCCAGCGTATGCGTGTCTATGGCGCCGAAGGTGTTGATGAATAACTGTCCGTTTCCTGTTGCTTTTAGCATGAATAATCCTTGCCCAAACAGTCCTTTGGTGAAACCTTCCCATTTTACGTCTAAGTCTATTCCTTGGGTTGACGCGATGTACGCTGACTTCTGTATTATGAAACCCTTGTCTGGTGTGATCTCTATTTTTTCAATGTCGCCCACGGGTGCTGCAACTAACGCCACCTCTCCTGGACCTCTTTCCGCCGCATAATCGTTCACCCAGAAGGATTGCCCGCCTAACAGCTTAAGCCCTATGCTTCCCAGCAAGCTTTTTTCTCTTTTGCGTGTGTGTGCTTCTATGGTTGGGTCCATGTAGGTCATGGCGCCTGACTCGCCTGTTATGGTTTCGCCTTGGTCCAAGTTCACTACAAGCAGCGAGTACGACGGTTTATACTTGATCTCATACTTCATTTTGAAATCTCCATTTGAGACATTAAAGGTGTGCTGCCAAATAAGCTTAATTCGAAGTGCGCCAGCAAACACATATAAGCCGCTGCGTTAAACTTGTTGCTGTGGTCTAACATGGTTGAAATTACACGTTTATTCTGGAAGAAAGTCGTCACCGCAGATGCTTTTGTGCTGGGAGAAATACACAGTGGAGTAGTAGACACGAATACTTGGCAGTTAACAAGTTTCTACGTGGCTCTGAATGATGAAGCAGCAAAAAGACTCGGCTTTACAAGTCCTTTCTTGGGCAAAGTGATGGTGTGCCTGCCCGTATCCGTGGTGAAATCTATAAAAGACACTGCTGTGCTGAACAAAACGTTTGATGAGCTATACGAACTCCGAGAGTGCAAGCCCTAACCTGTCTTGTTCGGCGGCTTTGCAAATTTCCACATTCTTTTATATGAAACGTCTTGGGTCAGTGTCGATATCAACTATCACAGGTTTTTTTGCAGATAAAGCCTTGTCAACTGCGGCTTCAAGCTCACCGGGCTCTGTCACTTTGATTCCAACTCCTCCAGAATGCTCTGCAAAATCCGCGAAGTTAAGGTTGTACAGTTCAGTCTGCCAGATCTTGTAGCCTTCCACTTTCTGCTCCTGCTTTATCATGCCTAGGCTTTGGTTATTAAGAACGAAGACTTTCACGGGCATCTGGTACTTTAGCGCTGTCATGAAATCTTGCATGACCATGGAGAAGCCTCCGTCACCAGTTATGCAAACAATCTGCCTGCCAGGGTACGCGAGTGCTGCTGCCATGGCGCCTGGGAAGCCGAAGCCCATTGTTGCCAGGTAGCCGGTCATCACCATTTTCTGCGTTTTTTTCATCTGGAAGTTTCTTCCGAACCACCAGCAGTTTTCGCCTACGTCTAAGGATATTACGGCGTCTTTTGCTATTTTTTCGTTTAAAACTTTCATTATGTATGGGGGTCTAATGGGCTTCGCGGATGGGTCAGCCTCTCGCTGCAGTTGTTTTATCCATTCTTGTTTTAGCTGCGCGATCTCGTTCAGGTACGCAGTGTTTTGTTTTTCCTTCACTTTCTCGGTTAGTTTTGGGATGAGCACGGCGCTGTTGCCGAGCAAGCCCACCTCAACTGGATAGTTCTTTGCAATCATCTTCATGTTGATGTCGATCTGCACGGTTTTCTTTTCAGGAATTTGCGTCAGCTCAGAAAACGATGAGCCTATGACTATAAGGAGGTCGGCTTTGCGGACAAGCGTTGCGGTTGCCGTTGAGCCGATGCCGCCGTGACTACCAGCGTATAAGGCGTTGTCCTCGTCTATGATGCCTTTCGCTCTGAAAGTGGTGACGATGGGCGCGGAAATTTTAGTGGCTAACTTCAGCAGCTTGGTTCCCTGTCCCATGGCGCCGAACCCAGCGATTATCACGGGTCTCTCCGCTTGGTCTATGGTTTTTGCAGCTTTTTCTACAAGCGCGTCTTCTTGCCCGAATGTCATGTTGGGCATTCTTCCCTCAAAGGGAAGTATCTGCGTCTCATACGGCAGTTTTTGAACATCGTTGGGGATTCCGATGTTGCTTACTCCCCGGTCTAGCAAGGCATGCTTCACGGCGAGGGTTGCCAGCATGGTTGTTTGCTCCGGAGTCATTAAAGTCTTGTTGAACACGCATATGGGTTCAAAGAAACTGTGTTGGTCAATCTCCTGAAGCGAACCTGGACCGATGTATTGCCTGGCAACCATGCCCGAAAGAACAAGGACAGGCGAGTGGTCTAAGCTGGCGTCGTATAATCCTGTTGCCAGATTTGTGGCTCCTGGTCCTGAGACGGTCAAGCAAGCCGCCACGTTGCCTGTGAGTTTGCCGTAAGCCGAAGCCATGAAAGCCGCGACCTGCTCGTGTCTGACCTGGATGTACTGGACTTTATTGTTCTTTCTTATGGCGTCCACGACGCCGAGTGTGGATGTACCGGGAACTCCGAAGACGTATTGGACGCCCCACTCCGCGATTTGGGCTACTAAAACGTCTGAGACGGTTGTTCCTCGCGTTTTCTCTTCAGTTTTGCCTGATAAAAGCACGAAGGCGCTTTTTGGCGCTCCGCAGACAGGGCACACCCATTCTTTGGGCAGATCGCTGAAGTTTATTTTTTCTTTCGTTTCATCATAGACATAATTGCATACTGTACAACGGTATTTTGCCATGTGAAAACCTCAAAAATTTTGTCACTACCATAATGCGTTTTCGGTCTTATCTGCTTTTCTAGATGCGGTGCACTCGCTATTTGTATTTTAGAGAAAACGATCTTAGTCGAATTTTGTCGGCATCTTGGTTACCTTGTTTTGGAGTTCATGTTTTCGGAACCATACCGCCTACGTTGGCGATAACTTATTTTGAACGAAAATGAATTTGAAGAAGATAGCAGAAGCCCTGTTAAACTAAGATATCATTTTAAATATCCTTTCGTCTTTTATCCTGATGGTGATCAGGAATGTCTTCAGACTTGAAGGCTATTTTAAACAAAGTGGCTGAGGAAGACTACGCGGACGAAGAATTAGAAATAGGAAAGGGCCTGTCTCGTTTCAAATCGCTTCTGCTCGAAATAGCGAAAGCCAAAAAATGGGACCTCGCAATTTGGGTCGAAGGGTCTGATGTTTCGTATGCGGAGAAATATGAGAAAGACCTGAATTTGCTGGAAAGAGGCAATCTCGTAAAAGGAAAATTGAAATATACAGAACGAAACGCATACCGCGAATATCAGCTTACCAAGAAAGGGTCTGAAATAGCGGAGAAATTGCGAAAAGAGACTTAACAAGCAGCACGCCTTTTGATTGCTTTTACCATTTAGGGAACAGCATAGGCGTTTTCCTCTTGTAATCCAGGTATTCTTGCCCAAATTCGCTCGTCAGCTCGGCCTCTTCTTTCCATGAAATCAGGTAGACAACCGCTATCACTAGAGGTGTTGCAAGCAGAGAATACCACCCTGACAAAAGGAAGGAGAACCCGATGTGTGCTAGCAATCCGCCGAGATATTGTGGATGCCTAACAATTGCGTAAACTCCCGTTGTGATAATTCTCGCTGGTCTGTGAGTTTCAGCTACTTTCAGGGTTGTCTGGGTTACGCCTTTAACTCCAAGCCATGCGCCCACTGCAAAAAAAGGGATGAAAATAATCAAGTGCAGCAAGGGAATTGATATGTTTAGAACCGGCAAGCTGACGAGTAGTTCCTGAAAAAAGGGTATGGTGAACCTTGTTTGAGGGGAAAGCCATATTCCGAACCAGAAAAGAAAGAAGCCCCACCCTGAAATGACACCGTAAGCATCGCCGATTTTTTGCCCTTTCGTTTTTCCGTATTTCTTTTCAAGTTTTTGATGTTCAAGTGATAGAAAGTACGGGGGCAATGTGGCGATGAAACCGAATAGAGAGATAAAGAACCAAATGCACATTGCAGCACCCTTGTTTTACACTCGTTCATTTGGCTATATAACCTAGCCTCAAACACGCTTCTTGTGACAGAGACCCGTTAAGGTTTCGCAACAGTTAGGTAGAGTATAATGCTCCGTAAGGTCTTTTCGACAGAGGCACTATCTTGCGGAACTTTGCGGTCATGACTTTCTTGAAGTCAACACCGAAGTGCTCACAGTATTCTCTGACCAAGCTTTCAATCATTCGCATGTCGCGTTTGCCAACCTTCATAACTTTGGTGCCTTTCACGGCTTCGAGTATGTCGCCGCGTTCGTAGATGACGCCGCCGTGCATCCCTGTTCCCACGAACCTTGCCTTGCAGCCCTCGCCTTCGGACAAGTTTAAGCCCAGAACAATAATTACGCCGCCTGCCATGTACTCCGCAAGGAAGTCGCCGGCAACTCCGCCTATCACAATGTTCGGCACTTTGCGCTTGTACTCTTTCATGTGTATGCCAACGCGGTACCCCACGTCGTCGCGGACAAAGATTTTTCCGCCCCGCATCGAATGCCCCGTTAAATCCCCTGCTTGACCGTAAACCACGATTTGCCCATCGTTCATGGTGTTGCCGCAACCATCCTGAGCGTTCCCGTGAACCACAATCCGTGGGCCACTCATGAAAGCACCTAAATCGTTTCCCGGCGTCCCGTAAATGTCGATCTGCTTGTCTGTTTCCAAGTCTGTTCCGATGTACCGTTGCCCGCAAACATTATGGATTTCGATTCGTTCAGCGCCGTTGCTGCTGATGAGCCGCAAGAGGCTGTTAAGTTCCTTGTAGTACATGCCTTCCGCGTCGATTTTCCACACTCCATTCTCTACTTTAACACGTGAAATGTAATTCACGTCTAATTCCGCAAACACTTTTTCTTGTTCAAGCATATCTTATCATTCTCCTGCCATTTTTACACCTAGAATCTTGAGTTCGGTATCCGTTAAGCCCACGCCGCGGAGAGCCAAACGGTTCCCACGCAAGCTCTCGATGGCGTTTATGCCCATGCCACCCATCATGTCTTTGATTTCCAAGCTCCAGCCGCGTAGCAAGTTAACAAGCCTCTCCGTGGCTATGTCAGGGTTAACTCTTTTGGCGATCCAAGGGTCGTTCGTGGCGATGCCCCATGGGCACTTTCCAGTGTAGCAGTGTTGGCAGACGGTGCAGCCAATCGCCACGAGCGCGGCAGTTGCTATGTAAACAGCGTCAGCCCCTAGCGCTATGGCTTTGATGACGTCTGCGCTGCTTCGGATGCCTCCCGCTGCAACGATAGACGCCTGATTCCGTATGCCTTCCTCACGCAACCGCTGATCCACCTGCGCAATCGCTAACTCGATGGGTATGCCCACGTTGTCTCTGATGACCTTCGGCGCGGCACCTGTAGCACCACGGACGCCGTCCAACGCGATTATGTCTGCGCCGGCACGTACCATGCCGCTTGCGATTGCGGGCGAGTTGTGAACCGCGGCGATCTTCACTGAAATCGGCTTCGTGTAGTTCGTGGCTTCCTTCAAAGCGTAAATTAGCTGCCTAAGATCCTCTATGGAGTAGATGTCGTGTTGCGGTGCAGGTGAAAGCGCATCTGTGCCGACGGGAATCATGCGTGTCCGCGCCACATCTTTAGTGACTTTCTCGCCTGGCAGGTGACCACCTATTCCTGGCTTGGCGCCTTGCCCAATTTTGATTTCGACAGCCGCACCCGCATCCAAATAGTCTGGGTGTACGCCGAAGCGACCTGAAGCAACCTGCACGATTGCGTGCGCGCCGTACTTGTACAGGCTTTTGTCTAAGCCGCCTTCGCCCGTGTTGAAGTAAGTGCCGCATTCTGTTGCAGCCCTTGCTAAGGCTTCGTGAACGTTCAGGCTTATGGCGCCGTAGGACATGGCAGAGAACATAATCGGAGTGTCCAAGCGTAACTGAGGAGTAAGCGAAGTCTTCAAGACCACCGTGCCGTTTGACAGCTCCATCTCCACATTGTCCGGCTTCGCGCCCAAGTAAGTCCTTATCTCCATCGGCTCCCTCAACGGGTCAATCGACGGGTTGGTCACTTGGCTGGCGTTCAGCACAAGCCTGTCCCAGTAAGTGAAGTAAGGCTTGTCGCAGCCCATGCCTGTGAGAATCACCGCGCCAGTTTCCGCCTGCTTCTTGGCGTCTCTGAGTGCTTCCGCCGTCCAGTTGGGGTTCTCGCGGATGGTATTCGGGTTCCTGCGAATGGTGATGGCGTGGGTGGGGCAGAAAGTAACGCAGCGTTGACAGTTGACGCAATTCTCGTCTTTGCTGCGTATTACATCGTCTTCCTCGTCGTAACTGTGCGTTTCGTACGTGCACTGGTTGACGCAGACTTTGCAGCGGATGCATTTGTCCAGATCTCTTTCAACGATGAATTCAGGGAGTATGTACGTTTTCATTTTTTATGCCTCCATGCTTGCTAAGATTTCAGCCTCTGGCTTGTGGCGTAGCTTGCCGACCACTGGCTCGCCGCCCCGTGGAGACCAGAACTTGTCCAGCGTGGGCGAAACCAGTCGCATGGCAGCTTCCTCAGAGGATAGGTACAGGAAGTCGCCTCTGGTGCCTGCCACGAGCGGTCGCAGCTTGATTCTGTCGGTCAACCCAATCATCTCGCCGTGATGCGCCACGATGATGCTGAAGGGACCGTTCATCAGCAGGCTGCCGTAGGTCTGGCGGAGAACCCTGTACAGGCGTTGCTGTTCGGGTTCCATGGCGTCGATTTCGCTCCATAAGGGTGCAGCGAAGATTTTGGCGACTATGTCGATTGGCAGGTGCTGCCTGCGCATAAGCAGGTCCACCGCGTAAGCTAACACTTCAGTGTCGGTTTGCATGGTGCATTGGTAGCCGTACATCTCCAGATAGCGGCGATTTATGCCGTAGCTGGAGAGTTCGCCGTTGTGCACAACCGTCCAGTCCAAGATGTTGAAGGGATGCGCGCCGCCCCACCAGCCGGGCGTATTCGTTGGGAACCTGCCGTGAACCGTCCACAGGTAACCCATATAATCCTCAAGACAGAAGAAATTCGCCACGTCCTCGGGGAAGCCTACGCCTTTGAAGACGCCCATGTTCTTGCCGCTGGAGAAAACGAACGCCTTGCCCGTTTCCGTGTTTATCCGCATGACTTTTTCTATTACGTAATCGTCTTCTGTCAGATGTTCAAGACGCCGCTTTTTAGGCTCTACGAAGTATCGCCACACCATTGGGGGGTCTCTGACGTTCGCTGGTTTGGTTTGCATTTCCTCGTCGTAGATTATGTTGAAGCTCGTTGCCAGTGCCCTGTCCGTTCGCTCTTTGGCTTCTCGGCTTAGGTACATTATGTGGAACGCATAGTAATCCTTGAATTGCGGGTAGATTCCGTAAACAGCAATGCCTCCGCCTAAGCCGTTTCCGCGGTCGTGCATGTTTGCTATCGCTCTGATCGGGTCGCGTGACGAGAAGCGTTTGCCTTCGAGGTTCATCATGCCGAATATGCTGCAGGCGTCGAAGTCCTTATCGTCGTTGTACGGATTGTTTATCATGTTTAGATTCTTCATCGATATTCTCCTGGGTACACTTTTCTTCGTAGAGAACGCGGTAAAGTGGCGAGGCAGAAGTCTTCTGAGAGAAGTTCATGTTTGAGCCTCTTCACGTTAACACCATTTTTCATAAGGTGGAAAAACACACCTGCTTTTTCAATATCGTTTACAAGCGTCAAGCCCACTATCACGTTGTCTGTGAGCACGATTTTCTTGTAGAGCGCACGTTCGGGTTCATGCTTAACCAAGATTTCGTACGCGCTGGCTTCTCGGGGGTTCGTTATCCCAATGGATATGATGGGTATGTCGAAGTACTTGAGGGCGCTCATGGCTGTGCCTCCTGGGTACTCCGCTTTTTTCCCCGCCATGTTGTAGCCTGCAACTTTCCCTTCCTCTAGAGCAAGCGGCCACAGAGGCAGCAACCGATTTTTGCCAAGAACAAAGTCGTAAGCTTCAGCCACGTCTCCGCTGGCGTACACGTCGGAAACGCTTGTGCGCATGAAGCGATCCACGATTATGCCTCTGTTGGTTTTCACGTCGGTTCCTGATACAAGTTCCGTGCGTGGAATGACGCCGATGGCGATTATGACCATGTCGCATGGCACCTGTTCGCCGTTGGTCAGCACTGCGCCGCCCACGACATTGTCAGCTTCGGGCTTCCCGACTACGCGCTGAACGGACAGGCCTGTGGCGATGCTGACGCCTGCGTTGCTGATTACGTTTTCCACCATCTCTGAAGCCGTCTGATCTAGTATGAGGCTGAGGATGTGGTCTTTTAGTTCCACCATGGTTACTTTTAAGCCGCGTTTCACCAGCGCTTCCGTAACGCTAACGCCTATTAGACCGCCGCCAACGACCACGGCGTTTTTGGCGGTTTCAACTTTTGCGGCTAAGCTTTCAGCGTCGGAAAGCGTTGTGAAGGTGTACACGCCTTCTTTTTCGGAGCCTTCGATTTTTGGGACGAAGGGCTTGCCGCCCGTTGCGATTAGTAATTTTTCGAAGTTAATGTGGTCTCCTTTGTCAAGCGCTACCCATTTTTCAGCTAGGTTTAGGTTTACTGCGGTTCTTCCCGTGAGGGCTTCTGCGTGGTTTTTTTGCCAGAATTCGTCTTCACGGCACATCATTTTATCAAAGTTGGCTTTGCCACTGACTAAATCGGAGATCATGGGGCGAGAGTACTGCGGGCACTGCTCGTCTGAAATCACGGTTACTGTGCCTACTGGGTCTACTTCTCTGATGGCTTCGACTGCGCCGATTCCTGCGGCTGAAGCGCCCACTATCACGTACTTCGACATTACGGCTTCACCTCTTTGTACACCAGAGCGCCGTTGGGGCAGTTAGCCACGCATGCTGGAACCTCCAGTTCCGAGCATAGATCGCATTTTGAAACTATTTTGCCTGATGGGTCTCTTTTGATGGCGCCGTACGGACAGACCATGATGCAGGTCCAGCAGCCGATGCATTTGTCTGCGTCGTGCGTCACCAACCCTGTTTCTTCGTCTTTTTGCATGGCACCTGAGAGGCAAGCGGTGACGCAGGGGGCGTCTTCGCAGTGTCTACATTGGATGGCGAAGCTGACGGGTTTGTGCACTTCCAGCTTTACTCGGCTGAGTGGGCGGGGTTTTTCCCTGTTGTAAGCTTTAATGATGTCTTTTGATTTGGAGTGCTGGACGGTGCAGTATACTTCGCAGAGTCCACATCCCATACAATATTCTTCCTTTGCAATGATTCTTTTCATGTGATATGCCTCGCTTTTACGTAAGCAGGAGCGCGAGCAGATGACCATAAAAAACAAGTGATTTGGTTGTTTTTGTGCGGGGGTCAGCGCCTTCGGTAACCATTTGTTCAGTAAAGTTCACGCTGTCTCTACGGGAGTTTATGATCATTTTTATCCCTTATCTTCTGGGAGTCGCCATAATAAATGGCATATATTCTATATAACTCTGTTGAAAAGCATTTATATGTAAGGTAATGAACTATATATGCTATATGAAATATATGTAAGGTGAAGCGGGAAAATGGCGGAAAAAGACTTAGGATATAGAAAAGTGCAATGCACCGGAAGAGGCTCCTACATAGTATCCCTGCCAAAAGACTGGGTGCAAGACACTGGACTTAAAAAAGGAAGTGAAATAGACTTCAACGTGCAAGCCGATTCCTCGCTAATTTTGGTTCCTAGGAAACTGAAGGAGAAAATCGGAGAAACCGAAGGCGCTAAACTCAAAGAATATTACATCAACGTTGACGTGTCAGAAGAAGACTTGCAGTCAACGCTGCGGATGATAAAAGCCCTGTACGTCATAAGCGCCGACATAATACGCGTCCACTTCAAAGGCGCTGAAGACATAGCCAAGTGCAAAAGTATCGTGAAGAATTTTGCGAGGGATACTCTTTTAGGCGCCGAGATTATCGACGAAACTCCAGATGAAATCGCCCTTCAGATTCTTATAAGACACTCCGAGTTTCCGATTGAAAAAGCCGTCAGAAGAATGGCCATTGTGGCGCTTTCAACTAACAGAGACGCTATCTTGGCGCTGAAAAACCGAGATGCCGTGTTGTTTCAAAACGTGATTAACGGTCATCACGACACAAATAGGCTGGGTCTTTACGTTGTTCGCCAGTTGAAGTTCGGCATAGAACGTAACATGTTCAGGGAGTTAGGCTTCAAAACCCCAAAGGAGTTTCTGCTGTATAGGATAACTGTCAACGACATAAAGAACATAGCGGAAAACGCGTTGAACATAATCAATAACCTGGAAACATTCCAAAAGCAAATCGATGATCAGCTGGTTTTTGTAAAAGAGCCCATAGACGAAGAAATATACCTGCAGATGCTTAATTTCAACGCTGAGGCTCATCAACTGTTCGAGGAAGCCGCGAAGGCAATGTTCAAAAGAGCATACAACGACGCCGAGAAAATAATTGCGAAGCGCGGGTCCTATGTGCCGCTGGAGACTGAGCTTATCCGGCTTATGTCAGCCAAGAAACTGGATCCAAACGTCGCGGCGATTCTTAGGCTGATGTTGGACAGTTCAAGGCGAATATTGGATTATGGGCAAGACATTGCTGAGTTGACGCTGAACCGAACAGTAGAAGAAATCTGCACTTCCTTCGAGGTCAAATAACCAAACTCAAACCAAATCGAAAGCAGAAAGAAGCAGACTTCAAATTCATTGGTACTGCGTAGGCGGCTACAGCTCAGGCCAGCGAAATGTAAAATTCGTTACACGAAACTTAATTTTCTCATCGCTTCTTGTTTGCACGAAGATTATATTGCCTTAGGCTTTTCTTGTTTTCTTTCGTTTTTCGATCAGCAGGACCGCGGCAGAAGCCACGGCAGCAGCGGTCACCGTCGCCGCGTAAATCGTAAAAGGACCATCCCAGTCATGATAAGCCGCGGGCGTCGGAAACACAAGTTCCACCTCATGGGCACCGAAAAAAGCACTGAACCAAACGTGGTAGCTGTCCCCGTCCTCCGTCCAGCCTTGGGCTGCAGCCTGCTCCCCATCCACGTAAACCACGGGCACCGCCCGCTTTGGCACAGCGCTCTTGGGGACGGTGACGTTTTCGAACCCGAAATCGCCAGTTGCCCCTGCAAGATCGAAAGAAAACGTTGTGGTCAGCGACTGGTTAACTATCGTGCGAGACAGCGTTGCGTTTGTTACCTGTGGCGCGGAAACGTTCCCCGTGAAGGTAAGGGAGACCGCTGCTCCGCTGTTTGCGGCTGCGTGAACGGTGCTTGTCACGATTGGCGCCGACCAGCCCGCCGGCGTGTACCGGTAATTCGTGGTGAAATACGTTAGGGTCTCATCCTGCCCGCCCAAAGCGTACAGCCTGCCATACGAGTTCACCAAGCATACGTCACGCGCGGCTACAGGGAAAGGAGTCCCGGTGCTCCAGTTTCCCGTTTGAGGGTCATAGATCTGGTTCAGGTCAAAAGTGGCAATGCCCAATCCGGGCCAATGGGCATCGGTTGGACCCTTGTCATTGTATTCGCCAGCCCATCCGCCTACGACGTAGATGCGATCTGAAGCGGCTGCTGCGCCCATTGACATCATGGCTCGCGGGAGGGGCGTTCCCTCGCTCCACTGGTCAGTTGCGGGGTCGTATATTTGCACGGCGCGGGTGCACTTGACTTGAGGAGGGCTCCCTTCGGAAAATTTTGAAGTGCAGCCGCCTATTATGAAGATTTTGTTGTCCCACACGGCTGAAGCGTACCCAAACACAGGTATCGGCACTGGAGTCGCTTGAGACCAGTTATCATTTGCCGCGTCATAAACCACATTCGATTGCTTAACCGGTATTGTGCCTCCAACGCCCGCGGCGCCTCCAATGAGATAGATTTTGTCGTTAACAACTTTTTGTGTCTCTCAAATGTTAATGTAGGTGTAAATATTTGGCGGTGTCTTGTTTTCCCAACTGTCTGTTGTCGGATCATAAGCTTCGTTGATGTAGATCCTTCGCTCATTACTGGCTCCTTCTCCGATAACGTATAGCTTGTCAACACATGCAGATAGTAGAAAGCCGGCCATGTTCGCTCCCTGCGGTACTGGTATGGTGGATTGGCTTCTCCAAGCGTTTGAGTATGGATCATAGACATAGAGAATGTCATCTATTGCAATGTAGATGGATCCATTCAGGACTGCCGCTCGACCACTGCTTGCAATGGCACTTGGAATGGGGGCTCTCTGGGTCCAAATCCCAGTACCTGAAGGCACGGTTGCTTGCGCGCTTGAAGCCTGAAGAAATATACATAAGACCGAAAAAAAGGCACACCCCAACCTCTTCGTAAGCTATCCCCACTTATAATTGATACTCAAACAATAATTTAAGTGTTATTCTAAAACATAGCCATATGAGTCAAAATTATGACTTCACTTAATATTTCTTGCAATGTAAATTTTGAAAGAATTTATAATTGCATTTGAATAAAAGTTGAACCAGCAAGATAGGATCTTGCTTATAAAAAGGAAAGTTAAAAAAACGAACAGAAAAACATTGGCTTTATCCTCGATCTTACTGCTTCTGTTGCTTCTTGTGCTTTCGTTTGGAAGACTGCCTGACATAGAATTAGCCAATGCCGCTACATCAATAGCGCCTAGCTGGTCTGATACAGATCCCTCTGCAGCTCTTGTAATGGTTCCAGGCGACGCGTTCAGTGCGGATACGGCTCTGAACTGGTCTTCAGGAGGCATTGAGAGAAATCCGTTGACGCTTTATCCTCTCTGGGAGACCCTCTTTTATTTGAACCAAAGAGTCGGTGATGCGGTGGGCGTTCAAGTTGGCGTCTGGGGTGATACGCATCAGATTGCCTATTGCAGTGAATATACTCTTTTTGGCTCCGCTCCTCCACCGGAAACGTCAAAAACTCAGCTTTCAACTGAAAGTCCGCAGTTGCCCTCTGAATCGGTATTAGCAGCAGTCGGGATTTTGATAGCAACCATAGTAGCAGTATGTGTTGTGTTGAAACACAGAAGGTAGCCAGCCTCTTCTTTCCTCTTTTTTTAAACCCTGAAATAGCAACCCTGTTCATTTGCCGTCTATTTGGATCCTAATAGCAGTTCATTGCAGAAACCTATAGAGGGGGTCTACCCACAACAGCGCTCTGCCGAATTCTACGCAGTTTAGTATATAAAGAGGGGTATAGACAAAAAATCGCAACAGAGCTTATTCTTTGCGGATGCTGCACTGAAGCACTTTTGGACAGAGCAGGCACTCTTCAGGGAGCGGTGCATCGTGTGGTCGCGCGTTTAGAAGCCCTGAGAAATGCGCGCATTTTGCCGGTGACTCAAACACCTTTGGGTATTCGGTTGCTTTCACGTCTACGATTCTCATGTTTTCCGTGGTTATTTCCAGCTTCGACATGCAATGCGGGCAGGCATAGTACGACTGCCTCGGGATGGTAGATGCGTCAGTTAGCACAGTTGGCTTGTCAAACGTTTTCTCACACCCTTTATACGGGCACCTCAGTTTTTCGCTGTGAGTGTGCGAGTGTGAGTGGAAAAGCGGCATGTCTCATCTACCTTTTTTGGAACACCTTTTATGGTATCGGTACTCTCAATATTTTATAAACATTTCTGAACATAAGAACAACACAACTACACTATGAGGAAAAAAGCCTCGGGCGGGCTTTGATCCCGCGGCCTGCTGCTTACGAGGCAGCCGCTCTACCGAGCTGAGCTACCGAGGCACAGCACAATCGCCTAATTCTTTTTTGTGCGCATATTTTTAAATGTTCGGAAGCGTGGGCTGCCTTAAGCGTCAATTTTAAAAGGCGTCGCCGTCTTAGACTTAAATCGTGCATGACGTTTTTGGGGGCGGCTTGTATAGTTGAGGAAAGGGAGAACTCACAAAGGCGGTAAAAGCGGTCCAAACGAGCAATTTGGCGAGCGAAAGATAATTGAGATTATCCAAAGCCTTTTGACCACACTGCCTGATTCGCCTGTGCCTTTCGGAGATGACGTTTCCGCCGTGAACATCGGCAAAGGACAGGTTGCCGTTTTGAAGACTGACATGCTTGTAGGCAAAACCGATGTGCCGCGGGGCATGAGCCTGTGGCAGGCTGCACGGAAAGCAGTAGTGATGAACATCAGTGATTTTGCATCTAAAGGTGTGGCGCCTGTGGCGGCGCTTGTTTCGCTTGGGTTGCCGAGGGATGTTATGCGGAAAGACGTGGAGGAGATTGCACGAGGGTTGAACGCAGGAGCACAAGAGTACGGCGCCTACGTGGTCGGCGGCGACACTAATGAGGCTTCGGACCTAGTTGTGGCAGTTTCGCTTTTTGGAACCGCGAAGCGCAAAACGCTTATGCTACGCAGCGGCGCAAAGGCAGGAGACATCGTGGCGGTTACGGGGTTCTTCGGCAAAACAGCTGCGGGCTTGCGGCTGCTTTTAGATAACTGTGCGGCTTCCAAAGAGCTGCGTGAAGTGCTTTTGCGTTCGGTTTGCATGCCAGAAGCAAGGCTCAGGGAAGGCTTGGCGCTTTGTGCATCCGGCGCTGTTTCAGCGTCAATTGACTCCAGCGATGGTTTAGCTTGGAGCCTGCATGAGCTTTCCCGGATGAGCGGCGTGGGGTTTGTGATTAACAGCGTGCCCGTGGCTGATGAAGTTCGATGCTTTGCAGAGTTTAACGGGCTTGACCCGTTGGACCTCGCGCTTTACGGCGGTGAAGAATATGAGCTTGTGGTCACCGTTAAGCCTAAACGTTGGGCTGCCGCAGAAACGGCAGTGGAAGCAACGGGCGGACGCTTGCTGCCCATCGGCAAAGTCACGCGAGACAAGCAAATGCTTCTGGATGTTGACGAGGAAAGACGCGTGATTGAGGCGCGAGGCTGGGAACACTTCAGGGGCATGATTTGACTGGACGATCCAGCAGATAGTTCAGTATGGTTATGCATGAGGCGGCGAGGTACGGCTGTTTTCCCAAACTGATTTTTTCTCCGTAGCGAAGCGCGAACATCTCTGCCTTTTTGGGTAAGCCAACGTGGTCTCCAAGTACGAAAACGGCGTCAGCAGGCAGTTCCGCGTGTGCGATGTCTTTGCCGCCTTCTTCAAGGACAAAGATGTGGGCGGTTTCCGCCTTAGCCTTCAAAAGCGCTTCGAAGCTTGTTTTGCTCGTGGTTATGCCCGGATGCGGTTTGCCCGAAATCACCTTTTTGAGACTGCGCTGCCAAGTGTCCATGTCCGTGCGCACATCATAAAGTGTTGCGCCGTCTATTTCGATGTGCAGCGGCGGGTTGGGTGGACCGTTTAGGACTGCGTGGAAACGGGCTTTTCTGCGTATGCCGTGCGACAGGAAGAGGCTGGCGACTATGCATTCGTGTACGATGTCTAAGCGACCTGCGTCGTGTAGGTTGCTGAAGGCGGCGTCTGTTTTTCCTATGCGTGAAAAGAGGATGAACTCGCGTGTCAAGTGTTTGTCACGGGTTTGTTTATTTGCGGTTGACCTTTTTAAGTTAGCCGAAACTATTTGGGGCTTGGGGGCGTTATCCTTCTTTTAATTTTCTCTCTTACGCTTTTGGTGAACGTTATTAGTATGTAGCCGACGTAGGCTAGTATAGCGCCGATGATGTAATGGTGCACGGACGGGAAATCCGAAGGTGCCTGACCAGATTGGGTCGCTTGGGGACTGATACGCCAACTCGAGGGCGCCCCAGAAAAACGTCCAAAATCCAATGTTAAAAAGAGTGTTTCCCAGCCAAGTTTTCACATCCATTTGAGCCACTCGTTTCTGAAATCTTCATTGCGGAGATATTGTAGAAAAATTTTCATGCATGAACACCTTGCGCGGACTTAACTCGGTTGATTAAATTTTAATCTTCTCTCTCTGTGATACTTCCTTGCTAACCTGCTAATTCTTTTGCTCTTGCATACTTACATATACTTACTCTTACCCTCTTCTCACAAAACACCAAAAACGAAAACTCACACACGCAGAAGCCTTAGCGTTTGCGCTTCTTGAAGTAAACTAAGCGACCTATGCCGATAACAGTAACTGTTGTAGCGGTCACAGCTAACAATATTGCTGGGAAAACTTCGGTGAACCTGTCTGTTTCTGATACGGCGCCGTTTCCAGCCCCGTCTGGCGTGGTGTGTGTTAGTGTGCCTTCTCCGTTGGTTGAGTTTGCCGAGGTAACGTTGCTTGGTATGGTTATGTTTTCACCATCGTCTATGCTGTCAGTTATTGTCGCTGCGGCTCCGTTGAGAGCGTACCCTGAAGATACGCCGTAGTCGAACGGAGTGTAAACTTCAACAACATCTGTTGGGGTTCCAGTAATGGAAGTGCTGGTTAAGCCGCCTCCTATTGCGTACAATTTATCGTTTACTGCTACAACAGCAGGGTTGCTACGTGCTGTGGGCATATCAGTCGAATTGCCCCAAGAATCAGAAACTGGATCGTAAATATAATTTGAGCTAACAGCTTCAATATCTGCAAATCCTCGGCAGATGCCGCCGCCCATAACGTAAATCCTTTTCGGCGCGTGAAGTCCTGTGGTTGCGGCGATACCTGAACCACGATAGGTTGTAGGTATGGTTGCTCCAACGCTCCACGAGTCTGTTTTTGTGTCATAAATATGTAATATGCCCTCCCGTTCAATTGTGGGGCTGCAAATGTGGCTATTGTTATCGTGTATTAGGTATATTTTATCATCTACTACACATGAAAGATACCTTGACATGCTGTAGGGTGGCGGAGTGCTATTTGTCCAAGTGTCTGTTGTGGGATCGTACACTTCATGAAAATTGCCATCACCTAGTCCGCCTATGACGTGGATTTTGCCGTCCACAACGTTCGCATCCATATCGTTTCTTCGTTGGGATAGGGGCTGTTTTGTTTCCCATGTGTCCGTGGTAACATCGTAGACTTCGATAATATCAGTGACTTTACCACTTACGCTGCCATCTGGATTCGTCGACCACGTCTGTCCGCCTATTACGTATATTTTGTTGTTCACTGCGGCTATGGCGTAGCTTATTCTGAATGTTGGCATTGGAGTTTTTGATTTCCAAGTGTCAGTGGCTGGATTGAACTGAAAGGTGTATCCGCCTGCAATCGCGTATATCTTGCCATTCACGGCAACTGCGTCGTAACTGTCTGCCACAGGAATAGGATCTGCAGTAGACCAGTCACCTAGGGATGGTGGAAGAGTAGGTGCAGGATTCGGCGTGGGAGTAGGAACGGGCGTTGGTGTTGGAGAAAGAGTAGGCATTGGACTGTCTGATCCAAGCGCATAGAGCTCACCATTGTTGGAGCCAATGTATACTACTCCCCCTACGATTGCAGGCGAAGAAAAGATGTCACCTCTAGAAGGTTTATAAATTCATTTGAGCAAACCAGAAGCTGCGTCCAACGCGAGAATTCTGCCCAAATTTGTGCCCAAAACGATTGTCCCTCCAGCAACAGCCGGAGACGACCCAACGAGGTAGCCTCCGTTGTAGTAGCTCCAGATCTTAGCGCCCGTTGAAGCATTCAAGGCGTAGATTTTGCAATCATCCGAACCGAAATAAACTACGCCGTCAACAACCGCGGGTGACGAACGAATTATGTCGCCTGTGGTGAAGTCCCAAAGCGGTTCCCCGGTAAAAGCGTTTAAAGCGTAAATATGGTGGTCTAAGGATGTCACGTACAAAACGCCGTCTGAAAAGGCAGGTGAAGACTGTACACCACCGCCAGTTGTGCTAAAACTCCACATTTTCTCGCCTTGAGTCGCGTCTAAAGCGTAAACGTTTCCATCCATTGAGCCCACGTAGACAACTCCACCCACAACCAAAGGAGACGAACACACATTACCACCTGTTTTGTAGCTCCAGATATTTGCGCCTGTGGAAGCGTTTATGGCGTGAACAAGATCGCCGTTGTCACCAATGTAAACGATACCGTTAGAAACGCAAGGAGAAGAATAAAAAATATTCCCGTTAGTGCTGTAGCTCCAAATTTTGTTTCCGCTGTAAGCGTCCAACGCATACACGGTCTGGTATGCCCCTCCTATGTAAACGACCCCGTCAACAACAGCAAGAGACGAAGACAAACTGGGTGCTCCAGTGTTGTACTTCCATTGAAGTTCGCCCGTTTCAGCATCCAAAGCGTAAACATACCCATTTTGGCAACCAACGTATACTGTCTCATTCACAACAGCCGGAGAAGAAGACACGTAGTTTGTTATTTCTCCTTCATCCGTCGTGAAGCTCCAAAGTAACTCGAGTCCTAGAGGTGATTCGTCGTCTGGGCAACCTGAGTTTTGAGGGTTGTAATGGTACATTGGCCAGTTTTCAATGGAAGAAGCATTAGAATCTGCTTTTCCGCTATGAAAGAATGTGCTGGCGGGTAATATGGAAATAAGTACTGCTAGAAGAATGGCGAGTGATTGTTTTTTGTGGTTCAATTATGCACCACCTGTAGGGCTCTAATTTTGAGTGACTTTGGGCAAATAAAGGCTTTTTAGTCAAGGTTTCTTGACTAACTAAGAACCAGCATATTTGTCGTCTATTAGGATCCTAATAGTGATTCGTTGCAGAAACCTATAGGGGGTAGGTCCGTATCGGCGCAGAAATTCAACCTGTGCTTCCGCCTTTAAATAAGGGGGGTATAGACTGCACCGAGCAAAACAGTTCAGCGCTTTGCATCTTTTAGGTCATGAATTTTTTGACGGTTTCGTAGAGCACGCTTGTTCCGAAGACAAGATTTTCTATGCTAATGCGTTCATCTATGCCATGTTCCAGTTTAACTACTCTGCCTGACGACACTTCTGGGTACATGGGCTGAAAACCGTAGCACACACCGCCTTTCCTTCGGAAGAAACGCGAGTCAGTGCCTCCAGTCGTAAGCATCGGTGTCACCCCGCAGTTCGGCTCAAACTCCCTAAGCACCGCAGCAATCACATCATAAAGCGGAGTTTCCGCCTTTGACTCAGAAGGCTCCTGCGCCTGCAAGCTTTCAAAAACAAGTTTTTCCGAATCAACCTCATCAAGCAACGCCTTGATTAAGCCAATGGTTTGCTCCTGCTCTTGCCCAGGAAGGAGTCTGCAGTCAAACACGGTCTCACACTCCGAAGGAATCACGTTCTCTTTCACTCCGCCATGAACAATCGTAGGCGCAATGGTCATCCTGAGTCTCGGCCGAATTTCCTCCGCCAACTGCCGCGAAGTCGTCGCCAACTCATCCAATATTTCATCACTCAACTCAGGATTCGCCAGCAAACGCGAAAACGGCTGCTGCAACGCAACGTCTTCACGCGCCATCTCCTCAAGAAACCTCTTCACGGTTGGAACAAGCAAAACCTGCGAACGATAGTTTCCAAGCTTCGTTATAACCTTATTCATGCGCAGAATGGCATTATCCGCCATGTTAGGCATGGAACCGTGTCCTGGAGTGCCTTTTGCCTTCACTTTAAACCATAAAATGCCCTTCTCCGCAGTTTGCACCGTAAACACGTTCCCGTTTCTCGTTGGCATCGCCAACCCACCACCCTCATTCAAAACATAAGGAGCAAAAATCTTCTCAGGATAATTACGCAAAAGATAATCTGCCCCTGACAAGCCACCCTGCTCCTCGTCAGCCGTAGCAGCCAAAACAACGTCACCCTTCAGCTCAACGCCGTTTCTCTTCAAAAGCTTCAGCACCATAACTTCAACTGCAGTCATGCCCTTCATATCCAAAGCGCCACGCCCCCAAACAAAACCATCCTTAACCACGCCACCAAACGGGTCCACACTCCACTCTTTCGCGTCAGCAGCAACCACATCTAAATGAGAAAGCAAAAGCAAACTCGGCTTCTCACCTGTTCCCTTCAAGCGAGTGATTACGCTGCCTCTTTCAGGCGCAGACTCAAAAAGTTCACACCTGAAACCTTCTTTACTCAAGTGTTCAGCCAAGTATTTGGCTGCTGCCGTTTCGTTTCCAGGCGGATTAGTTGTATTTATGCGAATTAAATCGCTCAGAAAACGTGTAACATCGCCTTCAACTTCTTTCAGTAACTGCACAGGCATTTCATCAATCACCAACTACAATTCTTAACGAACGCTTTTCTCTTAAGATTTTCCTGTGTTCTATCATCAAATTCAGACAACCTATAAAAAGGAATGAATCAATCATTCCAAAGCAACAATGAGATTTATATATGAAATCAAAAATGCATATGGGTAAAACAAGCTGATCAGAAATGAAAGAACTAAAAGCAATCGACTATAAACTCTTGTTCGAGTTAATGAAAGACTCTCACAGAAGCGACAGACGACTAGCCAAATCATTAGGAGTCTCTCAGCCAACCGTAACCCGAAGAAGAGCCATACTAGAAAAAAACTACATTGAAGGATACACAATCGTACCGAAATTCGGAAAAATCGGATTCGAAATCGCCGCCTTCACATTTATAAAAACCCGACTCAACCAAAAAACCAAACAAGAACAAGAAGAAGCCTTCAAGAAAATGAATGAATGGTACATGAAACAATCAAACGTCGTCCTCGTTCAAGAAGGAAGAGGAATGGGATGGGACGCAGTTTGCGTTTCGCTTCACGAAAGCTTCTCAGATTTTGCCGATTTCGTAAGAGCGCAAGACTCAGAGCTGTCCGACTTGATAGTTGAAAGCCAAACTTTTCACGCTGTCTTGAACCCTGGAGTCGCAATCAAACCATTTAATCTGAAGTATCTGGCTAAAAAACAGTGAATAAACTCGACAAAATCAGTGTTGCGTGGAAGGCGATTGGTTTGCACTCCTGTTTTTCCATTCTTTTTGAAGCTTAGCAGCGAGGTTGCCATTTTCCAATATTAGTGCTCCGTGGTAGCCGCAGTTTCTGCACTGCCACAGCGACCACAATTGCGCTATACCTTGCGCCCAGAAAACATCGGTTGAACCACATTTCGGGCAGAATTTAACTGAAAACAGGGCTTTTCGTGACTTGCTAGGCAACACATGTCACCTATGGCTTTTTCTTTTTATCGATTTCTTCAGCAACTTTTTCTTCGGAAGCTTGAGTTTTTTTACGCGTTCTGCGTCTGTTAGAGCCAAAATTTGCCTTCTAAACTTTAGTGCAACCATCACATTTAAAGTTGCCATCGCACACAGCGTTAAGATAGTTGTGTAAAAAACAGCAGTTTACGCTAAAACAACTTGCGATAAACATGAATATTTATTATCTTTTGTACTATTAGTCTAAGATACCTGTGCTCTTCTTGAAAAGGCGGTAACAATGACTAGCGATCTAACGATGATTTCTCGTGAGACGGCGAATTTTAAGGTATCTAAAACGGTTGGTTTGATAGCTGACACACATGTACCCGCAAGAGCATCACGCATCCCCAAAATGGTTTTCAAGATTTTCGAAAACGTAGATTTCATTGTGCACGCAGGTGACCTAGTGCGGCTGTTTGTCATCGACGAGCTGGAGCAGCTAGCTCCAGTTTTGGCTGTTCACGGCAACATGGACGGACCAGAAGTCAGCGGCGCTTTGCCCAAACTTAACTCCTTGAAAATTTACGGTTGGAAAATAGGCGTCATGCATGATCCTAATACTCTTTTTGGAAGAGGCAAGATGCGGGAAATAGTTAAGCAGAACAATTTTGACGTGCTTGTTTATGGGCACACGCACAATGCCAATATTAAATGGGAAGGAAAGATTTTGTACATAAATCCTGGAAGCCCCACAAATCCCATGGCTTCTTTCATGAACAAACCTTCAGTGGCGTTGCTGAAAGTGACAACGGAAGCCATAACTCCCGAAATTGTCCACATATGACTTTTCCATCTTTAACAAGAAATAGAGGAAAGAGCTGTTGGTTACTACAACAGCTGTAAGATTATTATATATAAAATGAAGCCGATGACTAGAGCTGTTAGCCACAGTGTTATTGTAGCGAGCATAACGCGCTTTTTGGCGAAACAAGTTGTCATATCTGCTTTCAGACGCCAAGCAGCAACCAGCCAAATGCCAAGAACAGTCGCTGCAATCCCCGTGAGCGCATGAACCAAGATCATCAACGTAATCGTGTCTGCAAGGTTTATTGGATCAGCAAAAATGAAAATGTCGAATGATGGTATCATCCAAGCAAATATCAGTACAGCATGAAATACAACGGCTGTGAGCATGGTGATTCCGTGCTGGCGAAACTTTCTCTTTGCTCTCAGCCACACTCCACCTAAAAGCAAACCCAGAATCACAAGCTGAATTACCAAGCTTACCGTAGCCACAATTTGATAGGAATTCAAGGATTATCAACCAAGAAAAGTTTAATGGTCTGCCTATAAAAGCGTTCACTTTAATTCACCTCTCCACAGCGCCGAACGGTAGTTTCAGCATGGATTTTAAAAGCAATTTCGCTTACACAGTGAACTGAAACATGTGAGAGGCAACCGCCATGGAACATTGTAAGAACCCTTGGAAAAACGACTGCAAAAGTGGGAACATTAAACTTTACATTCAGTTTAAAGGTGAAAAACTGCCCATATGTAAAAAGTGCTGGAGTAACATAGCAGATAAAGAACTCTGTTGGGGCGATTAACCAGTGGAAAGCTTTAGCTTGAACAGCGCCAAATCCTTTTTGGGAAAAAACGTTAATCTGCATCTGAAAGACGGTGCAGTGATAGTTAACGTGCAGTTGACTGGAATTCGAAAGAGTGATTTCGGAAAAGGACGCCTAATTGAATACGTTCCTTACGGAAACCGCAAGAGCGCTTGTGTACCGATTAGAAACATCGCGTGGGCAGAACTGTTAAACCTAAGTCTTATGCAGGCAGCAGGCTGAAGCCCTTAAAAACGCTGAAATAGAAGCAGAATAACATACGTTTATGCGTTGTTTGCGTTGCGGGGTTTGCTGCCGAGAAACCGAAATGCTCCTTTCCTTAAAGGACATTGAACAGTTAGAGAAGAAAGGCTATGACAGAGACTTTTTTGCACGCTTCGATTCGGAAGGCTACGCTACACTCAGAAATTACCACGGCTACTGCGTTTTCTACGACGCAGAAAAACGCCGTTGCAAGATTCGCGCGCACAGACCTTCAGGTTGCCGCATTTACCCAGTTATCTATGATGAAGACAAAGGAATAATAGTAGACCCTATTTGTCCCAGTCGCAATTCAGTTACTGACAAACAGAAAGCAAAAAGAGGCGATAAAGTAATCAAACTTCTGGAAACGATAGACGCTGAGGCGAAAAGGAGACGTCTTGCAGGACAAAGGCGAGGACGCAGCTAAACTGTTACTCCGCTGATTGTGTTTTACTGCTCGGAAAAGACTATAGCCCCCTTACATATACTAAAATGCATAAATTTCTGTGGGAAACGCTGTTGGGTATCCGATGCAGAGGATATTGGCATAGAAGACATTAAGGGACAAGTGTGCCAATCGAGAATGCGTGATGGAAACCGTTATCCGCGGTGTCGAATACTTATATAGTTTCATGTGGACTCAAAGGCTGAGAGAATAATGTCATGCCTTTCCCTGCAGAGATTATTTTGAAACCAATCGGCGTTGTACGGACAGCTGCCTCCGGCGACGAGGTGAAAGATAAAAGCAGGCTCTCTCAGATAGTTATCCATGACGAGCTTGCTGAAGCACTAGACGGCGTCAACGGTTTTTCTCACGCGTTTGTGCTGTTTTGGCTGCATCAAGTTTCAGATGAGCAGCGGAAAACCCTGAAGGTTCACCCGCGAGGCAGAAAAGACATGCCGCTTCTCGGCGTATTTGCCACACGAACCATGCTTCGACCGAACCCTGTTGGGTTGACGCTTGTTGAGCTTGTCCAAGTTGAGGGTAACGTTTTAACGGTTCGTGGTCTCGACGCGTTTGAGGGAACTCCCGTTCTTGACATAAAGCCCTTTGACTCTTGGGATATGGCTACAGCGTTTAAAGTGCCAGAGTGGTGGACTATGCTGAAGAAAGAAAAGGCGCAACCTCGGTAGGAAGGCTTTCTCGCGTACTTGTGCTAAAAGCCGTATTTTGTTGCTATTGCCGTTATGACTTCTTTTCTAAGCTCTTCGCCCTTCACGTTTGCGTTTTTCAAGCTGGCAAGTTCCTCGGCCAACGCCGCATCTTCAAACGCTGCTTTAACCCAGTTTTCAAAATCCCCACGGTAAAGATGAAACTCCAACGACTCTACAGCTACGTGTTTGACTATTTTGTAGAAGTCTTTGAGGCTTTCTGCTGAGAAACCAGTAGGTTGCCCTATTCCCATGTAAAAGTGGAACGCTGATTCCTTTGGAACTGATGTAATGGCTTTGAGAATGGCTTTGCCTTTTTCTGTTATGCCGTATCCGCCACCTGTTTTCCTTGCTAGTCCCGAGTTAACGAGTTCTTGCACGCGTTCTATGGTCTGATTTGGGTTTAAGCCGACCATCTGGGCGAAAGAATTCAGGTCTATGCGACTTGTAATCTCGTTCATAGCCTTTAAAACTCGTAGTTGCTCTTCCGTCAAGCGAAGTTCACCTCAAAGCGCACGCTCTATTACTATTTCACTGAACCTTAAATGTGTTGGTGCTTTCTAAACCAAACTAGAAAACATTACGACATATCAATAGAGCATGTGCTGTCAGCAAAACTTTTAGCAAAGAAAACAGTAACGTTTTACCTCGTAGGGCGAAAGGGTTTTGCAGAACACCTACGTTATCGTTATGGTTACCACCTCCAGCAAACAGGAAGCAGAAAAAATAGCGCGGCGGCTCCTTGATGAGCGGCTTATTGCCTGCGCCAACATAATCGGTCCAGTCTCCTCGCTTTTTCACTGGTCTGGAAAGATGGAGACGGCAGAGGAATACTTGATTATCATGAAGTCGCGGAAGGACCTGTTCGAAAAGCTGACGGAAACCGTTAAGGCTTTGCATAGTTATGAAGTGCCGGAAATCCTTGTTCTCCCAATTGTTGCGGGTTCAAAAGCTTATTTGAAATGGCTGGGCAGTTGCTTGTCGTAGGTGAAAGCTTAATGTACGTTTTTGTACACATAAGCCTTAAATAATCCGTTACGGTAGGATTCAGAACCTTAGGAGTAACATATCATGGGGTATCGCATTTGGCACCAAACAAAAGCAGGCTCAACTCGAAGCCCGCCAACTAAACTGTAAAAAAATCCCTTTTACACAATCACCCCTCGAAATCTTCTCCAAACTTCACAAGCGTTATGAAACGGCATATCTTCTTGAATCCATCGAAGGTCCAAGGAAACTGGCACAGTACTCGTTCATAGGCTTCGCTCCCCGGTTGACCATTAGAATAAAGAATGGAAACGCGGAAATTCGCAACGAAAAAACTGGAGAAACCGCCAGCGAAGAAACCAGCGCTCCGTTACGTGTCCTTGAAAAACTCGTTAAAAGCAAAGTGGTCCTCAATAGTGAATTTAGGTTTGTTGGAGGTGCCGTCGGCTACATCTCTTACGACGCAGTTCGCTATTGGGAAAAACTCCCGCAAAAAGCCCGCGATGACCTGAACTTTCCAGACGCACAACTAGGATTTTTCGACGACGGCATAGTGTTTGACCACGGGCAAAAACGTGCATTCTACTATTACTTAAGTGACAATCGCCTTGCAGACTTTGAGGCGCTGATTAAACAACCCCGCTACTCAGAGACCTTATCATACAATGAGCCGAAAGTGAACGTTACGAAAGAACGCTTTGAGAAAGCCGTGGAAAAAGCCAAAGAATACATCGTCTCTGGCGACATTTTCCAAGTTGTCCTCTCTAAGCGCTACGAATTCCGCGTTAAAGGCGACTTAATAGCGTTTTACCGTTCTCTGCGCGAAATAAACCCATCGCCGTACATGTACTTCTTCAAAGCAGGCGACAGGCAAATCGTCGGCTCCAGCCCAGAAATGCTCGTCAGAGTTGACAACCGAGCGGTTGAAACTTTTCCCATAGCTGGAACAAGACCGTGTGTAGAAAACCCAGCCGAAAACAGGCGACTCGCGAAAGAGTTGCTGGCAGACCCGAAAGAACGGGCTGAGCACGTGATGCTGGTTGACTTGGCTCGAAACGACATCGGCAGAATCGCCAAGTTCGGCAGCGTACATGTTCCAGAGTTCATGAAAGTCCACCGATACAGCCACGTGCAGCACATAGTTTCGCAAGTTGTGGGAGACTTAAGAGACGGTATGACATCTTTTGACGCTTTAAGAGCGGTTTTTCCAGCAGGCACCGTTTCAGGAGCTCCCAAAGTCCGCGCCATGGAAATCATCGAGGAACTTGAGACCGCGCGGAGAGGACCTTACGCGGGCGCTGTCGGCTACTTCTCCTATAACGGCAACGCGGACTTCGCCATAACCATCAGAACCCTGTTCGCAGACAAGGACAAAGCCTGCATCCAAGCTGGCGCGGGCATAGTGGCCGATTCCGTTCCAGAACGCGAGTGGTTTGAAACCGATCATAAGGCTGAGGCTTTAATGAAGGCGCTTAAAAAAGCTGGAGGCGAAAAAGCTTGAAAGTTTTAGTAATAGACAACTACGATTCTTTCGTCTACAATCTTGTCCAGTACATCGGAGAACTCGGAGCAGAAGTCATCGTCTACAGAAATGACCAAGTAACCTTGGAGCAGGTTAAACGGCTTAAGCCCGACCGAATCGTGCTCTCTCCAGGTCCAGGCACGCCAGAAGAAGCACGGTATTTCGGCGTCTGCACCAAAATCCTGCAGGATGTAAGCCACAAAGTTCCCACTTTAGGCGTCTGCCTCGGACATCAGGGAATAATCCACGCGTTCGGCGGAAAAATCGTCTCCGCAAAAAGGCTGATGCATGGAAAAACCTGCGCGGTTAAACATGACGGAAAAGGAATTTTCAACGGCGTCCGCAACCCATTCACCGCGACGCGCTACCACTCCCTTGCAGGCGAAAAATGCACCATTCCGCCGTGCCTCCAAGTAACCGCGGTTTCCGTAGACGACGGAGAAATCATGGGTATCCGCCACGCCGAATACCCAATTGAAGGCGTGCAGTTTCACCCTGAATCCATACTGTGTGAGGACGGAAAACTCGTTATGAAAAACTTTCTGGAAGGCAGATGATAAGAATGATCCGAGAAGGCATACAGAAACTGATTGATGGCGCAAATCTCCCCTTCGAGGAAGCACAGGGCATAATGCGGGAAGTTATGTCAGGGAACGCGACAAACGCGCAGATAGCCGCATTCTTGACAGCCTTGCGAATGAAAGGCGAAACTGTTGAAGAACTCATCGCGTTCTCCGCGGTTATGAGAGAACACTGCCGCCGAATTCACCCCCAAGTGCAGGGTCGCCTTGTCGACACATGCGGCACAGGCGGAGACAGAACAAAAACCTTTAACATCAGCACGGCAGCGGCTTTTGTGGTTGCTGGCGCTGGCGTCGCCATAGCTAAGCACGGAAACCGTTCAGTCACCAGCAAAAGCGGCAGCGCCGACGTGCTGGAACAGCTGGGATTCAACCTTAAAATGACACCTGAAACGGTGCAAGCCACCATCGAGCAGGTTGGTGTGGGCTTCATGTTTGCGCCTGCGTTTCACCCTGCCATGAAGTACGCTATCCAGCCCCGAAGAGAGATTGGCATCCGCACCGTATTCAACGTTCTCGGTCCACTGACGAATCCAGCCTCTGCCAACGCGCAGCTTCTCGGCGTTTACGACGCGGAACTGACGGCGCCGATGGCTTATGCTTTAAAGCGGCTTAGTTGCGAAGAAGCCATGGTTGTCCACGGACTAGATGGATTAGACGAAATATCTACAGTAGGAAAAACGGCAGTGGCGTGGCTAAAAGAAGGTGAAGTCGCAAACATGGAGACTACACCAAAGGACTTCGGCGTCAAACAAGCCCGAATAGACGACATAAAGGGAACAACACCCCGCGAAAGCGCCGGAATCCTATTCACAATTCTGAACGGTCACTGCACGGTTGATGACCCGAAAACAGAAATAGTGCTTGTCAACAGCGCCGCAGGAATCATCGTAGGCGGAAAAGCAGAAGACTTCAGTTACGCCATGACCTTAGCGCGCAAATCAATTGAAAGCGGAGCCGCCTACAAAAAACTCAAAACGCTGATTCGCGCTTCTGGAGGCGACCTGTCAAAACTTGAGGAGCTAGAGCTGAAGTATGGCTGATTTTCTTGACATTCTAGCGCGTAGCGCAAGAGAAACAATCGACAGCGGCTACTACGAAGCGCTAAATGTGACAGCCACTTCCAGCATCAGCTTGAAACAGGCAATTCTCAAAGCCAAAAACGCGCCAGTCATCACTGAAATTAAAGCTGCGTCGCCTTCAGCAGGCACGATCAGGAAAAGCGTGGACGCAGGCAGCCTCGCGGAAAGCATGGAAAAAGGCGGAGCCGTCGGCTTATCCGTTCTGACAGAGCCAAGGCATTTCCATGGCTCTCTGCGTTCGCTCGTTGAGGCGCGGAAAGCGGTGAAGCTTCCGATTCTTATGAAAGACATAATTCTAAGCCCTGTCCAGCTGGAGACAGCTTCGAAAGCGAGCGCCAACGTCGCGCTGTTGATTGAGGCGCTCTTTGACAGGGGATACTGCGAGTGCAGCGTCCACGAAATGATTGCGAGAGCTCACTCAGAAGGGCTTGAGGTTCTGCTAGAAGCTCACACCGCTGATGAGTTTCGCTCCGCCGTTAAAACCCATGCCGACTTGGTAGGGATTAACAACCGAAACCTGGCAACGCTAAAGGTGGATTTGAACGTGACAAAGGAGATTCTGCAAAGAAACCGCGCGGAAGGTAAAGTCGTGATAAGTGAAAGTGGAGTTAACATCCCTGCTGACCTGCGTTTTCTGCGCGAATGTGGCGCTCAAGCGTTTCTGATAGGTTCAGCCGTCATGTTAGCCGATGATGTCGAAGGGAAGGTTAGGGAGTTCGTGTTAGCATTATGAATGCGGTTAGGGTGAAAATCTGCGGAATAACCCGAAAAGAAGATTTGAACGCGGCAGCGGCCGCAGGAGCGGATGCTGTTGGCTTCGTGGTGGGCGTAGCCTCTTCTCCAAGGAACCTTTCGCTCGCAGACGCTGAAAAGCTGATGAGGCGGGTTCCGCCTTTTGTGAAAAGTGTTCTGGTAACGGTTCCTGCAAGTCTTGAAGAACTCGTGGCAACTTGCAGGGCGCTGAATCCAGACGCCGTGCAGATTCATGGAAAAAACCTGCAAGAATTTGGCGCCATCAGGGACAAACTTCCAAACACGCTCTTAATTGGTGCAGTCAAAGCTAATGCTGAAGATGCGGTTGACAAAGCGACAGAGGCAGTAAAGACGGTTGATGCGGTTCATCTTGACTCTTTTGCTAATGGAAAGTACGGTGGAACAGGAATCGTTCACGACTGGAACGCAAGTAAACGCATTAAGCGCGCTATTTATCCGAAACCGTTAATTCTTGCGGGTGGACTGAATCCTGAGAACGTCGCAGAGGCAGTGCACATCGTTGAACCTTACGCAGTGGATGTGTCCAGCGGCGTGGAACAACAACCAGGAAGTAAGGACCACCAGAAAATGGTTGAATTTGTTAGAAACGCTAAGGGATGTTAAGGCATGAAAAAGCTAAGTAACTATCCAATTGACGGAAAATTTGGCAAATACGGCGGTCGCTTCGTGCCCGAAGTGTTAATGGCTGCAATCAGCGAGTTGGAAGAAGCCTATGCACAGGCTAAACAAGACCCGAACTTCAGCAAGGCGCTGGCGTATTACCTGTCCGAGTACGCTGGGAGACCCACTCCGCTGTACTACGCGGAAAATCTGACACAAAAAGTGGGCGGAGCGAAAATCTACCTGAAGCGGGAAGACCTTGCCCACGGAGGCGCCCACAAAATCAACAACACGCTCGGGCAGGCGCTGCTGGCTAAACGGATGGGGAAGAAGCGGGTGATAGCCGAGACAGGTGCGGGTCAGCACGGAGTTGCCACCGCCATCGCTTGCGCCGCGTTGGGCTTGAAGGCTGAAGTGTACATGGGCACTGAAGACATGAGGCGGCAGCGGCTTAACGTGTTCCGCATGAAACTTCTGGGCGCGGAAGTGCATCCTGTGGAGTCTGGATCCAAAACGTTGAAGGACGCCATAAACGAAGCGTTCAGAGACTGGGTGACCAACCTTGAAAGCACCTATTACCTGATAGGGTCGGTTGTAGGTCCGCATCCTTATCCGATGATTGTCCGCGATTTCCAGAGCGTCATCGGCACCGAATTGAAAGAGCAGTTCCTGCAGAAAGAGAAGCGGTTTCCCGACGCGCTGGTTGCCTGCGTGGGCGGAGGCAGTAACGCCATAGGTACGTTCTACCCGTTTGCGGATTGTCCAGAGGTGGAGTTGTACGGTGTTGAAGCCGCAGGCGAAGGCATCGAATCCAACAAGCACGCGGCTGCCCTAGGCGCAGGATCGGAAGGTGTCTTCCACGGCATGCTAACCTATGTGCTTCAGGACAGGAACGGGCAGATACAGAACACGCACAGCATTTCCGCAGGCTTGGACTACCCTGGTGTCGGGCCAGAACATTCTTTCCTGAAAACTCTGCAGCGGGCTAAGTACGCTTTAGCTACGGATAAGGAGACAGTAGATGCTTTCTGTACGCTGTCAAAGGAGGAGGGCATAATTCCAGCGTTAGAGTCTTCACACGCCGTAGCCTTTGCAACAAAGTTGGCTAGGAAAATGAAGCGTGAACAGGCGATTGTGGTTACGTTGTCTGGTCGCGGGGACAAGGATGTTGAGGTTGTGGCTGATTTTCTGGGAGTGAAAATATGAGCGGCATCGCCAAGGTTTTCCAACGGCTGAAGGTGCAGGGCGACGGCGCGCTTATAGGCTACGTGACAGCTGGCGACCCCAAACCCGAATTTACTCCTATGATTGCCGAGGCGCTCGTGAAAGGCGGCGTGGACATTCTTGAGCTTGGTATTCCGTTTTCTGATCCGATTGCGGATGGACCGACGATTCAGGCTGCCAGCGTACGCGCGTTGCAGGCGGGGACGACGCCGCAGATGGTGCTGGGCGTGGCTGGGGAAATAAAAAAGAAGTACGGCGTGCCCGTGGTGATTTTGACGTATTTTAATCCTGTTTTCCGCATGGGCGTAGAGCGCTTTTTCAGGTTGGCAAAAAGTTTCGGCGTAGACGGGGTGGTAGTTCCTGACTTGCCGGTGGAAGAGGCAGGGCCGTACCGCGAAGCCGCCAAAGGATGCGGCGTGGATACGGTTTTTCTTGCGGCGCCTTCCACCTCGAACGAGCGACTACACAGTATTGTTGAGTGCACTTCGGGGTTTCTTTATGTTGTTTCTCATTTTGGCGTCACGGGCGCCCGCGAGACTGTGGAGGACTCAACTGTCGAGCTGATCAAGAGGGTTCTGTCTTTCACGGCGGGGCGGGTTCCGTTGGCTGTGGGTTTCGGGGTTTCAAAGCCTGAGCATGCGAAGCGCATAATTCAAAGTGGAGCCGACGGCGTCATAGTGGGAAGCGCCTTCGTCAACATCGTCAATAAACGTCAGGGCGACGTTGAAAAGATGCTTGAGGAGTTGGAGGCGCTGGCGTGTAAACTGAAGGGCGCTGTTAGACGCGGATAGAAAAAGGGGAAGTTGTGTTTTATCTGGGTTTTCTTCGGGCTACGGCCACTGCGACGCCTATGCCGACGGCGACGATTATTACGGCGATGATGATTATTGCTCCGGCGTTGCCTAGCGGCTGGCTTGGCGTTGCGTCTGACTGTGCTGCGATGTACGCTGTGAATGTTGGGTCGTGCTCAACTCTGTAGCCGCTGTATTCTGGATAGGCGATTATGTAGAAGTAGTTGGCTCGGCTCATGTTGGCGATTGTGGATGCGGCTTTGGCGAAGAGCGCGGGGTACATGTGGATGACGACTGCTGGCAGGAACTTCATTAAGCCTATGTGGAGTGCGAAGAGTCCGCCGTTGCCTGCGAAGCCTGCTATTTTGGCGGTGCGTGCCGTTGACTGATAAGTGTCATAGGTGGTTTCGGTGGGGTCAGCGGTGTAGTTGTAGAGGTTGTAGTTTTCTTTGGTGCCGAAGTTGGCGTTGAAGATTTTTTCTCCGTCATCTGCGTAAGTGTTTATAGATGTGTCTGTTATTGGGACTTCCTCGTCGGTTACGTCTTGTCCTGAGGCTGTTTGGCTGTAGGTTTCGTGGTCTGCCATGACTGAGGTTTGGAAGTTTATGACGCTCATTTCCAAGCCGTTGTCTTGGATGAAGTCGTAGATGGTGTCGTTGCTGATTTTATTGCCGAGCATGCCGTAGGTTCCTGTGCTGTTGTAGTATGTCCAGAGGGCTGGGATTATGCCGACGAAGAGGTGGCGCATTCTTCCGATTACGTGGTTTTCCTGCAGGGTGGCGGTGCCTGCGTCTGGGTCGATTGTGAGCTTATAGGTGAAGGTGAGTTCATCGTAGACTGTTAAGCCTACAGGCCAGCCGTTTTGGAAGCGGGGGTTGCCTGGGTCTATCCATGTTTGCCACCAGAGTGCGGTGAGGTTGGTGTATCTCATGCCCCATTCCCATGTGAGTTTGTCTTCTGAGTGTGTGAGGGGTATGGTTTCGGTTTTGCTGTTCAGCACTGGCAGGGTTTCGCCTAGGTTGCTTAGGTCGAAGCCTAGGCTGAACGAGGCGAAGAGTGTGTCTTTTCTGTCGGGTGAGTTGGGGTACAGCGAGGCTGAGGTTTCGTTGAATGCCATGAGCATGAGGAAGGTGCTGGCGAGGATGACGTCGCGGTTGTTTTCGTTGGTTTTGTAGTGCATGATGAAGGATTGCATGGGTATGCGGAGGTAGGTGGATTCGTCGGTGGTTATTTCTTCAAGTCCTGCGTAGAGCAGTTTTAAGCCGCTGGTGTTCATGTAGGTCATGTACATGTTGGCGTGCCACTTGGCAATGCCTTCTTGTGGGATGCCCGTCAGTGTGGCGTAGGCGCGAACGTATTCCATGTAGTCAACGGTTTTGGCGAAGCTTTCCTGTTCAAAATCGGTTTTTACGAGTGTGTCGGCTTTTACGAGTGGAGCCATTAAGCCCAGTAATATTATGGCGGCGAGTGCGCTTCCAAGTGTTGTCTTGGTTTTCATAGAATCTTGTCCCTTATTTTTGATATTTGCCTTTATTGACGTGTGTATTAAGAATTATGAATCCAGAATACAAACCTTTCTATTCGAGAATACAGCGCGAAAGAGACAGCCTTTCGGAATAGGCAGATTCTGCTAGCCAGCCGCAACTAACCGCAAAGAAAGAAGCAAGAGCAACTAGAATAGATTGAAACGAAGACCTCTAGAAAACGAAAGAAATGCTTAGCGTTTATGCTTCTTGAAGTAAGCTATCAGGGTTGCGCCAGCCAGCAAAGCTACAGCAGTCACCACAGCCAGCGGTAAAGGAAAAGACGCTGACTGCGGCTCAGTTGTCTGACCTACCGTATGCGTTTCCACTTTGAACGTGACTGGTGTTGATGCTCCTGTGGAGCCAGCATTGTCCTCCGCTTGGACTACTATGGTGTGCGTTCCGTCCGACAAGCCAGAGAGAGTGGTGTTGCCTGTAATGGTGACTGGTGCTTCTCCGTCCAAACTGTAGCCCAACCACGCTGTGGATTCGGAAATGGTGAAGTTCAACGGGAGCGTGGTCGCGTTGTAAGTTTTAGCCGACATAGGAGACAGAACACGGACGCGCGGTGCAGCGGCGTTCACGGTGAAAAAAACTTCTTCGCCGCCGCCAAAAGGCACATTGTATCCTCCCGAAGATATATGAGCATAATAATTGCCGCTCACAGAGACTTTCAGGCTGTGTGTGCCTTCGGATAACCTTGACAAAGACGCAGTATAGGAGTAAATGTAGGGACCTCCAGATGCTTGCGTTTTAATCTGGCGGTCATCTAGAAAGCAGTTGCATGTGAACTCATTTTCGCCATATTGAACCAGTTCTATTGTGAAAGCCGCGGAAATGCTGTTTTCGGTGTAGACTTTGTTTTCTGGCTGCTGCATTTTTACTAAAGCGCTGCTCGGAGGCACAACAAAGGGGTCTGCCAACGAAATGCCCACAAGTAAGGTTCCAACTAACACTGTGGTTAGTAGCGTTGAGAGTAATATAATTATCGCGGGCAGTGTCGTTTTCATGTGCTACCCCAAGTTAATTGTGTATTATTCTAAGTAAAAAGCGTTTTTGTCAAGGTTTGTTGACCAGGCTTAGTCAAGAAATGTTGACTAACTTTTTCATCAGAAAAGAATTGCTGGAATACTAGTAGATGAAGCACCTGGGTCTCTCTCCAACGCTGAACAAACGGCCAGAGGCAAACTAATCCCAGATTAAAAACAGCGCCAACAGCTTCGATAGCCCAAGCATGCATAAGCTCTTTTAATGATTAAAAACAAAAAAGGGAAATAGATTGTTTTGGTCGGCGTTACATCAGAGGCACTGTGATATAGTGTGCTGTGACTGTTTTGTCATCTGTAATCGGCAGGGTAATCGGGTTGCTATAGTTAGTGGTGATGTCGTATGTATAGTACTCGAAAGCATGGGCATAATACGGATAATCCCAGAGCGGGCTTTCCACGTAAATCTTGTGGTACCCTTCCTCTACAGTGTAGGCGTAGCCCGTGGTTCCGATGTATTCGTCGTCAATGTAAAGCGGCACATAGCCCTCCTGCTCATACTGATTGTAGGCGAGTACCGTCAACGAGTGCACTTCATTATAATAGGCTGTTACTGTCATGTCAGAAGACACCGAAAGAACAGCAGGATTGTTAGTACTTGAACCTGCACTGTAAGTGTGGTTTACAAACCCATAGCCGTCTGGGACGCTCACCTCAAGTTCGTGAGAACCAGCATTTACATAGAAGCTTTGACCCGTTGTTCCTGTATACTGTCCATCTATGTAAACTTCTTCTTCAAACTCTGGGTCAGCGTCAACGGTCAACGAAACTTGGTATAAATATATATCTCCATTGCCATAGACGCGCATCCTGCCCTCATACCAATCCGGACCCATGCCAAAACCATAGTTGTAAGGCCACCATGTTTCAAATCCCTCACCAAGCGGACAATCATCAAAAGCAGACCCAAACAGGTCGCCGGAAGCGCTATCCAAAGCATCGTTTACTGAATAGTTTTGAATTAGCGCATAATAATAGAATTTCTTTATGAATTCTTTGCCTTCCACTGTGGTGTATCTGAAACTACTGTTAGTTAAGGTTGGAGAAGCGTCTTCAAAACTTATGAAACACTGAATGCCATTATCAGGGTCGTGATAACCATCCGTTGACAAATCGGTTTTTTGGGTCCACGCCAAGGGCATTCCAACTAATGGGCCCACGGGATAACCTATACATTGTCCTTGCCGACAGGTCCAAACGAATACAAAGAAATGTCTGCTCAAAACAGTCTCTTCATAGATAGAAGCAGCATAGATTTCTTGTTCATTGCTATCTATTAAATTGAAGGCACCCCAGAACCAACCAATACCGGGTACAAGATCCCAATATGCACCTCCATGCCCAAAATGGAACAGCGCCACGCGAAGATGCTGTTCCTACATGCTTGAAGCATTGCCCAATACGACTTCTTCCGTTGTTCCCGTGCCAAAAGCGTTCGTCACGTTATATCCTGCAGCTGAAAAGTTACTTGCAATGTAATTGCACACTTCCGAAGCTGCAGCTAGCTCATCCTCATTTTGACCCCATGTTGAAGCGTAAACCATTGATTTTCCATTCGAATCAGGAAATGCGCTAGCTAGCGGCACCACCGCTAAGACCATCTCAATAGAAATCAAAAGACATAGCAACCCTCCGAAAAGCTTTGAGAGACCCAGCTTTCCAACGACTTTAAGCGCTGACGATTTGTTTCTCCTAATGCCTAAGTAAACGTAAGCCACGAATATTCCAGCAATTCCAATTGTAACCGTCACCCACATACCCACCTCTGAATTCAATGATTCATGGATTAGTTGTTCTCCACCAGAAACCAATAAACTAATTCCGCTTACTTCTGTGTCCGCCCATACTCTCACCGTCACTCCAGTTACACAACCAGGATATATTTTGTCAAAACCCAACGGAACATACCAAGAAGGATACAGCGTAAATGGGTCGCCTTCGCGAATCGCACTTCCCTCTCGATAGTTGAGGTAGCAGAGAGAAGTGTTGCCAACCGCTACGGTTTTGAAGTCTGAAACCGTCACCGTGCCGTTCTCAGTGTTCTCAACAGTCCAAGAATAATCCTTAACTGCGTCCAACGCGATGGTCACGGCTTGACTGCTGGAAAGCACTGGTTCAGCAGCTATCCTATAGAGATCCCAGTTGTCCAAGAAAATCTTCAACATGCCTTCACGGTAGTTCAAAACCACGTTCTTTGACACGGCTGGAACACCGTTCTCATCCACATACGTCCACATGAAATCCGTCCAAGACTGACCAATGACAGATACTTTGAGCTGAACGTTACCTTCAGTTTTGGTGACGTTCTCGCCAATGTTGACCGCGTCTAGCATAGACTTTAACTCGCCGTAGACTGGGTCAGAAGTGTAGCTCTGGTACCTTTCCAACAAACCCTCAGCATTTGCAATCGCGTCTGTAGATGGCTCATCTGTGAATGGTTCGCCACTGAGGTCGCTTATGAAAATCTGGCGCAGATGATCGCCAATAAATGAGCATCTTACCCGCAGTTTGCTCGTGTTGGACATTAGAATGAAATCTGCTTCTTTCTGAGTGCTGCTTAGAAACTGGTCGGTTTCCTCAGCCTGCAGAAACGGCGCGTAGGCTGTCATGTTGAAGCCTGCCACTTCCTCGAGAATCGACAGGGACTTTTCCTGGGTGGTCATCTCAGCCGCGTGCGCGTTAGGCGCCTGAGACGCGTATGCGCTTAAACTCAATAAGGTTGTCAGGAAAATCGTGGTCAACAGCAATCGTTTAGAATTTTTCATTTTCGTTTTTCACCTCCTGTTAAATTAGGGAAAGAAGTTTTCTCCCTGGTTCTTCTTTTAGGTGTTCCAAGTATATAAGCAAGACGAAATATTTCGTAAATAGGAAATAGGAAACTCGAAGCGGAAATACGCGCTTTTATCGTTAAATCCTGTTGGAGCGATAGTCAAGAAACGCAAACATTAAGCTCTAGCGGTTAGTGGAGTATTGTGTTTTTGTTTGGAAATGCTTAATTAAGGGCTATGCTTATTGCTGTGCAGACGGAAGGATAAACAGTGAGTGATGAACTTTCAAAGTTACCGCCTCAAGTTCAAGAGCGTTTACTGCGGCTTCAGCAGTTGCAGCAGACTCTGCAGTCTGTTTTGGCGCAGAAGCAGCAGGTGGATATGGAGAAGAATGAGGTTGAGCAGACCTTGGCTGAGCTGCAAAAGACAGCTGATGACGCCGTGATTTACAAGGCGGCTGGTTCGCTTCTTGTGAAAGCTGAGAAAGCTAAGGTAACCGAAGAACTTGTTGAACGCAAGGAACTGCTTAACACGCGAAGCACGGTTCTCACCCGCCAAGAAGAAAGACTGCGCAGCCAAGTTAACGAAGTTCAAACGAAACTTCAAGAAGACCTCCGGCCAGTTACGCCGTCCTCTAAGTAGTTTCAAGGTGAAACGCGCGTGGAAGAGCTGGGGACACGCGACTTAACCACTGAACAAATTGAAACACTATCCGAAACCGCGGAGAACGCCGCCAGAAAACATATTCTATCAAAAGTGCCCTCCAAAACCGTGGAGAAACTGGACATAAGCGTGGAAGCCGAAGGAAAAAAACCCTTGAACATAATTATTGAAATTGACCTGGCGCTGTCACCAAAAACAAACAGCACTGAAGCTGATAAACTGGTAAACGAGGCGGTTAAAGAAGCCTTCAAAGCAATTGAAAACTACCTGAGCAAAATAAAATGACATTCACAGACATAATCAAGATTATAGACGAAGCGCACGCCCGCTTCGTTCTTTTGTTATGCCACCACAACGCAGACCCCGACGCCATATGCTCAGCCTACGCCTTCCAAAGCCTGTTAGTGAGGTGCAGACCAGAAATAGCTGTGGAAATCGGGTCAGGACAGGGGATCAGCAGGCTTTCGAAGCACATTTTACGGCACATCCCCATAACTGTGATCTCGCAACCTGATGTGGAAAAAGCTGACGCTATAGTGCTGCTGGATACCAACACCATTCAGCAACTGGGGCAGCTGGCTGAAAGGGTTACAAAAGCGAAGGCGCCGATAATAGTTGTCGACCATCACGCGGCTCACCCGCGAACGGAGCAGATTGCGAAGCTCTGCATAACCAATGAGGGTGCCTCGTCCACGTGTGAAATGGTCTACGACTTCTACAAGCAGCTTAACCTGAAACCGGGCTTGAATGAGGCTAAGGCGCTGTTTCTGGGCATAACTTTCGATACGCGCCACTTCGTTTTGGGCAACTCCTCAACGTTCAAAACCATATCTGAACTCAGCGACATAGGCGTGAACCCTCAAGAAGAATTGTCTTCTCTGGCGTTGCCCATGGACTTTTCTGAACGCGTCGCCCGCATGAAGGCGTGTCGAAGAGCCAAACTCATCAAGATTAACAACTGGATAATTGCCCTTTCCCACGTTAGCGCATACCAAGCCTCCGCGGCGAGAGCCCTCGTTGATTTGGGTGCGCACATGTCGGCTGTGGCTGGGCAGAAGAACGAGAAAATTGAGATTAGCATGCGCTGCACCCGCGATTTCAATCAGGTGACTGGCATTCACTTAGGGAGGGATATTGCTAAACCGTTGGGTGAATACCTAATGGGCATGGGGGGCGGCCATGCAACGGCTGCGGGAGTCAACGGCGTAGGTCAAATAGAGAAAGGATTGAAACGTTGTTTGCGGTTGGTTAAGGAAAAATTATCTAATCATTAATGAGTAGCTACTCTTAAATGGGAAAACAAAGCGTAACTTAGGCAGGCACAGCAAACATGACCTTAATAGAAACGAAAAACCTCACATATACTTACCCTGGCGGCACTAAACAATCAATCAGCGACGTTTCTATAAAAGTGGAAAAAGGAGAATTCGTTCTAATCACGGGTCCAAGCGGATGCGGAAAGACAACCCTGTGCCGATGCTTCAACGGGCTGATTCCCCA
>CAZJBY010000018.1:0-37477 GCA_964544495.1 uncultured Candidatus Bathyarchaeia archaeon
AGCTTTCCCTGCTTCGCCAGTTTCAGCACCAACGCGTAGTTTTCTTTGCTGATTTTGTCCCGTTCAATTTTCTTCAATATCTTTTCGTATTCCCATTCTCTTTTGGCGCCGGACAACACTTCGCCGTATTTTGGCAGGAACAAGTCGTAGTTGTCCCACTTGCCCGTTTTGAAGTCTTCGAAGTCGTAGAATTCACGCGGGATGTTCATAACCCACACTGGATCGCTGGTTTCCTCTGAGAGGCCTTCTTCCCAATCTGCGCCGTATTTAGCTTCTAACTCTTGCCTGTCGTAAACTTTGAATGGTCTCTTGGGAGAAACAAGCGTGTCGCACCTGCACAGAAAGGTTAACTCGTCTTTCATGTCGCGTTTCAGGCTTGTCATCAAACTGCATATGGCGTCTTCAACAAGGCTCATTACTTCTTTTGAAGAGGCGTCTCTTGCTTCGAAATCCAGCTGTGTGAATTCGTAGATGTGTTTGCCTGTTTTCGCTCGTTCGGCTTTTTCTATGCGAATGTTAGGTGACAGTATGAACAGTTTCGGGTAAGCAAGGGAAGCGGCTATCAGCTTGTGAATTATCATGCTTGCTGTGGTTCGGACTGTTTTGCCGTAAATGTCCACTTCAATGCGTTTTTCTATGGAGGCGCCTGGGTCAGGCCACAGGGGGTCAGTTGATTGTGAAAGAGCTACGGGCAGCAGCCACTGGAAGCCGCTGTCCACAAATTTTGAAGTGAGATTTTTCAGTGTGTAGGTCATAACTTTGCCTATGTAGGCTTTTCTTTTGATTTCGCTTTCTGAAAGCTGCTCTAAGGGTTTTGGAATTCCAATTAACGGTACACTTTCTTGAGCTAAGGCTTGTTTAATTTCCAAGTGGTTCATCTCGAGTTTCAGTTTAGATACAGTACACGAACTGGGTAATAAATTTTTTATAAAAAAAGTCATAAATTTTACAATAACTATAAGCTTTTATACTGCCTAATTGTAATAATTACAATTATGGCTGTAAAACTTGATGAAAAAGACATGGCGATACTGGCGTTGATTCAGGAGAACAGCAAGCTCACTGCGAGGCAGGTGGCGCAGAGAATAAACGCGCCGATAACAACGATTTTCGCGAAGACGAAGCGGATGGAAGAACTCGGCGTCATAAAAAAATACAGGGCAATTTTGGCTCCTGAAAAGCTGGATATGGGCACGGCGGCGTTTGTTCTGGCTTCTGTTTCTTACAGGGCAAAGGCGAATGAGGCACCGATTTCGCAGAGGACGGTGGCAGAGGAAATCGCCAAGTTTCCAGAAGTGCAGGAGGTGTACATTATTACGGGTGACTGGGACCTGCTGGTGAAGCTCAGGGCTGAGAGCGTGGATGCTGTTGGTAAGTTTGTTGTGGACAAGCTGAGGCTCATTAAGGGGCTTGAAAAGTCGCTTACGTGCATGGTTTTCGAAACGGTTAAAGAGACAACAGAGATACGACTCCCTCTGAAAAAATGATAAACTCTAAAGATTAGTTCGCGTGACAAGAGACGACGCTCGGGTTCGTGTGGAGCTTGAATAATACAGTAAAGGCAGCGCTAGAAGCACGGTGTTCTTTCCTTTTCTGGTTAACGCGTATTCCACTCTTAAGGGTGGTCCCGTGTCAACGTTTCGTGTCACGTAGCCGTGTTTTGCAAGAGTTTTAAGCTTGTCTGATAGCGTGCGTGAATTGACTCCCAAGATTTTTTTGATTTCGCCGAAGCCCGCGGTGTTCTTCAACAAAAGCGTGTAGAGGATTTCAAGGCTCCATTTTTGGAAAACGATGTTAAAGTTTTCCTCCAACCTCTTCAAGTCATCTTTGAGCTCTTGAGGCGTTATCTCCTGTTTCTGCATTATTTGGCTGAGCGTGTCCTCTACGCCCTTGAGAGTTTGCTCTAAACGGGCTTCCACGAGCTTGCGGAACTCGGCGCTTAGCGGTAGCTTCGTGCTCATGTGCGTTACACTCGGTGTGGAGAAGCTCACTTCATAATTTATAAGGGTTTACTTATACAACAAGGTATAGAAAGTATATTACCACTTCACGGAGGAAAAGCGGTTTGGAGAAGTTTGACGCCATAGTTGTTGGCGCTGGAACAGCGGGTTGCTTAGCGGCGAAAACCCTCGCTGAAGCAGGCTTGAAAGTTTGCTTGGTTGAAAAGAAGAAGAAGGAAGAAGTCGGCGAGAAGATTTGCGGCGACGCGCTCGGGGAGCATCATCTAAAGACGCTGGGTTTAGAGAAACCGCAGGGCGGAGAGCTTGAGAAGCGGATTGAGGGCATCAGGATTTTCTCGCCTGACGAAAACACCATTTTCACCATAGCTCACGAAGATTTTGTTGGCCACATGTTGAATAGGCGGCTGTTTGGGCAGTGGCTGCTGAATAAAGCGGTGGACAGCGGCGCTACGTTCATTGATTCCACGTGGTTTCTGGAGCCTGTGCTTGAGAAAGACTTTGTAACTGGAATTTCAGCTAAAAACGCGAAAGGCGAAACCATGCAGCTGAAAAGCAAAGTTGTGGTGGACGCCAGCGGCTTCAACGGCGTGGTGCGACACAGGTTACCTATAGAAATGGGCATTGACCGCGAAATCGCAAATGAAGACGTGGAAGCCTGTTACCGAGAGATACGGCAGCTTAAGCAGGAAAGCGAAAACACCAAGTACTGCGATATTTACCTGAACCAGAAAGTGACGCCTGGAGGCTACACATGGGTCTTCCCGAAAAGCGGAACCAACGTCAATGCCGGCTTAGGCATCTGCATGCGCGGCGATTTTCCCAACCCGAAAAAACAGTTCTACAACCACATTTTAACTAAGCCCTTATTCAAGGATTCGGTGCTTCTAACAGGCGGCGCGTGGTTCGATCCAACCCGCAGACCTTTGGATAACATGGTTGGGAACGGCGTGATAATCACAGGCGACGCGGCAAGTCTGGTTAATCCGATTCACGGCGGCGGCATCGGACCTTCCATGCTAAGCGGCTTTTACGCTGGAAAAACAATCGCGGCTGCACTTGAAAAAAGTGAACCCACGAAGAAAGCCTTGTGGCCTTACAACAAGATGTACATGGAATCCTACGGGAAAAAGCAGGCAAGCCTTGACATTTTCCGCATGCTGCTGATAAAGAGCAACGACGCAGACTTGAATTATGGCATGGGTTGTAAGCTGCTCACGGAGGATGATGTGCTGAAGGCTGGTTTGGGCGACGATTTCCACTTAAACATCGGCGAAACCGCGAGGCGGGTGTTCAGAGGTATAAAGCGTGTGCGCTTCCTCAACAAACTCAGGCTAACGGTTAAAATGATGCGGCAGGTGCAGGCGCACTACGACACTTACCCTGAAACGCCAGAAAACTTTGAACCATGGCGCCTGCAAACGGTAAACCTGATAGAGCAGGCAAGGGACAAGCTCATCGAGTAGACAACGGCAACGCAAATTAAGGCGCGAAGGGGATAGACACTCCGCGTTAATGGCTGCGCTTCTTGAATTTCGTGAAGTACGCTAAGAGCCCGAAGGCAATGGCTGCTGCTAACGCCACGGTGGAAGCGGCGACCAGCTGGATTGTTGGGAAAGGCTCTGGCTCTGCCACGGTGAAGGCAACTGTCTCCGAAGCGCCCGGGTTCCCGAACGCGTCCATCCCATAAACGGCCACGTTGTGGATGCCCACCGGCAATCCAGCAAGCGTCGTGTTACCCATGATGGTGTCGTTGTCCTGCCCGTCCAGGCAGTATTGGAGCCGGGAGGTTTTCTCGTTCGTGGTGAACGTCAGCGCCACGTCCGATGTGGAGTACGCTTGGGGGTACGGCGCTAGGATTCCTATGCGGAGAGGTTTCAGATCCACAGCGAAGTTCACGGTTGAAGAACCGCTAATCATGAACCTGGCCTCTGTGCCAGGCTTTGTGTAAGGATAGTAGTCGCCATAATAAACTGCGGTGACCGTTAATGAGTTCACCCCTTGAGGCACTCTTTCAATTTCAAACGTATTAGAAAACTTGTCCCACACCAGCCCATGAGGTAAGTCTTGGAAAACGTAAACTTTGTCTAGCAACCAGCTTGCCGAATAGTAAACCTCAATGAGATTGGGCCTATAGGTGTCGGGGTCTCGCGGAGGAGTGATTTCGAGGGTGAGCCAGATGTTGGATGTTGTGGTTGTGGTGCTGTTTTGCGGTTTCAAGATGAGTACTGAGGGCGGCGTCGTTGTCGATTTCGGAGGCACTATTCCCATATCTATAATAGGGTTGGCTTCTGCAATTTTCACAAGCAGGGTTCCGGTCAACGCTGAAGTCAACAGCGCCGCGAGCAGGGCTGCTGTCGCGTTTTTTCTTTTGTTGCCTGAGGTGCTTGGGAGGAACATGTCATGTTGCTCCTGCGTTTGTTTCTTCATTCAGAATTAGAGTGAGGGTTGTGTTTAAGGGTTTTTGTCAAGGTTTCTTGACCTGGCCAAGTCAACATTTCTTGACTAAACCAGAAACCAGCGCATTTGCCGCCTTTTTGAAGCCTAATAGCGGTTCTATTATCCGCAACAGCGTTCTGCAGGTTTCCATGCAGTTTACTTTATATAAGGGGGCTATAGACTGCTCCAAGCACTAGAGTTTCAGAGAAAAAACAGTTTTGATGAGGCAATCCAAGTCTATTGTGTACTAATCTTGAAGTAGCCTTAGTTTTTGAAGTATTCTTTTGAACTCTTCCTCTTTCAATGACGCTCTTCTGCCGTTCGCGTAGATTTCCCTGACTTCCTTCACTACTTTCATCAGGTTTTGCTCGGTTGGAGCTTTTCCTGCAAGCTCCGTTATCTTATGCTTAATTATGCCTTTTCCAGACTGCTTTCCTATAGTCAAGCGTCGCACGTTGCCCACAAGTTCAGGCGGGTAAGGCTCGTACGTCCAAGGATCATTCAAAACTCCATGCGTGTGGATCCCTGACTCATGGGCAAAACCGTAGTCGCCAACTATCGCCTTGTTCGGCGGAACCACGTAGCCTGCAGCTTTGCCGATGAAATCTGCGATCTGCTTGAGCTTGGCGGTTTTTCCCTCGAATTTTTTGACGCCGTACTGCAGACGCAGGTTCAACAGTACCTTTTCGGTTTCAGCGTTTCCAGCTCTTTCGCCTATGCCTAGAAACGTGGTGCTCGCGTAAATCCTCTCCCACACACCAGATGCTGCTCGAATGGCAGCCATGGTGTTTTCAACCGCGTTTCCGAAATCGTCATGAGCGTGAATCTCGATGTTTTTAATCTTCGTCTCCTTCTTAATTGCGCGGACTTTGGCGGGAATGCCATTTGGCAAAGGCGCATCGATGTCTGAAAGCCCAATCCCAACCGTGTCGCACACGCGGTAGCATTCTGCGCCAGCCTGTGCAACGGCGTTGATGAGTTTTTTCTCGAAGTTCCAGTCTGCGCGCGTGCTGTCTTCGCCGTGAACGAACACTCTTAGCCCATGCGGGTTAGCTGCGTACGCAACCACTTCAACTAGATTCTCAAGAATGTCATCGCGTGTTCTTTTAGGCCACTTAGCCCTGAAATGGATATCTGAGACTGGATGGGAAATGCCGACTTCGTTGAAACCGCACTGCAGGGCGCTGTCAATGTCCTCTTTAACGGCACGGCACCATCCAGCTACGCGCATGTCCAAGTTTAAGTCTTGAATCAGCTTCGCAGCTTTCTTGTCGGGTTCTTGATAGTGAAAAACTTCGATTCTTTCTACGCCTATCTCGCTCAGCAGCTGGACTATTTTCGCGGCGTCTTTGGGTGCGACGGCTAAACCGGGCATTTGGATTCCGTCTCTGAGCGTTGTGTCGTCTATTATTGGCTCCGTTTTTAGTGTTAGTTTGAAGTAGAAATCGTCTATTTTCATTTTGCGTTCTCTGCTTGTTCGTGTACTTTTCCCTGTGAAGTCGTTGGTCGTTGATAAATGTTACTGCATGTTTTCTGAAAGATTGTCCAGCGAGAAGTGCGACGTTAACGCTGTTTAATTTGTCTTTATGCAATTGAAAAGTTTACTTTTGTTTGGAGGTCAGAGCCGTTTACTTTCTGCTTCGGCAAGAACAGCACCAAGCTGCGAAAATTTGTTTGGCAAGTTTTATGGGAAGACTTTTAAAATCCAACCGTTCCTTGAGAAACTATGAACTTGCTCCACGCAGCAAAAGCCACTCTGAAAAGCAGAAAGTTCTGGCTATGGCAAATAAGCGGCGCAATCATTTACGCTGTGCCGGTTGCGATTCGTTTCATAACCAAAAGCGCTTACATACCGATCCTGAGTTTTCCCGGATTCTGGGTTGGCCATTACATTCCGGGCAATTTGGTGGAGAAAATCCTTGTTAACGCCTTTTTTCCCGGAGGCGCGGGTGGCGTTGCCGGAGAAGTGCTGGTTAGCAATTACAGAGCGGAAGCAGTCACGGGAAAAGCCAAGTACTTGTCGAGGCTTGGTGGCGCGATGTTGCAGACAGCGATTTGGTCGACGTTTCAATTCTGGGGTAATTCGTTGATGATTTTGGGGCCTTGGAGTCCAGGAGGCGAATGGGGCAACATTTTCGAGTATTGGACGGTGTACCCATTAAATTTCGCTTTGGCTGCTTTTTCCATATTCACTCCAGACATCGTGAACTTCTTAAGATCGGTTTTTGGGAAAGCTTACCGGAAGCTGTCAGGACAGAGTTCTAAAAGTTAATATTGCCTTTTTGGCTATGACTGTGCTATGTCGTTTCATGTCAGGCGAAAAGACCGAGAGATAACTGATTCTGATGCGCTTAAAAAAGTGCTGAGGTCCACAAAGTACGTGGCCATAGCCATGTGCATGGATAACGAGCCTTATCTTGTTTCGTTAAGCCACGGTTACGACGAAAAACGCAACTGCCTGTACTTTCACTGCGCAGATGAAGGCAAGAAACTCGTGTACTTGAAGGCAAACAGCAAGGTGTGGGGGCAAGCGGTGCTTGACTATGGCGTGACGGATGAATGCGACTACGCATACACGAGTGTGCATTTTAAGGGAACCGTATCTTTGATTGACGATTTACAGGAGAAGCAGCATGGCATGGAAGTGATGGTGCGGCAGCTTTCCGAGAATCCTGAGGCTAAGTTGGCTAAGATAAAACCTGAAAAACTCGCCAAGACAACGATGAGCAGAATGGACATATGCTACATGACAGGCAAAAATCATGTGCACCCAAAACCATAAACTAGAAAAGCTTCTCACTTTTGGTTTCAAAGATTGCATGCTCGGCGAAGCGTGCTGTTTTCTGCATGCTTTTGGGCTGTTTTCGCGCCATTGCGGGTAGACCCCCCCTCCTCGTTTTCTGCAACGAACCACTAATAGGCTCCAAATAGGCGGCAAATATGCTGACCAATTAAGGCTTAATTGAGCGTGTGGGAGAGGGCTCTGCCAAAACTAAACTATGTAACATACTTTGCCGTTTTTGCCAACATGCTTTTTCAGCCATTCTTCGCTCATGAGGCACCATTTCGACTCGCTGCCTTCAATGCGCAACACCAGAATCATATCGAAATTGTCAAGTTTCGCGTATTCAACGAGCATGTTGTAAGCTGCTTGGCTGATTTCAACTTCAAGGTCTTGGAAACGCGTGTCTTTGGCTTTTCTTGCGTGGAAAACAGCCTTAACCACATCGGCGTCTTCTCGGAACTGGACATTCACCTTGTTAACAAAGTAAACAGCGTCACGGTAACTCAGAATGACATTTCGCGCGTTTTCCGATTTGACTTCCACGGGCAGGCAGCTTCCTTCGCTGACATGCAAGGAAACGAGTACAATTAAGCCCTCTTCCACTTAATGTAATATTTCTTGTTTCGACTGAACAATTCACTCTTGCGGTAAAAACGGGCTACGGCTAAGAGTTTCAGGCGTTCTGCGTTTTGGTGACGAACTGCCCCACATCCAGAACCAAGACTACTTGCCCGTCGCCTAAGATTGTGGCGCCGCTGATTCCTTTAAGTCCCTTCAAGGTCTCGCTGATAGGCTTTATCAGGATGTCCTGTTGTCTCAAAACGGAATCCACCACCAAAGCGAGTTGTGTCTTTTCATCGCCCAGGTGCGTTATTAACAGTTCAAATTCTTCTTCGTTCGAGCCTTCAAGCCCAAGCAGCTTATGTAAATGCACGACTGGGATGACTTTGCCTCTGACGACTATGGCGTCGGTTTTTCCCAGCAGCTTGATTTCGGTTTTCTTTGCTTTGACAATTTCTGAGACTTGACTTGTGGGTATGGTGAACGTTTGCCCCGAATCCTGCACGAGTATTGCTTTGATAATTGCCAACGTAAGCGGCACTTTGATGCTGGTCTTCGTTCCTCTACCCAGCCGCGTTTCAAACTGAACCGTGCCGCCAAGCGCCGCGACTTTCGTTTTCACAACATCCATTCCGATGCCTCTGCCGCTTGTCTCATTGACTTCCATGCTTGTTGAGAAGCCAGGCAGGAAAATCATGCTTACCAGCTCGTTTCGGCTCATCTGTTCAGCTTCGCCCGCGCTTACAAAACCCTTTTGAACCGCAGACTCCCTGAGCCGTTCAGGGTCAATTCCAGCGCCGTCGTCTTCAACTTCAATTATGACGTTGTCTCCGCTCCGCTGTGCCGACAGTCTTATCGTCCCCACAGTATTTTTGCCCGTTCGCCTTCTTTCGTCAGGAGCCTCTATTCCATGGTCAATGCTGTTTCTAAGCAGATGTATCAGTGGCTCTCCAACTTCTTCCAGCACCGTTCGGTCAACCTCGATGTCTCTTCCTTCCATTATGAGGTCGATCTGCTTACCTTTCTCTAAAGAGAGGTCTCTCACCAGCCTTGGGAATCTGTCAAAGATTTGGCTCACTGGAACCATCCGCACTTTCATCACGAGGTCATGAAGGTCAGAGGTGAGACGGTCTATGTTTCCAGCAATGCGCTTCACCTCACCGCTGCCATTGCCCGCAGTCACTTGGAGCAAAGCAATCTTGTTTATGACTAGCTCGCCAACCAAATTCATTATCATGTCAAGCTGCTCGAACTTCACCCTGACAGTCTGGGCAGCCCGCACTTCAGCAAACATCTTCGACGCGTCAGTCACCTGGTCAACCTGCTCAGGAGGGCAAGGTTCCAGAGAAGTTTCATCGAGTTTTATGGCGGCGGAGAGTTCCACGGTTTCCGTGGATGAAGGCTCTGGCTCTTCGGGTTCTGTAAATAAGGATAATTGAGGTGTTTGCTGAACGTTTTCAGATGAACTTATAATGTAGGACTTGACCTCATCTTCGGCTTCCTCTGTTTCGGCTCCAATGCATGTTTCTGTCTCGGCTTCTGCCTCAACGGTTGCTTCGACTTTTGTTTCCCTTGGCGCAGTAAAGCCGAAATGAATCACGCGCACGCTCTCTATCTCGCAAACCTGGCGGACGCAGCCTTCAATTTCTTTTGCGTCAAATTTGCTGGTGATTGCTATTTTCAATCCGAAGTCAAGCTTTTCCTCTTTAAAGGCTTCAAGCTCTTTTTGGTCGGGTTGGGTCTTAATTATTTCCGCCAGTTCGGAAATCTTGCTCAGAACCAAGATTGACCTGACACTTTTGAAAGCGCAGTCTTTGCTAAACTTCAGGTCCACAAAATAGCAGTGTTCACCGCAGTTTTCAGCCTTTACTAGCGCTTCTGTTTCAGTTTCGTTGAGTGCTATGCCTGGGGTGTCCACAGTTTCCGTAGGCGGAGGCGCTGGCTCTTTCGATTCATCGGGCAGAAACAAAGAGGCTTCCTGAAGCTTCTGTGTCAAACTTGCGACGTCTATTGCTGCATCAACCTTGTTCTGTATGCTATCTAGCTTTGATGAGAGCGCATCCACGCATTCAAGAAGAACGCTGATTAGATTGCGTGAAGGTCTGCTGCCTCTCCGCATGTCATCAAAGATGCTCTCCATTGCATGGGTGAGCTCTTGGAGGTCTGTGTAGCCCATCATGCCCGAACAGCCTTTAAGCGTGTGGGCTGATCTGAAAAGCGTGTTGACAACTTCTATGTTTTGAGGGTCTTTCTCCAGAATCAGCAGTGATTTTATAAGTGAGGCAATGTGTTCTCTTGCCTCTTCGATGAACAATTCTCTATATTGGCTGCTATCCATTGCCAAGTGACCACCCACCTTGAGTTTCAGAGCCTATGCGGCTCTTCCAATTATGCGCGAGTTTACTGCTGTGCAACTAGCCATTGTCCTCCAGTTGAATTATTTAGGCTAAGCGTATCTGCTTTGGCTACACGCAGGTCACAGGACGGTCTAGAATAACCGTCTGGAAGCGTTTTTTGGTAAACTCGGCAATTAATATCGGCACATGAGAATTTTTTGCTGGGTTCCCCGCTCAGTATCTCAGATTTTCCAATCACAAGATACCCACCGTCTCGCAGCGCGTTGTAGAAGTACATGTGAATTTTCTGTTGGCTTTCCCTTGAGAAAAATATCATAACATTCCTGCAGAGTATCAGGTCAAAACCTTTACGCGAAGGGGGCTTCATCAAGTCATGTTTTTCAAAACGAACCAGCTGCTTAACGGAATCCTTCACTCGGTACGACGTGCCGTTGCTCGAAAAATACTCCTCAATCAACGAGGGTCCAATGCCATTCAGCTGTTTCCTAGCATACTCGCCCTTTACAGCTTTAGCCAAAACGTTCTGGTCAAGGTCCGAGGCGACAATCGTAACCTGATAATTCGGCAGCTTCTCACCGAGCAGTTTGTGAACCAAAATAGCTAATGAGTAGGACTCTTCACCTGTGGCGCAGCCTGCGCTCCAGATTCTGACGCAGTTAGACTTGAAGAGCCTTGGGAGAAGGGTTCTTTCAAGGTAGACGTATACGTCGCGGTCTCTGAAGAAGGTGGTGTAGTTGATCGTTAAATCGTTAAGAACAAGATCGAACTCGGAGGGGTTTTTCTTTAGGTACCTTGCGTAGCGGCTGTAAGTGTTTGTGCCTGTCGCGCTTAACCTAACTGCAAATCGCCTTTTAAGATACTCATCGTGATAACCATTACAGTCAAGCCCCACTGTTTCATGCAGCAACCTTTTCAGTTTTTGGTAAGCCACATTCTCAAGGAAATCTTCAACCGGCATCATCCCTATCACCTCATTAAAGCAGGCACCAAGTCCTTTTTCGCAGAGCCTTCGCTGTCTAACCATTCTTTTCCTTTTTGAGCAAGCATACTTTGAAGCTTGTCACTGGGAAAAGTGATCAGAAACCCTTCTGTGGAACTGTTATATCTCCTGAAGCGAGTGTCAAAAATCACTGCAACTTCCGAACAAAGCGCCTGCCTAATCAGAAGATTATCGATGATTGCGTCAAAGGAATCGATAATTAACTGCCGCGGGGTCGAGACAAGCGTAGTCAACGTGAAGTCTGCCATGGCGATGAGAAAGGAGCACAGCACTATCGACCCCATTTCTTCTATCGCCGACAGCTCCATTTCCGTGGTGACATCACCATCAGTCACGTCATCAGTCATTAACTCAGCTATCTTCCTGGCTTCTTCTTCCTCGAAAATCAGCATAATGTCGCAGTCTGCATTATTCCTTAGCTGCATAAAAATTGCAGCGACCATAGTGTCATGTTTCTCGTAAATTCTCGGAACAAGGTGAGGTGGCGACATGTGGACTCTTGGCACGTCAATCTTTATGGGTTCATGCAGAACCTTTGAGAGGGTTGTGGTCGCATGCCTCGCGCCCATGCTTCCAATTTCAAGGAGGATTTCAAGATTGGTGAAGTCTTCAGAATTCACGGTTTTTGCAGTCGTCACTCTTTTGTTCATAGTTCTTCACCAGCTGCTTTTATGTTTCCTGCGGCTTTGCGGCGGCATCAGCTTCCATTGATAGGTTTTCAGCGAAAACTAGTTCCACATTATCTTTGCCAGCAAATTCCATGGATTTGCGTATAAGTAACTCTCGCAGTTCAGGGCTTGGAAATATCATGAGTTGGGCAGGTGCATAATAACCCCCCTCGCGTTTGAAACACGTATCAAAAACCAGCGCTTCACCTGAAGCTGATGATAACTTCACCACAAAATCTCTAACTATAGAGTCGAAAGGAGCGCCTACAAGTAGAGGGGGTGTTGAAATGAGCCTGATTCCTGTGAAGTTAGAAATCGTGGTAAGAAACGACCCGATTAGAATGTTGCCGAGTTCTTCTATTGCGGATGACTCCATAGAAGATTCGCATTCTCTCGGGGTAATGCTTCGGGTCATAAGTGTCGTGATTTCTTTCAATTCCGGCAGTTCAAAAATAAACAGGAAATGGCACTCTAATTTTCCTACAAGGTGTATGTAAACAGCGGTTGCGGGCATATTGTGACTGTGATAAAATTTCGGCAACATGTTCGGGGGAATGGTGCCAATTCGCGGTATATCAATCGTCACTGGCTGTTGAATAAACTCTGACAATGAAGATGCAGCATGCGCCGCTCCGATGCTGCCAAGCTCCAAAAATACCCCTAAATCCTTCTTTTCTGCCGCTGTATTTAGGGCGTTCTTGGTTTTTATGCTCATAGTTTCTTGACCTCTCCGTTTGAAAGTCGAACAGTAACCACTCCGCTTCCAATGTTGAAGGAGATTCTACGTCCATACGACCCTCCGACATCCTCAGCCACCAACCTGATTTTGTTGGCGTTCAACGCTAACTTGACGGCGTTGACATTTTTTGCGCCGATGTGTGGGCCATCATTATTCTCAAATTTGAATATGTTGGCGCCACCAGCTATTTTGGCGGAGAGCCATGTTTCTTCTTCGCTGATTTCTCGCACAGCCTTTGCTAAAGCTGGGACAGCAGTGTCGGCAAATTTGCATGGAAGGAAGTATTGCGGAGCTATGGCGGAGTTTGGAAGCATTATATGAGCTAACCCCCCACACCTATTTGTTGAATCGTATAGGCAAATGGCTACACACGATCCAACGCTTGTAATTAACTCAAATGGTTTGCTTGTGGCCTTCATCTCCGCCATGGCTACCCGCACCTCTTTCGTAGTTGGGCTTACCTGAGGGTACAGTGCGCATTCTGCTGCAATTTGGGCGCGTGAGTTCAGTCGGCTGCTCAGCTTTTGCAGTTCCATGATGTCGACTAACGCAACTGGCTTTTCCACTCTTACGTCTTGGGAATCTAACAGGTTGGTTGGCAATGACTACGCCTCAGCAATACTTGGCGAGTGCTTCCATCACTTTCTCAGGTTGAAATGGTTTTACAATGAAATCTTTGGCCCCGGCTTTGAGCGCTTCAGCTATTAGCGCGTGTTGGCCATAAGAACTGACCATCACGATTTTTGCTGCTGGGTTCGCTAGAACTATATACTTGAGGGCTTCGATGCCGTCCTTTGTTCTTGTTCCTGGTGGCATTACTATGTCCATCAGCACTAAATCGGGTTTTGCTTGTTGGAATTGTTGTATGGCTTCGTCACCGTTGGAGGCTTCTGCGACTACTTCGTGGCCTGACTGTACGATTATTTTTGTGAGTACGGCTCTCATAAATTTTGCATCGTCTACTACGAGAACTGTTCCCATATCATTTCGCCTCATGTATTACTCTTTTTAAATTCTGATTCTGAATATAAAAATATTGTGTATTAATATACACGATTATGCGTACTCACGGCAAATACTACTCCCAAAACAAGCCAACAAAACACAAAAACCCACACACACGGGTCACCCTCAGCCATTGAACGCCAATACATATTACCTTTTCATAAACAAATTATCTTTGCAACCGTAACGCATATGGCAAGTGACAAATAATGAGCACACCAACTGAAATTGAACAATTACGAAACGAAAGAGCAAGTTTAGAAGAAGAATCACGCAACCTAAACAGCAGACTACAACAATTAGAGACACAATCAAAAGTACTCAGCGAGAAAATAGCAGTTCAGGAGTTAAAGAACGAAAATGCCGCAAAACAAGAGGCAATAATTCAACTGGAATCCAAAATCAGATATTTAGAAAATCAATTGGAAAAGGTGTTAAATGGCGGCAGCCTCGAAAAAAGAGAGCAAGAAGCCAGAAAAGAAGCGGTTGTCACATCTAAAGAGGACGAAGAGCCTATTACAGTAATGGTGCTTGACAATAGAGAAGAGATAATGGAAAACATCGGAATAGAACACTAAACTTGTCAGTTACCTTAGGCTTATTTTTTCTCCCGTAGCTATGTAAACTATGGCTTCACCAACATACGTGGTGTGGTCAGCTATCCTTTCAAGATACCGCGACACCAAAAGGTTGCACATCCCACACTTATTTTGCGAACGCGCCTTAGAAAGCTGATTCAGATACGAGAAGTAAAGCTCGTCCACTTCTTTTTCGGTGTCAGCCAAACTCTTAGCCAACTCGGCGTCATGCTGCTTCAGCGCCGCCACGCTTTTGCTCACCATCTCGGAAACTTTTTCAATTAGTTCCTGCATCAGCTTTGAAGAAACGGCGCATTTGTCTATGTTTGCCAGTTTCTGCTGGATGAACGATATGTCCCAAGCGTACCTGCCGTACCTTTCAAAGTCGTACGCTATCTTCATGTAGGAATTTATTATCCTAAGGTCAGACGCCACGGGCTGATATTTAGCTATCAACTCGAAAGCCTTGTTTTCAATGTCCACGGTCATGGAGCCGAGGATGTCGGAAAGTTCATGCACCGCTTCTGTGGCGTCTTTGCCGTTCATGAAGCCGCGAATGGATACGCCTATGGCGTTTTCAGCTACTTCCCCGCTCTTATAGACCATCACGGTTAGCTGTTCTAAACCTACGTCCAAGAGTCTAGTCATATCTTTCACCTAACCAAACTTGCCCGTTATGTATTTTTCTGTTAACTCATTTTTCGGGTTCTCAAACACGGCATCGGTGTCGTTGTACTCCACGAGTTGCCCCAAGTACAGAAAGGCTGTGAAGTCCGAGACGCGAGCCGCCTGCTGCATGTTGTGCGTGACAATCACTACGGTGTAGTCGCGCTTAAGCGACACGATGAGCTCCTCGATTTTGGCTGTGGCTATAGGGTCAAGCGCAGAACATGGCTCATCCATCAGAATGACCTCAGGCTGCAACGCAATCGCCCGCGCAATGCACAGCCGCTGCTGCTGTCCACCTGAGATGCTGGTTCCAGACTTCTTAAGATCGTCTTTCACCTCATCCCACAACGTTGCTTGTTTGAGACTTCGCTTCACAACCTCGTCGAGGTTCTTCCCTTTTTTAATTCCCGTCAGCCTTAATCCAGCTGCCACGTTATCGTAAATGGACATCGTTGGGAACGGATTTGGCTTCTGGAAAACCATGCCCACCCTTCTGCGAACCAAAACCGGGTCCATGTCACGCGCGTAAATGTCTTCGCCATCAAGAAGAACGTTCCCAGACATTCTGGCGTCAGGTACAAGTTCATGCATCCTGTTGAAGCAACGAATCATGGTTGATTTCCCGCAGCCTGAAGGACCGATTATGGCGGTGACGGAGTTGGCTTTAACTGAGAGGTTTATGTCCTTCAAGGCTTGTTTCTCGCCAAACCACGCGTTCAATCCGATGCTCTGCATCTTTTCGCTTGTCAACACTGATGGCTTGGCAGGCTTCTCTTCAGCTTCAGTTTTGGCGCTTTTTCTGAATATCTTCATCTTCTCAACCGCCCCCTGCTCGCTAATCTAACGCCGATATTAAGGCTTAACACTATTAAAATCAACACTAAAGCGGCACCCCACCCTTGAGCCTGAACTGCCGCGGAAGGTTGAAGAGCACTTCTCCAAATCGTTACAGGAAGCGCCGCCATGGGTGAAGTAAGCCCTTGGAAAAAGTGTCGACTGCCCAAAACCGTCATTATCAAAGGCGCTGTTTCCCCTGCAATTCTAGCCACTGCCAGAAGAGCGCCGGTAATCAGACCTGATTTCGCAGCAGGCAAAACAACCATCAAAATGGTCTTCCACCTATAGACACCTAACGCCATCGAAGCCTCACGAACCGAGTTAGGAACCAGCTTCAATGATTCTTCAGTGGTCCTGGCAACAATGGGGATAAGCATGAAAGAAAGCGCAATGGCGCCAGCTATAGCCGAGAAACTGCCGATTAAGCCAATCACGACAACCACAGAGACAGTTATCCCAATCACGATGGAGGGGAACTCCGTCAGCAAGTCATTAAAAGTCCGCATCCAATTGGCATACCGGTTGTTACCGTACTCTGACAAGTAGACACCAGACATAATGCCGATGGGCATGCCGATTAGGCTAGTCAACCCTATCAAGATAAGAGTGCCCTGTATCGCAGGGCCAATTCCGCTGTCGGAAAATAGAAACTGCAGGTTTATTTGCGAAGCGCCTCTTATGATTACCTCGATGAGAATGCTTAGCAAAGGTATTAGGGCGATGATGACACATACCAGGCTGAGAATCAAGAAGAGTCTGTTCTTAAACTTTCTAAAGGCATAATTGTCCATTACTCCACGGCGCCTCCTTTAATTTTCAGTACGCGCGTCACCATGACGTGTGCTATAACGTTTATGAAAAGACCCAACAGAAGCAGGGTAAGCCCAACTGCGATGTAAGCGGGCAGTTCAAGAGACACTGGTGAAGCTTCTAAATAGCCGTTGGCGATTAGAGACGCCATCGTCTGGCCAGGTTTGAAGAGAGAAGTAGGAACCGCATTTGGGCCTATGGCGTTGCCTATTACCATGGTAACCGCCATTGTTTCGCCCACTGCTCTGCCCAGTCCTAGGATCACGGCTCCGAAGATTCCGGAGCGTCCGTAGTTTAATACCCAGTGCCTGATTACTTCCCATTTGGTTGCGCCTATGCTGTAGGCGCCTTCCCGGATTGAGTTGGGAACTGCTTGAATGACTTCTCTTGTGACTGATGAGACCGTGGGTATTATCATAATCGCCAAAATGATTCCTCCTGTGAGCACATCAAGACCGAAAGGAGTTCCGCTGAAAATGGGAATCCACCCCAAAGCGGCGGAGATAGGGTTTTCGATGTATTCGAGAACCCAGAACCGCAGCACAAAAAGGCCCCAAAGACCGTAAATGACGCTTGGCACTGCAGCGAGCAACTCTACAAGGTATGATACAGGCACTTTCAGTGTTTTCGGAGCCATTTCTACAAGGAAAATTGCTATTCCCAAGCTTATAGGTACGCCTATTAGAAGAGCGATGCCTGAGGTGACGAGGGTTCCGAGCAGATAAGGAAGCACTCCGAACGCTTCTCTGCCTGTAACGGGGTTCCATTGTGTTCCCGTGAAGAAGTTGAGGCCGAAGTGCTGAAAGATGGGCAGGGAACCGTTGAGGAGTGTGATTGCGGTGATTAAAAGGATGAAAGCGGCTGACGCAGCGAGAATTGTAGCCAACGTTTTGAATAGACTATCGCCCGATACTCTCCAATTCATCTATGTTTCCTTCATGACTACTAGATTATTTACAAAAAAGGTTTTAGAAGTGATGCGTACATTACTTTTAGTAGCGGTTTTTAGCTGGTTGGCAGTTGTTGTCCGTCGAAGGTGATTGATTGGATTGATGCTTCGTCTATGCTTACGACGTTGCTTGGCAGTGGCGCGTACTCAAGTGCTGGACCGAGCTGCTGACCATCATGTACCATCCACCATAGGAATTGAACGAGTGCTGTTGCCTTGCTCTGTGTCATGCCGTTGATAACGTTGAGTTCCTTGTATACTAGGATGTACGTGAAGCTTACTATTGGGTAAGCTTGTTCACCTGGTGCATTGAGAACGTTCACGCTGGACCAGCTTGCGTCTCCGGCGGGAAGACCTTGCTGAGCTTTAGACGACACTGCTTCTGTTGTGGATTCAAGCGATGGTGAGACGAAGTTGCCTGCAGGATTCTGAATGGCTGCGACTGCCATATTGTTTTCTAGTGCGTAAGCCAACTCAACATATCCAATGCTGTACTCTGTGCCTTGAACGATTCCTGCGACGCCAGAGTTGCCGTTTCCTCCGAGCCCGACGGGCCATTCAACGGTTTTTCCTTGTCCGATTGCTTGTTCCCAGTCGGTGCTGACTGCGCTGAGGTAGCCTGTGAAGATGAAAGTGGTGCCAGAGCCATCGGATCGGTGAGCTACAACTATTTCATGGTCAGGGAGCGTTACATCTGGGTTAATGTCTTGTATTGCGGCGTCATTCCACTTCGTTATTTTTCCTTGGAAAATGTCAGCGATTATTTGACCCGTTAGGTGAAGTCCAGTAGCAACATCAGGTATGTTGTATGCTACGGTGACGGCGCCGACAGTTTCAGGTATGTGAAGCGTGCTGGGTGCCTCAGCCATTTCTGCCGCGCTCATCGGTGCATCCGACCCAGCGAAGTCTACTGTTTTGGCTTGGAGCGCTGCTATGCCGCCTCCACTGCCTATTCCTTCATAGTTTATCAGAACATTGGATTTAACATTGTTTTCGTATTCGGTAATCATGGCGTCGAGTAGTGGGACTGGAAAAGTGGCTCCTGAACCGCTAAGTGACACCTGTCCGGTAGGATTAGATAGGGACATGTAGGCGAAGATGCCTGCTATGACGATAACGATTGCTATTATTGCGATAATGATTTTGTATGTATTTTCCATTTTTTATCCTCTTTGCATGAATGAAGCGCTGCTTTAGTATATGGGTATGCTTCATAAACTATATAGACTATAGAATTAGCCGTTTTTTTGACGTTGCGAATTAGCAGTTGTTTTCAACCTCAAACTTGAGGCAGAGAGGCTTTTTTCTTGGCAATAGAAGCTATAAACTATATAGATAATGAATATATGTATAGTCAGCTACTGCAATTACAGAGGGTTATTTAGATTGATGCAATCGAAACTAACCGAAGAAACAAGAAAACTCCAATTCACTGGCGGATCAACCTACATAATATCGTTACCAAAAAGATGGGTGGACCAAAACCAACTTAGAAAGGGAAGCGTGATAAAGCTACGCGAAGAAGAAGGCGGCTTATTATCAATTATCCCCAGCGACACATCGGTACAGCAGAGACCCGAGGAAGCTTCAATCAAAGTTGCAGCAAAGGATGCTTCAGACTCCGTGATTAGGAAAGTTGTCTCCGCGTACCTTGTGGGATACAACATTTTGCACATAAAAGGTGAAAGCCAGAAGCCTTTGTCCACAAGGCAGAGGCGAGAGATAAAGAGTTTTTCCCGTAACATGCTTGTGGGAACCGAGATAGTAATTGATACTCCTCAAGAACTAACGTTGCAAGTTCTGTTGAGTTACCCCGAGCTTTCTGTTCAAAGCGCACTAAGGCGAATGAGCATAATAACCGCTTCAATGCACCGAGATGCCATAACCGCCCTAAAAGACCTCGACAGCCAACACGCCAAAGAGGTACTGACCACAGACAACGAAGTAGACAGATTCAACCTCTACATAGTGAGACAACTCAAAACTGCAATCCAAAACCCCAGAATAATCAAAGAAATCGGCCTGAAAACCGCCCGCGACTGCTTAGGATACCGTCTCGTAACCAAGTCTGTAGAAAGAACCGCAGACCACGCAGCCAGCATCGCAGACAACGTTCTGCTAATAAAAAACAAGTTGGAACCAGCAACCATGGAAAAACTTGAAAAGATGAGCAACCTAGCCGTTTCAATGTTTGAAAACGCCATAGAAGCGCTTTTTAGGCAAGATTACGCGCTTGCCGAAAGCATCGTTGGAAAAACAAAAGAGATTGTTTCGATGGAGAAGGAGGCTGTTGTTTCTTCTCAAAAGATAGATGTCGAAGACGCACCATATCTGAGATTGATAATCGAGAGCATCCGCAGAACCGCAGAATACGCCAGTGACATTGCAGAAGTTGTGCTCAACCTTACGGTGGACTCAATACTCATATAAGAAAATCAATCGCAAAATTGAGCCATGCCTATTTCTTGTGTCTCTTTATGCGGTCCTGCCTTTGAGCCTTCTTGCGCCAGTCTCTTTTTCTCTGAGTTTGCAAGGAAAACCTGTCATGGTATGGACTTTGCCCCATTTTTCGGTGATGAGCTATATTCCGGTAGAAGGTTTCACAGTCTATCCTGTTCTGTTTTAAGGCTTCAATGTTCCTGTTTAAATCTGCTTTAGCCTCAGGGTCAGTTGCGTTATCAAACAGTTCGGAATAGACCCCGTAAGCAGCGTGAAACGGAAAATTCATTGGTTCATCAATCAAAAGTTTCTTTGGAGGGGAGTTTTCATTTTCGTTAGGTTCTTCAGTCATGTTTTTCCCGCTTTTTGCAGTGTAGCAAATGGTTTTTCCCTCTTTTATAGGTGTTCCTGTTTAGGATGTTTTTTCGAGACGCAGGTTTTGGAAAAACTCGTCAAACAAACGCCCTTATCCTTTGGGCATCCTCTTTTAATGCGTCAGCAAAGCGCGGTGTGGCGTGGTGTAGCCAAGAATGGTCTTTGTTCATGGGAATTATGTGAACATGCATGTGAAAAATGACTTGCCCAGCGGCTTCACCGTTGTTCTGCACAATTCTGATTCCTTCAGCGTCTACTGCCTTATGTACGGCGTGAGCCAGTTTCTTTACGACTTTGTACAGGTGCGCTACCTCTTCCTCTGGAATCTCGTATATGTTCTCGTAGTGCTTCTTCGGAACGACAAGCGTGTGACCCACGTTTATGGGTTGAATGCTCATGAACGCAATTACGTTTTCGTCCTCGTAGACTATGTTTGCAGGCGCTTCTTTCCACGCTATTTTGCAGAACGTACAGGATTCGGACATGGCAAATTCCAGTTTTACTATTCAACACAGTTGGGGTTCTTTAGTGTTACGGGGACGCTGAGGACAGCTATAACTTTAAAAGAATTCTTTTCGTCAATATAGCTTCATGGAAACGTTAGTTGACGACATCGGCAGTTTCCCGTTACCGCCTGAAGTTAACAGGGAAACCTTCAGCAAGGCATATCAGCTTGCACGAGAAGCCATAGCCGACGGAAGGGACATCCGAAAAGACGAGTTCTTACAGAAGAACTTTTGCGAGGTCACGCTGGAAGCGTTCCGAAAAAAACTTCGCTCAGGACTGGATGTGGTTACTTACCCGCAACAGTATGATGGAATCAAACAAGTCAGCGACGTTATCCACACGGCAATGACTGAAGGCTCTTTCTTAGTCGAGGAAAAACAAGCGGTTCTACCAGAAGTACATTTAATCAGCGAAGAAGCCAAAGCCCTCAGCGAAGAGTTCGGAAAAAGGATTCCGCTGCGCGTGTGCCTGTTCGGTCCTCTTGAACAATACTTGAAAGAGGTGGGAACAGTACCCTACAGCGATGTGCTGGAGAGCTTCGCGGAGACCATAAAACGCTTCGCCAAAAACTCCATCTTAAACTCCAAATACATCAAAACTGAGGTTGTGTCCATCGACGAGCCGAGTTTCGGGTTTCAAAGCATAGCGGCTGGAAGCGACTTGATACGCGACGTGTTGGAGAAAGCCTTCGATTTCCAAGGCGCAGTGAGGCAGATTCATCTTCACTCAGCCTCAAGGCTGCCCGACCTGTTGGAGGTAGGAAACATTGACGTGATGTCTTTTGAGTATGCCGCTTCACCCAAAAACATCGAAGGAGTCACGCGGAATTTACTGGAGAGTGCGGACAAGCAGGTGCGCGTGGGCGTTTCAAGAACGGATATAGACTCGGTTGTGGCGGAACTACACGACAGAGGCGTGGAGAAGCCGACGGCGGAGCAACTGGTTGAAGACGAAGAAACTATAAAGAAAAGGTACGTCGCAGCCAAAGAGAAGTACGGCGACAGGATGACATTTACAGGTCCCGACTGCGGAGTCGGAAGCTGGTCCAGCCAAGACGCAGCGTGCTTGTTGTTGAAGAGAACTGTGAAAGCGGTAAAGAGCATCCAGTAACGCAGGGGAACAAAGAAAATAAGGGATAGAAGTGCGCGGCTTATTCTTTTTTCTTGCTGTTTGATTGGTTTTTGGGCAGTTCTTTGGAGCCGTACATGCCTACTGGCGGCCATCCTGCTTAGGGCATGACTGAGGGCACCAGCATTATGGTGTTTGTGCCTGACTGTTGTCCCAGCTCGTACAGTATGTTCATCCATCTGAGCCGTAAGCCTTCGCGGCTGCTCTCATAGTTTTTGGCTGCTTCTATCATCTTCTGGGATGCTTCGTATTCTGCGGTGGCTAAGGTGACTCTTGCGATTCGTTCTCTTTCCGCCTGTGCTTGTCTGGACATGGCATCCTGCAGGTTACTTGGGATTATGACATCTCTGACTTCGACGGCTGTGGCTTTGATTCCCCACGATTCAGTTTTCTCGTCTATGATTTCGCGGAGGTGGGCGCCGACTTTTTCGCGTTCCGCAAGCAGCTCATTGAGGGAGACTTTGCCTATGACTTCCCTGAGGGTTGTTTGCGCTGCTAACTGTGTGGCTTGGTAGTAGTTTTCAACTTGCAGAACGGCTTTTTCCAAGTCTAGGGTTCGCATGTAAAGCACTGAATCCACGTTTACGGGGACGTTGTCTGAGGTGAGCGTTGATTCGGTTCTGAATTGAATAGTGTCCAGCCGAGTTGAGATTCTGATGGGTGCTCTGTCAATAAGGGGTATGAGATAGGTTATTCCGGGTCCTCTTAAGCCAACGTAGCGGCCAAGCCTCAGGACGGGGATTCTTTCCCATTCTTTAAGGACTCTGATGCCGCTTAGCAGAAAAAGTGCGATCACGATGCCTACAAACGCTATAAGTGGAGCTAATATGTCAATCATAATTAAGCCTCAAGCATATGCTAATTTACTTGAGCGAGTTAAGCTTTTTCCTTGACGGGCTTTACGACGAGGAACATGCCTTGCATGCCCACAACTTCCACTTTTTCACCGTTCTTTATCTCGCCTTCTTTGGCGGTGGCTTGCCAGAATTCGCCTAGAACGCGGATTTCACCCTTCGGGTTGAGGTCAGTTACTGCCACGCCTCTTGAGCCGATTAAGGCTTCTTTTCCAGTTTTAATTTTAGATAGTTTGGCTTGGGCTGCCTTGTATATCATCCATATGATGATTAAGGCTATTACGATGATTATGATGGCGAGGGCTAGTTGAGCTTCAGGGGCTACGCCGTAGTAGCTTACGCCTTGAAGGGCAGAGCACAGAAGAAGCCCTGCGATTACTAAGCATATCGCTGCGACGAAAGCCAGTGCCGGGTGCATAGCTTTTCACTCCTATGTGAAATAATTTAGCTTTGCCTCTATAAGTATTGCACTGCTTTGCGTTGGGCGCGTTAAGGGCTTCGTTTTTTCTTCGGAGCCGTTGCGCCTATGTTTTTCGCCTAAAAAAGAAAGTGGGGTTGTGGATTAGGGTCTATTGGTATATGTGGCGTGGGCGAGGGAAAAGGGCGGAGAGGTGACGGCGTGGGGAGCGGCTGCGGCGGGTTGAATTCTATCAGGATTTGTTTACTCGTTGTTTTCTCCTCCATGCTCTGTTGGGGTGACGTTGAGTTCGAGCAGTTTTTCTCGGCGGATTATGGTGAGCTTGGTTTCTTTTCCGATAACGTCTTCAGCTAAGAGCCTCGGCAGGTCGTAGAAGCTTGTGACTGTTTTCCCGTTGAATCCCACTATCACGTCGCCCATGGCTAAGCCCGCGTTTTTGGCTGGTGAGCCTCGCTCAACTGAGAAGATCATGACTCCGCTTTGCTGGTCTAAGCCTGTTTGCTCCTGAATTTCTCTGGGGAAGGCGACGCTGTTGGCGACTATGCCCAGGTAAGCCTTTTTGAACACGCGCCCGCTCATTAGCCTGTCAGCTATGGTTTTGACTTTGTTCACGGGGATTGCTATGCCGCGTGACCAGACGTAAGCGGTGTTTATGCCTATTAACTTGCCCTGTGCGTCTACGAGGGGTCCGCCGGAGAAGCCTGGGTTCAGTTTGGCGTCTGTGGCGATGATGTTTTCCATGGCTGTTCCGCGTAAGCCGCGGAGTGTGCCGTCTGGATTCGTGACTATGCCTGTGGTGGCGGTTGGTTGCTGCCTGTTGAACGGGTTAGCGAGTGCTAAGACGAATTGGCCGGTGTTTAGCGTGGAGGAGTCGCCTAGTTCGATAGGTTGGAAATCCGGGGTTTTTTCGGTTTTAAGCAGCGCTATATCATTGTAGGGGTCGGTGCCTACTATGTGGGCATTGTAGGTTTTTTGTCCTTGACCTATTTTGACGTTGTTGCATCCGGCGATGGCGTGGTTGCACGTGATGATGTAGCCGTCTTTGTTTAGGACTACGCCTGTGCCTCTTGACATTCGCGAGTTTACGCTGACTATGGACTTGGAGAGTTTCTGGACAAGTGCGGTTGTGGCGTCTGAGATTGATTTTAAAACTTCTAAGGGATTTACTAATTGACTCATGTTTTTATCACATAGAAAGAATGGGGCACGACGGTATTTGTTGACTAAGGAATGGCGAAAGTCGGTCACATGTTTATGCTGGCATCAGGTAGAGGTCGTCGTTGCCGCCGTAGTAGGCTACGTGCCTCGCCAGCTTCGCGCCCGAGTAGAGTTTACCTATGTGCGCCATAAGCTGATACGCGGCTTTCAGGGCTAAGTCAAGGTTGTTGTCGCGTAGGAACTTGGCGTCTATGTTGAGCGAGTTTCCAGATATGTTTGCGGCGATTTGGATGCCGCCGTCTTCGGTGACCCATTTGAGGGTGACGCCTTCGCTGGTTTCTGATATGCCTAGCCAGCGGAGGATGCCGAACCATTTTCCGTTTAGCGTTGAGATTAATTGTTGAGTGAGCATGTTGGATGGCAGGTACGTTTGTAGCAGAGATACGGTTTGCGTTTCGTGGCGTGTGGGGTGAAGTTTGAGGCGGGTGAGTTTCGGTGTGACCTTGTAGCCTTCGGGTGTTTTTTCCACTATGCCTTCTTCTTCAAGTCGGTTGAGTATGCGCGAGAGCGTTTCAGAATGCAGCCCAAGTCTTCGTTTTAGTCCGTCGAAAGTGAAAGTGGTCAAGTCTTCCTCATCTATCAGAGACAGAACGTCGGCGTCGCGTTCGCTAAGAGAATAAGACGAGGGCAAACCTTGCCAGTTAACGTTCAGTAAGGGTATCATTACCTTAAACATTGCATAATGGACTCCTATTAATGTTGCTTCGGATTTTTGGTGAAACGCAAGATTCAGGAAAAGCTTATTTTGAAGGTTCAGCGATACCTCTCTCTGAGGGAGCACTTATGACTCCGCTTTTGAAAAATGACGCTCTGCGCAAGTTTGGATTGGATTTCATTGATGCCGTTCCTTGGGGAACGCATTTTTGCCAGTTCTACGAGACCAAGAAAGACTTGATTGAGATTCTAGTTCCCTATTTTGCCGAGGGCTTGCGGAATAATGAGTTTTGCATGTGGGTTACTTCGCCGCCTCTTGAGGTGGAAGAAGCAAAAACAGCGCTGAGGGCAGCGGTTCCAGACTTGGACGAATATATCCTAAAAGCACAGATCGAGATTCTCCCTTACACGGAATGGTACCTTTTAAACGGAGGCTTCGACATCAACAGAGTGCTCCAAGGCTGGGTTGAAAAGGAAAAAGACGCGCTTGCTAGAGGCTTTGACGGATTACGCTTGAGCGGAAACACGTTTTGGATTGATAGAAACCTGTGGAAGAGCTTCACCGAGTATGAAGCGATCATAAACGAGGTTGTACCGCACCATCAAATTTTAGCCTTATGTACGTATTCCCTTAAGCGATGCTCTGGCAACGATGTTATCGATGTCGTGCGCAATCATATTGGCACATTGATTAGAACAGGTGATAAGTGGAGCTTAGTTGAAGATTCAGTACAACGCAAAGAGGCAGAGGAACTGCACAGGGACATAATTCAAACAGCGTTTGATGGTTTTTGGATGACGGATACTTCAGGTAACTTTCTCGAAGTCAACGATGCCTACTGTAAGATTATTGGCTACAAACGCGCTGAACTGTTGAAAATGAGCATACAAGATGTGGAGGCAGAAGAAAACCGAGACGCGATACTGCAGCACATTCAGAATCTAAAGCTTCACGGCAGCGATTACTTTGAAACTCGACATAGACGCAAGGACGGCATGATAATTGATGTTGAAGTGAAAGCCAGCTACGTGGATTATAAGGATGGAAGATGTTTCGTTTTCCTGCATGACATCACAAGGCGAAAGCGGAATGAAGAAATGGTGCGTAACTTGGCTCTGTTTCCAGAGCAAAATCCGAATCCTGTGCTTCGCATCGCTCAAGATGGAACGCTTTTGTATGCAAACAGGTCTGGTTATTGTCTCTTAGAGTCGTGGGGTTGGCATAATGGCCAGCCAATTCCAGATGAGACCCAAAAGTGGGTGGCTCATGCCTTAGCCGCATCTAAAACGGAGCAATATGAGGCGCAATCAGGGGCAGAAACCTTTTCACTCCTTATTGTGCCGGTAAGCTCATCTGGTTATGTCAACGTCTACGGTAACGAAATCACTGAGATCAAGAAAGCAGAGAAAGCGTTACGCGAGAGCCAAATGGACTTGAACCGCGCTCAAGCCGTGGCTAAAACTGGAAGCTGGCGGTTGGATGTGAGGCGCAACGAGCTGCTCTGGTCCAGTGAGAATCACAGAATGTTCGGGATTCCTGAGGGAACGCCCATGACTTATGAGACTTTTCTGGAGGCGGTGCATCCCGATGACAGAAAGTATGTTGACCGAAAGTGGAAGGCTGGTCTTCGGGGCGAACCTTACGACATAGAACACAGGATAATAGTTGACGGTAAAGTGAAGTGGGTCCGAGAAAAGGCTGGACTGGAGTTTGACAATGATGGAACCATGCTGGGCGGGTTTGGGACGACGCAGGAAATCACGGACCTTGTGGAGATGCGGAAAAAACTTGAACATTACAGCAAGCATCTGGAAGATTTAGTTGAAGAGAAAACGAAGCTACTGAGGGACTCAGAACGTTTAGCAGCTATTGGCGAGACCGCGGGCATGATTGGGCATGACATTCGCAATCCTTTGCAGGCGATAATTGGCGAGCTTTACCTTTCAAAAGATTACTTGCAGTCTATGCCTGAAAGTGAGGCTAAACAGGAGTTGGCGGACAGCATGCGAGTTATCGAAGAGCAGGCGATTTACATAAACAAGATTGTTACTGACCTGCAGGATTATGCCAAGCCGTTAGCGCCATGCATTGAGGACATTTCCTTTGAAAAGGTTTTTGACTCGGTACTTGCAACAATGGACATTCCAGAAACGATAGAAATTGCTTATTCGATGGAAAAAGGGTTTCCGAATCTTATGATTGATTCCTCTTATATGAAACGCGTGCTGATCAACCTAATAGCTAACGCGGTGCAAGCTATGCCTAACGGAGGAAAAATAACGTTAAACACGTACTGCAGAGGCAACCAAGCTTTCGTAAGCGTAGAGGACACTGGAGAAGGAATAGCTGGGGAAGCTAAAAGCAAGCTTTTCAAGCCTTTGTTCACAACCAAGGCGAAGGGGCAAGGATTCGGTTTGGCAGTGGTCAAAAAGCTGACAGAAGCTCTTAACGGAACCATAACCTTCGAAAGCAAGGAAGGCAAAGGAACAAAATTCATCATAAAACTTCCTAAAAACTCAAAGAACACAGGATAGCCGAGCCTTTTCGCGTTGGCTTACCGCAAAATTGAAAAACCCGAGAAACCATAACACAGCAAACCAGCAAAGAGGGAACGCCATGAAGCTGAACAAAACCGACAAACTCATTATAGACTCCCTGAAAGAAGGCAAAGAATTAACTCTCCAAGAAATCGCCGACCAAACAGGCGAAAAACCCAAGAAAGTTTTCAAGTCGCTCCGCAAACTCTTCGAAAACGAGCTCGTGTACACCAACGCTCGCAAATACAAACTCATTAACAAATGAGGGGAGCCACAGACAAATAAGACGCAAACTTTAAACGCCAAGACCTCGAACCAAAATTCGCAATCTCCGAAAAAGCAAAAACAGAAAACCCGCAAAAATAATCAAGCTCTTTTCTGCACAAGCAACCACCGTTTTGTTGGTGTCCACACACAACCACACATATTTAAGAAGCTTACCCGCACTAATAGAAATTGACCTACATAAAACGCTAAAACACTCAAATCAAGCAACATCAAGCCTCTTACAACAAAAGAAGCCAAGAAAGCCAAAAAACGTTCACTCGAGATGTAAACTTGGAAGGAAACATACCGAAACAAAGAAAACTTGTATCCAACAAAAGACTTTTCCAGATAGTCATAGCCGTAATCATAGCAATCGCAGTTGTTTTAAGCATTCTTTGGATAGACCTCCAATGGTCCATATTCACACATGTCTACAACCAAAAAGCAGGTTTAGACTGGTTCGCAATAACCTTTTACCACAACTACGTCTTCATAGCAGCCGCTCTATTTGCACTATTACTAATCAACCCCATGGCAGGACACAGTGACCTCTGGAGATTCCTGAATTCGTTCCAAAAAGTCTTCTACCCCGCAACAGAACGCTCAGGACAGTACACAATCCCAACCGAAAGTCCAGCAGTAACTCTCAGCAAACCACGCTGGCTTTTATGGCAGCTCCTTAAGTGGGCAGGCGCCTTCATCACCTTCATCGCCATCCGCGGAAACCTCCCCTTCATCGGCAACGTAATGAACCCCATAATGATGGCCGCAACCGGAACAGGCAGCTGGGGAAACATCGGCAGAATCTTCATCCTCCCACTGGCACCCGCATCTGGAACGGAACTCGTCGCCCTTATGCCCACCATGGAAGCACAGTACCGCATACTACAAGCCGCAGTGCTAGCCATATTGGCGATCTTAATCATAAGAATAATACTGAGGCTGCTTGTAAACTTCAACGCCAACACGGTTGGGGTGTGGGTGCGCCACGTTTTACTGATTTTGATAATCCTTGTTTTCGCCATCACAATCGGAGCTCCATACTGGCTGATGAACATCACAACGCCCTATGTGTACGGCGCCACATGGACCCTACTATTCATTCTTGCGTTCGCTTGGGTTTACCTCAAGGTTTTTGGGTTAGAGATTCTGGAGAAGCGCGGTTCCCGAAGTTTACTGTTCAAAGGCTTAGCGGTTCTGCTCGGAGCAATCTTGATAGTTCAGTTGGGAGCTGTCGCATTCTTCTCCTTAAACTGGAACAACAACTACTTACCATACGAATGGGACCCCCAAACACAAAAACAAATCACCGTAACACGATGGGCAGCAGGCCTAGACGGAATCAAAACGGGATCAGTGCTAAGCCTACCCACAAGCAACACCTCCACCATCCTCGGCCTAGTGAGACAATGGGACCAACAAGCCGCCTCAGTCACGATGACCAAAGAGATAGGCGCCTACAACTGGATGGGCCTAGCCAGCTCCCAGATAGTGTTCTTAAACAACACGGAGTACTGGGTTTCCCCCACCACCCCCACCTTCCCATCCACAGACTGGATTAGCGAACACCTGATTTACACGCACGCGGCGAGGGTCATGGTGATTAACACGCACACAGGCGCAGAAGTGCCCACGCAAGAAGCCTTCGGAGTCAGCCCTGAACCCCTGATTTACTACGGCGAACCCACAACCGCTGGAAAAGGCGGTTTCGACGGCAACGTCTACGTCCACATTCCAGGATACGACGAAGTGCAAAACGTGTCCTACAGCGGCGCAGCTGACTACACGCTGACTGGATGGCAGAAGACCATGTGGTTCATCTTCGCCGAAGGCCAATTCGGCTTCGCCTTCTCAAACTACCCGATTGATATGCTTTGGAACAGGGACATCTTCAACAGGGTAGACAGCATCCTCATTCCCGGTCTCTCCATGGACCCAGATGCGTATCTTGCTTCGGATGGAGAAAACATCTATTACGTGGCTCAAATCTACGTGGATTATCCGCTTCAGTCCGGCTTCGCAGGTAGTCCTTACCTGAGGTTTTTCGGTGTGGTTTTGGTGAACGTGTATGATGGAACCATGCAGGGCTACACCGTTTCTGACCTGATCGGCTCGAACAGCTCAGACTTCCTGACCGAATACTACAGCAAATACTACAGCAGTTGGCAGAAGGCGCCAAGTTGGCTGGAGGCTCAGTTGAGGTATCCTGAGACGCTTCTTGGCACACCTACGGTTCAGGGGCAACTGGACTACGACTTTTACTACCATGTTAGTGACCCGTTTGTGTGGCGGTCGGGTTCGCAGTTCTATGAGCGTCCGTCAGGCACCCTTGTGCATTATATTCCTTGGGCTATAGGCGAGAATACTTATCTTGTTGGGATGCAGCTGGCTCACTTCAAGAGTGCTTCCAGTAAGAACTTGGCGGGGGTGTACATCGCTTACGGTGGGGACCGGCTGGGTCAGATTGACTTGTTTGAGAATCCTTCGCTTTCGACGACGTTTATTGGTCCCGCGGCTGCGGAGAACGCGCTTACGACTAATCAGGAGGTGAGGACGCAGCTTACGCTTTTGCCTAACTACAGGTTTGGGTCGTATCTGCTGTATTCTGTTGCGGGGGGGAGTTTGGATTATTTTGTGGCGGTGTACACCAATCCTGGGACTTCGGGAGTGGTGACACAGTTGCCTTTTATGACGGCGATAAACCCGACTACAGGAAACGTGAGTGTGGGCGCGGATGCCGCTACGGCGTACTACAACTTGATCGGAGTTAACCGCACCGTGACGCCGAGTAACAATACGGTGGCGCTCGTTAACGGGATTGCGTCTTTAGCGTCTTCGATGAACTACACGATTGTTGACGCGACATCGGTTAATCCCACCGTGTGGATTCAAACCAGCAAGGTGTCGCTTGGCGCTGCGGGCTTGAACCAGACGGTTGCTGATGTGGCGAGCTTCCTTAGCGCGTATGGGTCTGGAAGCGTTGCGAACACTGTTTATGAGTGGACGGACAGTTCGGGCTTGAATGTCGGGGTGATAAAGACCCGCGGTAGCACCATCACCGAGCTATACTACATCACGATAACACCGTAGAATCTGCTTTTACTGGAAAAGGAGCCTCGAGCGGGCCTTGATCCCGCGGCCTGCTGCTTACAAGGCAGCCGCTCTACCGGGCTGAGCTATCGAGGCATATGGCAGAATATCAGCACGCCTATTAAATAAAAACTTTCACGCTGTTGCTTTAGGGTTAGAAACCAATATATGGCATCCGAACTTAGAATGGAATATGGAAGGGTGCGCAGCGAGATGAAGGTCACTTTAATTAATCCTCCTTACCCGCCGAATGTGCATTCGCATCCAGCGTTTATTCCGCTTGGGATTGCGTATTTGGGGGCGGTTGCGGAGAAGGAGGGGCATGAGGTCACGGTTATAGATTGTCAGGCGGAGAAACTGAATTACGAAGCGTTCCGCGAGCGGATTAGGCGGACTCCGTCGGATGTTGTGGGGGTTACGGCGACTACTTTGTTGTATAAGTCTGCGATGCGGCTGATCAACATAGCCAAGGAGGAGCAGCCTGATGCGGTTACCATGCTGGGGGGTTCGCATGGGACTTTCTGGGATGAGAACGCGCTTGATGAGTATCCTATCTTGGATATGGTTGTGCGCAGGGAAGGCGAAGTGACGTTTGTTGAGGTTCTCAGCAAGCTGGAAGCCGGAGCGGGCTTAAAAGGGGTTTTGGGTGTTACTTTCCGTGGCAGAGACGGCAATGTCGTTCGCAACGGGGACCGGCCGTTCATCAAGGATTTGGATGCTTTGCCGTTTCCGGCGCATCATCTGCTGCCGCTTGAGACGTTGAAGCGGATGGGTAACGTGCTTTTTCCTTTGATGACGAGTCGGGGCTGTGTTTTCTGGTGTGATTTCTGCAGTACCGTGCGCATGTTCGGCAGGGGTTATCGTATGCGTAGCGCTGAGAACGTGGTTGATGAGATGGAGATGATTCATGGCAAGTATGGCGTGAGGCAGTTTACGTTTTATGATGACGCGTTTTCGGTGGATCGCAAGCGTGTGGTGAAGATTTGTGAGGAGCTTCGCGCTAGGCGGCTGGATTTGGTTTGGGATTGCGGTACGCGGGTGGATATGGTGGATCGGGAGCTTATGGAGACTATGCGTGGTGTGGGTTGTTTGGGTGTTTGGCTGGGCGTGGAGTCGGGCTCCGAGGTTATTTTGGGCGCTATGAATAAGGGGATTAAGTTGGCTCAGACGAGGCGGGCTTACAAGATTGCGCATGACGTCGGGTTAATGACCATTGCCAACGTGGTGCTGGGTTTTCCTGGTGAGACCGTGGAGACGGCGAGGGAAACCATCAACTTCGTTAAGGAGTTGAATCCTGATCATGTGGGGTTTTATGTAGCTACGCCGTATCCGGGCACGCCGATGTATGAGCAGGTTAAGCGGGAGGGTTGGCTCAGAGTCACAGACTTCGACAAGTACGACACGGCTAATCCGACGTTTGAGACGCCGTGGCTGAGCATGAAGCAGCTGGCGGACATCCGCTACAAGGCCTATCAGGATTTCTACCTGCGCCTGGGCTACGTGCTTAAGATGATGCGCAGAGGCGGACTATACGGCATATCAGCCGTGAAAACCTCAGCCGCCTACGCCCTCAGAGCCATACACATAAAACTTTCCTAACCACCCAAAACAAACGTGTTAGCATACTATTGATTTCCTGCTTGTTGAAGCAGGGAGTTAAACGTCTGCTACATAATTCTTTTAAGCCACTGCCGACTAGTTAATATGGTGCACGTACCGTAAGCGTACGTTATGGTGCAACGCAGTCATGTTTCACGTGCCGAATGTACGCTGAGCGGACACAGAAGGTTGAGAAAGAATGCTTCCGGAACCGATCCCGCCTTTGACTGAGGAGCAGTGGGCTGCAATTGAGAAGGAACTGAAGCGGAAGCCATCGAAAGCGGACATCGAACGTATCAAGAGGGCGAAAGAAACTTTTAAGAACTGTCCGTTATAATAACTTCCTTTTATGGTTAACTCTTGCCGCGACATTCAAGGTATAACTCCGAAGATTTTAGATGCAAATGATGAGACTGCTGATTTCTGTTGCGGAGAACAGGGCATAGATGAATTTATCCGTAAAGAAGCACTGGAGTTCCAAAAGGAGCGGCTAGGCGTCACTTATCTTTTCAAGCGTGAAGGTGCGATAGTTGGTTTTGTAACGTTGCCGATGGCGGATTTGAAGAGGGCGAAAATGGACATTGGAGACAGGCTCGCAGCGAGCATCGAGAATTATCCTGCTCTTTTGATTGGGCAATTAGCCGTTTGCAGGAAATTTCAAGCACGGGATGTTGGGACTTTTCTTTGCGATTTCTGTCTTGACAGGGCGTCGCGTTTTTCAGAAAGGGTTGGGTGTCGATTCATCGTGGTAAACGCCATTGAATCCGCTATAGGCTTTTACCAGAAATACGGTTTTGTTTTGCTCCCTGACCAGAAGGGCAGAAAACAAAAAATAATGTTCTTAAAACATACTCAGCAAAACACTTGAAACCTGAAGCCTTTTACAAGGCACTCTACCAGGCTGAGCTATCGAGGCACACAAATACTTTTTCACCCAACAAACAAAAACCTTCACCACTCTCTTGTTTCTTAATTAGTGAAAAGACTGAGCGTTTCACATCTGCTATCCTGCTGGTTTTATCTTCGTGCCTCTTTTGAGTATGTTTTCTTTAAGCGTTGTTGGGGCTTTCGCTATTTCAACCAGATCAACTGGCACTCCGAGTTCCAATTCTATTTGCGCGTTTAGGTCAAGGTATTCCTTGAAGGTGAGTTCAGGTTCTGCGTGGATGGCTACGTCGATATCTCTTACGCTGTCGCGGCGCGTGAAGCTGCCAAAAACCCACGCCTGCTGAACCCAATTTTCCCTCTCAATGAACACTTTGAGTTTAGCAATTAAGCTGGCTTTTACTCTTTCTCCAACTTTATAGTACTGTATTCTATCATAATCCGACTGAACATCTTTCTTGCACATGCGAAAAGCCTTTTTCACCCAACAAATAAAAGCCTTCACCATACAAATTTTGTTCAAAGTTATTTATTGAGAAAAAAGCCGATTATCTTAAAAGTGAAACCACCTTTAGAATACTCACAGCACATCCCCTAATGGAGTTCAAGTTTGAATGAGGTTATTTGCAGGGACTTCACAACAATTTATCCAAGATACGATTCAAAATCAGATTGCAGAAAAATTGAGACTTGCCTTTTTCAATTATTTCCGATTTAATCCCTCTCCAAGCGAAATAAACTCATGGAGAAATTCGTTGAGAGCTCTTTCACAAGTTTTTCAATATGCCAATCTTGTTGATCAAGGTATTATTCTTGAATACCAACTACCGCTTAGCTCAAAAAGATTAGACTGCCTGATTTGTGGAAGAGATGTATCTGCTAATGATAATGCGGTAATAATTGAATTGAAACAGTGGGATAAATGCGAAGAAGCAAATGGGGAAAATGAAGTGCTAACGTGGGTGGGCGGAAAAAGGGAAATGCTGCATCCTTCGGTGCAGGTTGGATTATATAAAATGTACTTGGAAGATACGCATACCGCTTTTCATGATAAAACTCCCATAGCTCTCAATGCCTGCACATATCTCCATAACTATAATTACTATTCAGAAGATGTGCTCTTTTCAGAAAAATTCAAAGTAGCTTTAGAAAATTATCCACTATTCACTGCAGATGACGTAGACAAATTAAAGAATTATTTGACCGTAAAACTGAAGAAAGGAGACGGAATAGAAGTTCTTAGAAGAATCGAGGAAAGCAAATACCGACCAAGCAAGAAATTGATGGATCATGTGGGGAACTTAATCAAAGGAAAATCGGAATACGTCCTTTTAGATGAGCAACAAGTAGTATATGATAAGGTCTTCTTTTAGGCTAAGGAAGGTTTTCACGATAAGCAAAAAGTCGTAATTATTGTTAAAGGTGGTCCTGGGACAGGCAAATCGGTAATTGCGATTAATCTCATGGCTGATTTACTACTGAAAGGATATAATGCTCACTATGCAACTGGGTCACGCGCATTTACTGAAACTCTAAGAAGGATAATTGGTTCGCGAGGGGCAACGCAATTCAAGTATTTTAACAGCTATTCAAAGGCAGAAAACAATGCATTAGATGTTTTAATTGCTGACGAAGCTCACCGACTGAGGACAACAAGTAACAGCAGATTTACTCCAAAGAGTAAACGATTGAATATTCCTCAAATAGAAGAGTTAATCAATGCCTCTAAAGTGATGGCATTCTTCATTGATGATGACCAGATAGTGAGACCTGGCGAAATTGGATCTGTTGAGTACATTAAAAATTACGCTATCAAAAACAATTGCAAGATTTTTGAATATGAGCTAGAGGCTCAGTTCAGGTGTAATGGGTCAGATGCTTTCGTAAACTGGGTAAATAACACTTTAGGAATAAAACGAACAGCTAACGCTATTTGGGACCAGTATGAAGAGTTCGATTTTCAAATATTCGATAGTCCTGAAGAATTAGAACAAGCGGTAATAGGAAAAGTTGAGGAAAAATACACTGGAAGAATTACAGCTGGTTTCTGTTGGGATTGGTCAAACCCTAATCCTGATGGAACTCTTAAAGATGACGTAGTTATTGGTGATTATCGCAGACCATGGAACGCTAAACCCGAAGCGAGAATCCTAGCCCCTGGAATTCCGAAGTCAAACGTATGGGCATATGATCCAAACGGAATTGATCAGATTGGTTGCGTATACACAGCACAGGGATTTGAGTTTGATTATGTTGGCGTGATATTTGGGAAAGATCTCGTTTATGATTTCGATGAGCAATCATGGAAAGGTTATCCTGAAAACTCGTCTGATACCGTAGTAAAGAGATCAAAAGCAAAATTCACCGATTTAGTCAAAAATACTTACAGAGTATTGCTTTCGCGTGGCATGAAAGGATGTTACGTCTATTTTATGGATAAGGATACAGAGAGATTTTTCAAATCAAGAATGGAAAAAAGATGAACATAAAAGTTGTATAAATAAGGAGCGTTTAACCAAGATAACTATTCAACTAAACACTAATGGAATATCTCGTATATCTTTTGAGCCCTTTTTTCACCAATCCCTGGTACGCGCATTAATTCAACTTTAGTGCTTTTTGCTATATTGGACACTGATTCATAATAATCCAAAAGGTTCTTTGCTTGCACTTCGCCTATCAGGGGGATTGCATCGAGCAGATAACACTTCATATCCTTTGTAGGTAGTTGGCTTATAGACTTTCGAAACCATCTGGCTTTAGGCAGACCATCATGTTTCCCTTTTTTCTCTCTGTCTATTAAAATTCGAAGGAAAACCTCAAAGGCGTAATTGTTTTCACAAACCACAAATGGAGTATCATAAACAAAGACTATCTCTAGAAGTGCGCCAAATATACTACTCCAAAACAGTTGCTGATTAACTGGGGTGACATTGGTATATTCCCAGAAACTTCCATGAATTACTAAAAGTCTACGTTTAACTGCATATCCCATTATCTCTTCGGTTTTCATTAGTCGCAGCAATTGATCCCAAAGCCTGTTTGATTTAATTGAGTTAACAAAGTCTGGAACTGTTTTACGTTCCACAACCAAAGCGCCTGAATCATCGGCAATAATCAAATCACCAATAGGGAGTTGGACGACTTCAGAGTTTGTTGCTTTCTTTATGAGTCTGACCATACTCAATTCTTTGTTATCAATAAAAATCTTCATGGAATCCCACTTTACTGTTTATCAACACATACAAAACTATTAGAATAGTTTGAAACACTTAAAACATTGCTCGAATTTATGAATTCCATCCTCCAAGCGCGACCTATTAAACTTTCTCAAAATGCAGAGAGGGCTAAAAGATTTCATAAGTTGTAAATTTCTTGGTGAATTGGTAAATTTCGCGAGTGTTCTTAAGGCGCTGTTTTATTCCAGTTTTTTGGAGGTGAAATACAGAGAGCCAGCCTGCACTTCTTCTGGGCTGTTCTTTACGTCCGAGCCATTGGCGACCCAGCGTATTTGGAGCCTATTAGTGGTTCGTTGCAGAAACCTATAGGGGGTAGGTCCGTATTGGCGCAGAAACCGTCCAAAAGCATGCAGCCTGCTTTAAATAAGGGGGCTATAGACAAAAATCACAAATCACTCCAGCACACAAAAGCACAGGAAGTTACGGGAAATCACCAATTTGCTTTTCACAGCCCCCAACCGCAACACCACAAAAACCAAGCACCAAGAAGTAGTTGTGCTTAGCAAAAACTCACTTCTACTAACAGAAAAAAACAACACCGCAACCCACAAAACCCTTATAGCATGGGACGCAACCCTTATATTAGCGATACTCGCTTCTAAAACAACTCAGCAACATAGAATATGCCATTCAAAAAAGAGATGCAACTCCGCACCAGCAACGATGCAGGAGTGAAGGGTGAATGAGCCCAAAAAGCTCACGATGACACCATGCACAGGTCAAAACAACAACGACGCATCAACAAAAAGGATTACACCAAACGCCAAACAGACACCACCAAACGGCCCGACTACGCCAACGCCGTCTGGAGGATGGCTCGGCTTGAGAGCCGAAGAAGGGCGCGGCAAGCCGCGAAACCGCCCCGGGTAGGCGCATGCAGCCTTAGAACCGGGGATGCCTCAATGGGACTT
>CAZJBY010000019.1:0-35005 GCA_964544495.1 uncultured Candidatus Bathyarchaeia archaeon
AATGAAGAACTGTTGCTCGGTGCAGTCTATACCCCCCTTATATATAAAACCTACACTCTAAGTGTGTTTTTTCATAAAGTGTGTACTATTCAACAGTTAAAGTGTAAAAGCATAAAGTGTTAACCCAAGCAACTACGTGTTTAGTGTTTGCGTTTCTTGAAGTAGACTAAGAAAACTGAGCCTACAACAATAGCTGAAACTATGCCGGCGACCACTAAGCTTGTTGGGAAAGATCCTGGTTTTGGCTCTGCTGTGTTAAAGGTTACGGTTTCGGAGGCTCCGACGTTCCCCGCATTGTCCCAAGCGTAAACCGTAATCGAATGCGCTCCGCTAGACAACCCGTTAAGCGTAACGTTCCCAGTGACAGTCACATTGTCTTGTCCGTCCAAACTGTACGCTATCTGCGAAACAGGCTCGTTCACGACGAAAACCAACGGCACATCAGCCACATCGTACACCCGGGATTCTGGAAAATCAACCGTAACGCTCGGCGCAGCACTGTCCACAGTGAACGCGATTGTCTCTGAAGCGCCAACATCCCCCGCTATGTCCTCCGCGTAGACAACTAGGTTATGCGTTCCGTCGGACATGCCGGCAAGCGTTGTGTTTCCTGCGATGGTGACGTTATCCTCCCCATCAAGACTGTAGCCCACCCATGAGGCTTGCTCATTCACTGTGAAGTTCAGCGGATATCCTGCTTGATGCCGACAGGAATAGGAGGACAAGCAGCAGCGCAGCGGACTTACCCATGATCATCCCTGCTCATCATGAGTTGTTTCTGCAGTAAAAAGGTTTTTGTCAAGGTTTCTTGACCCAGCTTAGTCGAGGTTTCTTGACTAAGAAAAAGCATTCTTATTTACCTCCAGAGTATAATATTAAGGTAGCAACAGAGGGGATAGTGAAACGTCAAACCCTGAAGAAGAAATTTACTCGACAATGTTTAGTTCTTTGAAACATGCTGCGCGTCGAAAGATTCTGCGTATACTCTCGGAGACACCCATAACTTTTTCCGAGCTTCTTGAGAAACTTGGGGTTTCTAGTTCTCATTTGACTTATCACCTTGAAAACTTGGGTGAACTCGTATCTAAAACTGATGATGGAAAATACAGGCTTTCATCTTTCGGAGTCGCCGCCGTTAAAACCATGACGATTGTGGAGGATAGATCGCCTTCTGATTCAAGGCATGGGTTATCGCTTTCGCTTAGGTGGAAGTCGATATTTGCTGTTCTATTCGTTGGAGTTTTGCTGTTGGCAAGCATGTCCTATGTTCAATATGCTTCGTTAAACCAGTTATCTAAGGACTATGATCACTTGGAGGTTGCATATGATCGGTTGTTGTCATGGAATACTGGCACAGACAGCGCAATTAGTTTCCTGCAAGACGTGGCGCAAATTGATATTTCACAATACGAAGCTACTCTTCTAAGCGACACTGTGGACCATCGCACTGACCTGGGTGGAATAGTTGAGGAGATTATTCAGTATTCACTTGTCAGTGACCAAGGTAGCGCTGATGTAGTGTTCAGATTTAGAGATAATAAACTATCTAGGTACCAGCTAAACTTGTTCGAAGGTCCACTACTTTTAGCTGAACCGCAGTCTAATGACTTGCTGGATGCTACCCGAAACTTGCTTGCTAGGCTCAAAACTTACAGGAATACTCCATATCTTGAAGAAATGAATAACATTTTATCTTCAATTAATGAATTCACGACTATGGAGGTTACACAAGGAAACGTCAAACTGAAGATATCACTTTCCGGCAGTACCGCGCAAGTCTTATGGCTTTATACGGAAAATGGCGTTGACTTTTCAGCTAAGAGCTTACGTTTTGTCTTTGATAACCGCGTTCTGAAAGAAGTGACTGATGGATGGTTCTTATTTGCAGCGGGAAGCACTGAGGTAGACATTACCAAGGAGGAAGCCATACGCATAGCAAAAGATTATGTTAAAAGTTTCACTTGGGAATACGAAGGAACAGTAGTTTCTGACTTTGTGGTAGTTGATGATCCTGTCACAGCCGAGTTTGCTCCCCATCCCCGGGAAGAACCTTTGGAACTGGTTCCATTTTGGTTCGTGACGCTCTATCTAGATAAGGTGTATCCAGGCGAGGTTAACCGAATCGGCGTTGGGTTATGGGGAGACACTGGGGAAGTCGTGTATGTGAGGGCAATGAGCGGCTAATCTGGAATTGATTAATTGCCGTGTGCCATGGCGCCCTAAACTCACCCATTTTTTCTGTTTGAAGCTTACATCTTTTACGTAGACGTAGCAAGAATTTTAAGGAAAAAGCGTCACATAGTTAAGCGGAGAATAATGACGATGAGAGACGCAGATTTCCTGAGAGCAATTTTAGATACGAGCATGCTTTACGTCGATATGATGGAGCGATTAGCGGCATCAGGCAAGCAGGAGAAGCGGCGTAGGGCAAATCCATTGAAGTTTGGCTTTTGCAGCTGTGATAGCTGTGAAAACTTTAAGTGGATAGCGCATGCAAATAAGAGAAAAAGGCTTATCCTCGTTTCCAAAAAGGCTTTTGAACGAGAGTTAAATAACAGGGCTAACAGGGGCATGGGCTTCTTCATACTAATTTATGCCCTGATGCACGCGTACCTGCAGATTCTGCATCCTTACTCTAACGAGAAGACTATTGAAAGCAAAGCTAACAGGTATTTCAAAAAGGCAATGCAAACAGTGGCGAAAGACGGGTTAAACGTGGTTATGAACAAGGTAAGCGCGTAAATTTCTGCTATGCAAAAAGTGAAGGAGAGAATGGCACATGAATCTTGACGTCGCGGCCACGGTCATTGCTGTTTTCGCGTTAATCGGATACTTCTTGATGCGGTTCCTTTTGCCCACGCTTAATTATGAACGCCTTGTATTTTTGGGAAGTTTAGCTCTCACAGCAGTATTTCTCATGTTCATGCATCGGAGACAGAAGCGAAAAATCAAGGCCAATGAGGCAGCAAAAAATTATTAGCTTAAAACAACCTTTGTTTTCAAGCAGGACCTGGTGAAATTGCATGGGCGATCTTGATGATTGTCCAAAATGTGGAAAGCACGAAAAAAGAGAAGTGTTGAGCATTTTCAGAGAGATGTGGCGAAAAGCAGATTCGCCTTTGCACAGGATATATTCTTCGTGGGAAGAGTTAGAGCAGCATGTTGAAATCGAGACAGAAGGAACCAAGACGGAAGAAAAATACGCGGTGCATCCTTGTCCTAATTGCGGGGTAGAACAGAGAATAACCAAGCCGTTGGAAGGGTTCTTTCCGTATCAGAACTGCAACGCGTGCAAGCAGGCTTATTATGTTAATAAGGATTTAACGTTGAGAGAGTTAACGGAAGACGAAAAGCGGGAGATACCTAAATCGTGGATTCAAATAGTTGACGATCTAAGCAAGAAGAAATGTGCCATAGTTTTCAAATTAGAATAGTGTCTGCAAGCTAATTCGACTTGAGTCGGTTTCAGCTTAACGTTCAAGGTTATTTTCCTCTAATTTGGGAAAAAAACTTTTATCCTGAAATCAACCATCAACAGCAGAGAAGTGTGTTCACATGAACTGCGAGTACTGCGGCAAACCCGTAAAAGAGTTTCAAGAATTCATTTTAGTGGGCACGTACCCCACGCGGGGTCAAATGTGGAAATGGTCGGAAGCGAGTTATTACGCTGCACCTGAAAACTATGGAAAAATATACCACAAAGACTGCTTTTTTGAAGTGCTGAAAAAAGAAAAAACTGCGCCATAAGTTACTAGGAATCACAAAGGTCCATATGTGAAAGAGCTTTGCGTTTTTTTCTGTTTCAGACATTACGAAACAGAATTCAATCGAGAGAACTCCGCACATGTGCAGGTTACAATTTCCATCTTGAGCCCTGGTTTGTTAAATAAAGGTTCAACTTTTTCATGGAATTACTGGTTGGATTTATATTTAGAAAAAATAAATGTAAATTGGGGTTGCTATGTCCAGAAAGCTAACAGCTATTCTTGTTGTTAACATTTTGATCGTTATCTTTTTTGTTTATTTTAATTGGGCAAATTATGCCCTACTGAATGATGAAAGAAGTGCCTGCCAATAAGGAGTAACTGGAACCCTATTTGGGTAGAGATTCAGGAAACTCTGAATGGTCATGTACGAGTGTTTTTCCCAAATTATCCTTTGATGCTGTTTCTGCTATCGACAATAATGAACCTATATTTACTCATAAAACTCCTAAGAAGAAAAAATGAGTAATCTAAGACAAGATTTATGTGAAAAGGAGGCTAATATTCTGTTATGGGGCGGTTCTGGGGGTTGAACAAAAATCAAAAGATACTTTTGGTCGGTGTCTTGATTGGGTTGGTTGCTTTATCAAGTGCTGGACTTTGGTTTTTTGGAGCGGACATACGTTATGCACGAGGTATCGCCGTGTATGAAAAAGAGGGTGATCAATGGATTACCCGTTATAATGACGAACCTTTTAACGGTGCCTTCACGACGGTCCATTGTGTCAACATGGGTCTCTGGGAAGGCGCCTTTAGCCTAGTACTAACTTTCACCAACGCTAAGGTTTCCCCTGAAACCCCTCAGCCTTACCAGCAGGTCAGCGGCACAGTCGTGAAGTTAAGCTACACCCTGCAGAAGGACGAGGAGCAAGACACAGTTGTTTACTTCACAATCGGAGAGAACGTCACCAGTTTCTCCATCAAGCTCGAATTGGAGCCCGCCCAGCTCTTCATTCGCTCAATTAACAATGATGGGCAGACCGTAATTGATTACATTTGGAGTCCACAGGATAACGCCTTTATTCCAAACACAATAGGATAAGCGAAGCCGATAGTATCCTATGATGCTCATTATAATCGCTGTACTGTGTGGAGTTGATTCCAAAATCAAGTGTTACCTAACTATTCCCTAAGCACTTTTTTGGGGATTTTTGAACTCTCCAACAATGGTTGCTCAGGTACAATTATTTCCACTGTTTCAGCTTTGGCTTTATTAGTTCCTTTTTTATCTTTTTGCTTGAGTTCTGTGAGGTCACTTGTTGCGAAATTTGGTAAGATGCACATAACCGTACGCTTGGACTCTTTATTTTATTAGATTTTATGAATTACTAATCCACTTTAACTCGCCCTTAACAGTTGCTTCCGCCAAGTTTTGTAAAAGTCAAAAAATATGACAAAAAATTCCCATGTTTCTGTACTGCTTGAAAATGGTGTATAAGGTTACCGTTTTATTTTATGTCTGGTGATTCGCCTGGTTTTTTCCTGCTACCCACAACACTGTTAATTAGGTAAGCTACTAAAAACTTATTCAACAACTCCAGTCCAATCCCGGGCTCTGCCGTCTCTAACCAATCGAAGAATGCCGTGCTTTTACTCCGAATGTTGCGTTCAAACTTAAAAGTCGACGTAGTTACGGGTCCCATTTTCAAGTAGGTTCCAATATTTGGCAGTCTTAAGTATATCTCAGGGCGAAGGCGTGGCACTCGTAATGCTAGCACGAATCTGGGAAAAATGCTTGAGCTCTCTGGAGTGAGCCTTTCTTTGTTAACGATTATGTTCATTTCTTCGAAAAGACGTTTTGTACTGGATTTGTTGAGGTGCCCCATAATTATGCGTTTGATTAACCAAGCATCGCTTCTGAAGTCAGGCGTTCTATTGTTGATTAAGGCGTTGATTAGTTCTTCTCTGCATTGATTATGTAGATGCAAGTAATTGATTTTTCTTGTTTTGAGGGTCGAAAGCATTACTAATCCGTTAGGGTGATTTGGGGGTAAATTCAGGTTGGATACGTCTTTGACTGTAAGGTATGTTCGAATTTCGTTCAATTTGGCAGTTACCGTAGAAAAATTCGATGGTTTTCTCGCAATTCGTTTAATGACCGGTTTGTTGCCCAATTCTATGCAACTGATGAGCACAAATTGAGTTGGTTTTGAAAACAGAAATTCTAGAAGGCGCTTTTTATAATCAATGACTTTGTCTAACTCTTTGAGGTTATTTCCAGAAGTTTTTACTTCAGCAAAGGCAATTTCGCCTTGTTTATTCATAACCAGCAGGTCAAACTCGGCAAGATCTTGCCCATTACCTCTGGCCACAATTGCTCCATTCTCATCATAAAACAAGCCATTTTGACCAAGCTTGGAATGAGTACGATTCCACTGGATGTCGCCTCCCTTCTTCACTGCAATGCAATTTGGATTCAGTTTTGTTAATTCGAGGAGGCGCTCGTATATCACTGCCTCATACAGCTGACCAAACGCCATCTGCTTGAGAATCAGTTTTTTTTGAAAAAAGGTCTCGCCTCTTTTTCTCGGAAAGATGATTTAATGCTTGGACTACAATTGCTCTGGAAGGTTGAAACGAAAGTTGTTCGTTAGCTATCCATTCGCCGATACTCGTGAAGGTCAACTCGCAGGCATATATTACATGCTACTATTCATTACAGTGATTTATAGATTACCCACCAAGAAACTTCATAAAACGAGTAAGAATGGGCATAAATGAAGCAAAAAGTGCAGAGGGTGGATTCGAACCCACGAACCCCTACGGGATAGGCTCCTATATAGGATAAGCCTCACGCAAGGTGTTTTATCCTGTTTTGTATCTTAAAAGAGCCGCAACCCCACTCAGCGCATTCAGTTGATTCTTTTCTTTTGAAGGCGTCGAAATCACTTCAACCGCTGAATTAGTTTTAGACGCCATGTCTTCTAAAACATCCACAATATCTTTCTGGTGTATTTCATATGTGACTGCACCGCATTTTTCACAGGGTGTCCTCGCCATTTCGTTTATAACCTGAGACCCCAATTTGGCAATGTGCTTTACTGCGTGCCCACATTTTTTGCACACCGCAATAGACTCGACTACATCTGTGTTGTCGGCTACTAATGCAACCTGCACCTCCCCTTTACTTAAAGCCCCAAGCACAGCATCTAAACCATACGTTGCCAAACCATTCGGTTTAGCCAATTCAGCGGATAGGCGTTGGATTATTTTTCTTTCTTCAGGTCCGCACATGTTATTGAGCAGTTCGGAGGATTTGTCAAAAATCTCTTTTAATGCCTCCTTACATGCTGATTGGGTATCTACGATGTTTAGAAGCATATTGTTTAGTTCATAATGCAGGTATCCACCTTTTAAGAAATCGTTTTTAGTTTGTCCTGGACCGCCTGCAATCAGCACGTTAACGTTGTTTTTGAAGAATGCGTCGGCTGCGTGTTCTGCAACTCGGTGGAAATAATATGCAAGTCCCATGTCGCGTTCTCTTTCGTAACGGCGCTGGCTTTGTCCGCCTTTCTTTGTTTTTCCAGAAACACCGGAAGATAAGTTGTCAACCAGTTCAACTCGGTCGCCTTTGAGAATGCCTAAGCTTGCATCTTTAGCGTCTAAGGCGAGGATGCCGACGATTTTTTGGTCCCGCAGCATTTCCCTGAGCGGCTCAAGCTGGAAATGATAGTCTATTGCAAAATGGTAATGCGTGATTGGGTGAGGCGGGGTTAAAGTGTCAATGATTACGTTTTCTTTTTGGTCTTGGGTTGCATCGTATCCTGCAAAAAGTGCTAAACCATTCTCTGGAACCGCCCCAAGCTCTCTGAGTTGCTGTGCAACGGTTTTTATGGCATTTTGCATGCGTTCTTTTTCCCTCTCAGAGTCAGAGGCAACCCAGTCAAGCTGCTTTTTTACATAAACAACCATTTGTTCCAAGTCAGTTTCCGCTGGGACATAGAGGGAAACAAAATCTTTTGTCTTGCTTTCCTTTTCAGAAAGAGCCGCTATTTGTTTTCGGAGTTTATGCAGTTTCACTGAGTGGGTGGATGCGATTTGGCATGAGTAGAAATGAGTGTTTTCCGCTACCAATTTGTCACCAATTTTTTGTGGATTGGTGCAGAGGGTGGGATTCGAACCCACGAACCCCTACGGGATAGGCTCCTGAAGCCTACGCCTTTGACCTGGCTCGGCGACCTCTGCGCTGAAACAGCAAGTTGCAGTCATTGAACATAACTCTTACTGAATAAATACGTTGCCGCCGACGGGAAAAGGGCTTGTCTATTTTATGGCTTTCAGATTCAGATAACCTAACCGTTTTGTTCGTTACTATTAGGATCCTAATAGCGGTTGTATGCAGAAAACGAGGAGGGGGTAGTCCGTATTGGCGCAGAAACCGCCCAAAAGCAGCGCTTCGCGGAAACCATGCAGTTCAGGTGTTGTAAAATTGTCGGTTGAAAGTCTTCCCTATGAAATGGCTGATGCCAAATTGCTACGAGGAAGCTACCATTTCAGAGTTCAATAACCCTGTCAGCTTCGTATATTATTAGGATTGAGCGTAATACACCCACTGGTTTGTCCACTGTACTAATTTTTACGTCTCGAATCTTAGCACCATGCTCTTGCAAACCATAAAGCTTAGTATTAAGTTCTTGTGTTGTATGCGTATCACGAATATTGCCTAAATCTTCATAAAGATATACATACGTTGGCACATAATCACCCGTCTTACTAAACGGGAAAATAGCTATTTAGATTTTATGGATGTTTTGGTTGACGCCCTCACTAAATAAAAACAACGATAAATTGAAAATAAGTTCAGTATGTAAAATGGGCAGAGGTTGCCGTGAGCATAACAGTTCACGCTACTTTTATCAGTCAGTCCAACCGCATAATCCTTGATTGTTATGATAACTATTATTGGTGCGGGAAAAGTAGGTGCGTCAGCAGCTTTTGAAATTTTGAGGTACAGGATAAGTGACGTAACTCTCATTGATATTGCGGAGGATTTGGCTAAAGGCGAAGCATTGGATATGATGCAAGCCGCTCCAGCCATCGAGTTTGATGGAAAAATCCGCGGAACCAACGACTACAGCGATATGGAAGGCAGCGAACTCGTCATCGTCATCGCTGGTCAAGGTCGAAAACCTGGCATGACACGCATAGACCTGATGAACAACAACGCCAAAATCGTCCGTAGCATAGTCAAGGAAGTAGCCAAACACGCGCCAGACTGCAACCTTATGATAGTCACAAATCCCGTTGACATAATGACGTACATAGCACGCAGAGAATCAGGCTTCCCAGGACACCGCGTGTTCGGTATGGGCAACATACTTGACACACTCCGATTCCGCAGCTACATCGCACAGGAACTAAACGTGTCCAGACAAGACGTCAACGCGCTCGTAATCGGCGAACACGGAGACAGTATGGTCCCACTTGTCGAGTACGCAAGCGTCACAGGAATCCCAATCACCACACTTATGACAAAGGACAAAATCGACAAGGTCGTCCAGAGAACAATTAATTCAGGCGCAGACGTAATCAAACTCAAAGGCGCCACAATATACGCTCCAGCCGCAGTCATCGCGTTGATGGCAGACGCAGTGGTCCAAGGCAGAAACCGCGTATTAAGCGTGTCTACCTGCCCAAGCGGAGAATACGGCTGCTCAGGCTACTCAATAGGTGTCCCAGTGGTTTTGGGAAAAAGTGGCGTGAAAAAAATAATTGACCTCAAGCTGTCAGCTGAATCAAAAGCGCGTTTCGAAAAATCGGTCGCCAAAATAAAAACGGCAGTGGCGGCACTAAAAGAATAGAATAAATCTAAAGCAATCTGGAAATAAACCCTATCAACAACCCAATCAACGAAGCTACAACCACCACCGCCACCAAGACACGTAATCCAACCGTTTTTGCTGTTCGTGCAACCCGAAATCCTACGACAACAAGTAAAGAAAAAACCACCCCGTACAAAATTGACCTGACTAATGACAATTCAGGAAACAAGAACAAGGTGACAACAGGAACAAGCCAAATAGGCAACAGAATAATAAATACGACTAAACGCCATCTCCTATCCCACCACATCGCCAACACCCAACACCTCACTCATACCCGATCAACGTTAAACTAATAAACATCTTCAACCGCCCAAAATAAATCACAATTCACTCATCGCTTGAATCTTTAAATAAGGGGGGTATACGTTTTTCCAAGCGCTAGAGACTACAACTCCAAAATTTTCAATGTGTTCTCAGTTCCTTTTCATAAAACTTTTATATATGATGGTTTGTGGATATGCATAATGTCAACTAATGGAGAACAGTGTTACGATGGAACCGAGTAAAAAACCTTTGAACGTCCTCATCAAACAGTTACACGGAAACATTGAGGTAGTCCTCAAAAATGGCTGCGAATACAAAGGAAAAATGATAAAATGTGATGGCCACATGAACATACTTCTTGAAGGAGCAACTGAATGCAAACAAGAACAGCTGCTCACAAACTACGGCAATGTTCTGCTCCGCGGAAACAACATTCTCTACATAGTGTTAGATGCAACCAAACACTAGACGCCAGTCTTGATCTGCTCTGAACAGCCGCTATCCGCTTTTCCCCAATCTAGTTTTTACCTAACTCTACGCAAAAAATGAATGTTCTTTCACAAAAATAAAACAAAGTGAAGTGGACACTGACAAACTGTATCGAATAGAAGCCAGCCAATCTGTTCGCACTAAAATTTTTACATGTTAAAAGGTTGTCTTCGAAAAGCCTTTATGCAAGAAAAGTTATAAAATAATACTTCGTAGGATAATCGGAGAAGGCAGTGGTGGAAACGCTTGAGCGAACGCTGAAGCAATTATACAGCAAACTTTGTATAATTGTAAAACACAAAAAAGCAGCCAAGCTCATGCTGGCAACAACCGCCGTTGCACTTTTATGTGTCATCCTATCTGGGCTAATTGTCGCCAACGTCAGATCGCTCTATCAAACAAGCAGCACAATCTCCAGCGTTGGCACTTTAAGGGCGATTGGCATCGACGTTTACCGGGATACAGGTTTAACAAACAAAGTCACCGCAATCAACTGGGGACTTTTAACGCCAGGTTCCCAAGCAACATATACAATCTACGTCAGCAACACGGGAATTTTGCCTCTAACTTTGAGTCTGTCTACGTCAAACTGGGATCCGCCTGCTGCTTCTAACTACCTGACTTTAACTTGGAACTACAATGGACAACCCGTAAATGCAGGTAAGGCTGCTCAAGTAACCTTTACTTTAACAGTCAGCGAAAGTATTACAGGAATAACAAACTTCAACTTCGACATAATTGCCGAAGGAAGCGGATAACAAACACAGTGAAGGTATATCAAGCCTACAGCTGTTCTTTGCTTCCGAAAGCCTTTTCTCTTGATTACTGCTAAAAAAAGTGGTGTGCTCGGACGACAGCCCCGTAGCCTCCTAAAAGTTTTATTTGCCACTAACACATAGCTCCTTAATGGAAGGCGCTTGAAGTGAGCAACAAAGAACTGCGGGTTTCGAAAATTAAGAACGGCACTGTTATTGACCATATAAGTGGCGGATACGCTTTGGACGTTGTTAAAATTTTGGGGATAACAGGACGCGAAAAGAGTGTGATGACCATTACCATTAATGTTCCAAGCAAGCGCTTTCGCGTGAAGGACATTGTGAAGATTGAGGGACGTGCACTTAACTCGCAGGAGGTTAACCGTATCGCTTTGGTGGCGCCTCATGCCACTATTAACATTATCCGGGATTATAAAGTGGTGGAAAAGTTGGAGGTTAAATTGCCGAAGGTTATTGAAGCCATTATAAAATGTGCGAATCCCGCGTGCATAAGCAACAGTAACGAGCCTGCAACAGCACGGTTTTACGTGGAGAGTGAAGAACCTCTGTTGCTGAAGTGCCATTATTGCGGTTACATTTTGGAGAAGGCAGATGTTTTGCAGCTGCTTTAGTGTGTTGCTTAGTTAGCGATGGACAGTAACCTTTATATCTTAAGACGTAATATTCTCAGTTTAAGAATATGTCTGTAAATAGACACATTGTATGTATGTAGAACACGAACACACAAGGCGAAAAACATGATAGACATACTAATAATCATCCTACCCACATTTTGGATATCCTTCGCAGCCTACCTTACATGGTATGCAACCTCCGCAAAACGCAACGTGTCAATAACTTTTGATGACGCAAAAGCGTTATGGCAAATCCACAAAAAAACCGCACATTGCTCCAGCCGTAAATGGAACCCCATTTCACGCAAAGGCGGAAAAATCTCTGGCTTCCACTGCGAGTGTGGATACAAATACACGCAAAGACGACCACTCTTATCCAGTAAACCCAGAGTTAAGCAAAGCAACCACGACCACAGAAGTCAAACTGGGTTTCCAGTTGTATCCTACTAAATCAACTTTCCCGCTTTGAACCTGCTGACAACCTAAATTTAGCGCGCGCCAGCCGAAACATCCTTCTAAAATAGTCCTCGCTCAAAAGTCGCCCTTTGTTTATACCTAGGCATTCTTCGGTGTAAAGAAACGTGTACTTTTGGTTATGCAAAACTTTTAGTTCAAATGGATAAAACCTGCAGATCAAGGGTCTCAACGAGTAAATTGTGCAACGCTCCTTTTCTAAAAAAACACATTTTCCGTTTTCTCTTTTTTTCATTTCGTAGCTGTAAGGAGCTCGATCCTTGATTTTGACTACGAACTGGGAGATTGGTTGCAAGGTTGTCTCGGAAATTTGTTCGGCTTCTGTTCTCAAGAGGAGTACGTGTCTGTTTTTTTCTTTCGTGTCGCCACAACATATTCCGCATTTTGTGCAGTGAAAACGTACTGTAGGATAGTTAAAGTTCACTTTTAGCCTCAACACAACTATACTTTGCTTAACTACCATAAAAACTTGGACTCAGCATCTGCCCCTAGTTCACTAGTGTATTTCCGGATTCGGAATAACCTGTTATTAGCGCAAAGTCTTCTTTTTGAAAAGGAGAATACGAAACATGAGATGCCCAGTATGCTGCGACAAGCTAGACATTGATTTGAAAAAGAGGGCCGCACAATGCCACACTTGTGGCTGGAGCAAAATTTTCCGGAAGAAAAGTACTTCAGAAAAATAATATCCCCTTGTTCGCCAGCTATCTATTTATGCGGAAAGGAGCACACCACAAATCTTATGTGCACTTGCGCCATTACGAGATTTTAGGCTGAGAGGGAGAAAAATGGTATACTGTACTAAATGCGGAACCAACAATGCAGAGGCCGCCGCGATTTGCGTTAATTGCGGTGCGCCTCTTTACGGCTCCAACAGCGAAAACAGACCTTATCGGAGATACGTACGCTACGAAAGAGGATACGGTTATCACGGAAGAGGCAGACCCCTCATCGGTATATTCATAGGGTTGATAATAATTCTCGCCGGCTTTAGTTTACTTGCGGCGGAGCTTTACAATATTGACATACCTTGGTTTCCCATCATAATGATTCTCATTGGAGTTTTCATTTTGTTGCGGTTGGTTCTGGGGCGAAGCCGTAGGCGATAGTCGACATTTTTTTATCTGCGTGAAGGCGCTGAAAAAGAGCGGTTTCTTTCTTAATCATTTTGGTGCGCAAAAGAGTTATATTAAATCTCGCAAAAAGGTGTAGGTTATTGCGGGGAGATGGGATGGTTAAGTACGTTTTTGTAACAGGTGGCGTGTTAAGCTCAGTTGGCAAAGGCATTTTAACTTCCTCCATTGGCAAGATGCTTCAAACACGAGGATTAAAGCCTACAGTCGTAAAGATTGACCCTTACGTGAATGTTGACGCGGGAACCATGAACCCTTACATGCATGGGGAAGTTTTCGTGACCGATGATGGCGGCGAAACAGACTTGGATTTAGGTTGGTATGAGCGGTTTTTGGATTTGAGTTTGAAACGGGAAAACAATGTGACCACAGGTCTCGTTTACCAAGCCGTCATTGAGAGGGAAAGGCGCGGTGATTTTCTGGGACGTTGCGTTCAGATTGTGCCGCATATAACTAACGAAATCAAAGATCGCATAAAAAACGTGGCGAAAGCTTCCAAAGCCGACGTTGTTTTAACAGAGGTGGGTGGAACGGTAGGCGACATAGAAGGATTGCCCTTTCTGGAAGCCATACGACAAATGCGTTTGGAAGAGGGGTTCGACAATACTCTTTACGTTCATGTTGCTCTGGTTCCAGTTTTGGACGTTACTAACGAGATGAAAACTAAGCCTTTACAGCACAGCGTTAACGAGCTTAGACGCATCGGCATTCAACCTGACATTATTGTCGCTCGAAGCCCACATATGATTGATGCCGAAGTCTTGCGGAAAATAGCCTTGTTTGGAACAATTCCAGAAAGTGCAGTATTCTGTTCTTACAATGCGGAATCGGTTTATCAGGTGCCGCTTTTTCTAAACAAGCAAGGTATGGGTGACTTCATCTGTCTAAGACTTGGCTACAGCTGCGGTGCTCCTGATTTCCAGGAATGGCAGCAGTTTGTGAATGCAGTGGTGAAACCTGAAAATGAAGTGAAAATAGCGCTGATAGGCAAGTACGCAGGATTGACCGACAGCTACGTGAGCATGAGCGAAGCGTTGCGTCACGGCGGTGCAGCCTGCAAGACACGAGTATGCATTAATTACTTGGAGGCGGAGAAGTTCGAGCAAGAACCTCAATGCATCAAAGACCTTGAAAACTTCGATGGCGTTTTTGTTCCTTACGGTTTTGGTCCTAGAGGCACTGAGGGGAAGATTGCAGCCGTAAAGTTTGCTAGGGAAAATGATATGCCTTTCTTGGGTATTTGCTACGGTTTTCAGTTGGCTGTTATCGAGTTCGCCCGAAACGTCTGTGGTTTGAAGGATGCGAACAGCAGTGAGATTAACCCGAATTCGACGCATCCTGTGATTGACCTTATGCCTGAGCAGCGTGGTGTGGAATATAAGGGCGCCACTATGCGGTTGGGTTCTCACAAAGTGGTAATTGAGCCTGGCACTATGGCGCATGGTTTGTATAAATGTGATGAGGCTTACGAGCGTCACCGCCACAGGTTTGAGGTTAATCTGGATTACTTGGAGATTCTGAAGAAGAATGGGTTACGCTTCTCGGGTAAGAGCCGAGACGGTAGAAGAATGGAAACGTTAGAGTTGCCCAATAGTTACTTCTTCTTTGCTTCGCAGTTCCACGGCGAATTCAAAAGCCGTCCGGGTAGGCCATCACCCGAATACTACGGTTTCATACAAGCGTGTGTAAACAAAAAAATGGGTAAAGCTAAGCCTGTCTTTTCCTGATTTCTTGCGGGTCTGGAACTCCAGACGGTGTGCTGGAGAAGGGTTGCTTTCCAGCTGCTGAAGTTGTCCTATTTTGAGGGGTTGTAAAGCTCTTTCATTGCAGGTAGCAGTTCGGGAACGTTGAAGGCGATGTCAAGGTAGTTGAGCATGCCTGCGATTTTGCCGTTTCGCGTTACTGGCAGATGCTTTATTTTCCATTCGTTCATGAGTTGAGCGGCTTCTTTTACTGTGGCGGTTTCTTCTATGGTTACCAGTGGGTTGGTGTATACGGCTCTAGCTATCACGACTTTGGGGTCAAGTCCTTGTGTGAGCATGCGTACTATGATGTCGTGTTCGGTTATGATGCCTGTTGGCTTTCCGCTTTGCTCTACGATCACGTAGTCTACGTTGCAGTTAGACATTTTTTTTACTACTTCGAGGACGCTTGATTCGTTTTTGAAGACATCATTTATCGTTGACATGAGGTCTTTTACTAAGACTTTGCTTGCCATTTGAATTTCTCCTAACGGCTATGACAGACGCATTAGACATTTATCTATTTTTTGTTTTTCAGTTGATTTTTTCTAATGTTTTTGGTGGTGTTTTTTTCTTGTTGTAGAAGTGAGAGTTTGCTTAGCACAACTACTTCCCTGGGGTTTGCTGGGCGGCTGGTTTTTGTCTGCTGCGCCTGTTTCGGGTTGCAGGATGGTTGTGCAACCTGCTGCTCCTGCTTTGTCGAGTAGCTTCGTGGATCTGGCGGAAAGCCAGCGATGGTTGACGCGCATCTGGACTAGCTGCAATGTATATACTAAATTGCATAGAACCTGAAAGCGTGTTTTCATTTTCCGATTACTCTAACATTTTCAACTATAATCCACGGCGCAATAAGCTGCCCCATTTTCCTTTCGTTATTGGCTACGATGCTCACGTTTTTCAACGCCTCAAAGATGTTACCCGCCAACATCACACCGCGTGTTGAATGCGTTATTTCGCCTTTCCTGATCTTCCACGCGGGCGTGGCGACAACCGAGAATTCGCCGCTGACAGGATTGCTGCTATGTGCGCCCTGCAAATAGTAGATTAACAAGCCGTCATCCACTTCACCCAAAAGCTCGTCTGGCGTCTTGTTTCCAGGCGTTACATGGAAGTTTGTGGCTTCTATGCTGGGCGTTGACAAGTATCCAGCTCTCGACGCGTTTCCAGTGCTCTCCACACCTTCCTTTTTCGCAGTGTAATTGTCGTACAAAAAGCCGCGCAGAACGCCTTCCTCTATTAGCGCTGTCTTCTGGTGAGGAACTCCTTCGCCGTCAAACGTCCAAGTTCGGAGACCACTTGGAAATACGCCGTTATCGTAGATGGTGACGTTTTGTGATGCGACTTTTTCGCCGACTCTGCCTTTGAAGGGTGACTGGTTTCTCTGAACGTTATCGGCTTTTACAGCGTTAATCAACGTGTAATAAAGCAGCTCTTGCAGCGCAAACTGAGTTAATACAAGTTTGGTTGTTTCCGTTTTAATTTGTTTAGTCTTCAAGGCTGAAACTGCCAATCGCGCTGCTTCTTTTCCAACCCATGCTGGATCAACGTCGTATGCTCTTTCGGCGTTAAATTCAAAGCAGACAGGAGTCACCCTGTTTTTTTCTTTGGCTACCGCCGCCAAACTGCATTCCATTATAGTTCCTTTGTCAAAAGCGGCAATCCCATTCGAGTTTGCGATGGCACTCGACAGGTACGCGGCGCCAGCCCCGCCTTCTATTGGAAAGACACGCTTATTTACGCTCACAGCGGCGTTCAACATGCTGGAGGCGATGTCCACCAGACCTTCGGAGCGAAGGTCAAGGATTTTAGGGTCAAAAAGTTTCTCTGCAGTGGCATACGGCTTCTTTTCGGGGAACCCCTTCCAGTCTGGGTCAGGCTTGTTTGCCCTTGCAGCGCTTAAAGCTTTAAGAATTGTGGATTCTACGACGTTGTGTCCCTCTATGATGTTTGTGTACGCAAAACCTACTGCTTTGTTAACGGCTAATCTGATACCTATGCCTTGGTCGATTATTCTGTTGCTTTTGGTGATTTGTCCTAGTTCTATGCCCACGTTTGTGGCTTGACCTTCGTAAACGTAGGCTTCGGCTTCCGCTGCACCTTTTTTCACGGCGCTTTTCACGGCGTTTTCTGCTAAACTTAACATTTGGTCTTTTTCAAGCACTGCCACCGACAATCACCTCTTTGACTCTAATGTGAGGTCCGCCGTCGCATATAAAGGCGGTTTGGCCTTTGCCGCACCGACCGGGCCATAGCTTGAAGTCTTTTCCAACCGCGTCAACCTTTAAGAGCGTTTCAAGAGTGTTGCCGCTTATGGAAGCGTTACGGACGGGTTCACCTATTTCACCGTTAACTATCTCATAGGCTTCTTGGATACCTACTTGGAAGGTGCCATCCAAGTTGGCTTGCCCTCCTCTGAAACTTTTGAAGTAATAACCTGAACGTACGCCTTCAACAAGCTCTTCGAAAGAAGAGTCTCTTGGAGCCATGAACGTGTTGCGCATGCGAATAATAGGTTCTACTCTGAAGTCCTCGGCTCTCGCATTGCCCGTAGGTTCTGCACCGAATTTTTGCGCGGTTTCACGGTTATGCATCAAGCCTGTGACTACGCCGTCTTTTATGAGGAGCGTTTTCTGAGCTGGAACCCCCTCGTCATCGTATTTGAAAGAGCCGAAAGCGCCAGGCACGGTTCCGTCATCATAAAAAGTGACTACGTCCGAGCCGATTTTCTTTCCCATATTGTTCATGAGCACACCTCCAGATAGCGCCAAGTCAGCTTCAGCGAGATGCCCGAAAGCTTCGTGGACGAAAACTCCTACGACGTTGGGTCCCAGCACCACGGGTGATTTGCCGCCTTTCGGCGGTTTGGCGTCCAGTTGCTCAATCGCGCGCTTTGCCACTGTTTCCCCTATCACTTCAGGAGGTTCCGTATCAAACACTTCATAGCCCGCTGTGGAACCTATTTCATCCCTGCTAAAAGTAAAAACACCCTTGCTAGCGGCTGAAGCGGTTATTCTTGACCAAACGTAGAGCTTGTCTTGCTCTATACTCGTGCCTTCGCTGTTCACGAAAAAGTTGGTCCCAGTTAGATCCAGATAGTCTATTGTGCAACTTTTGACTCGCTTGTCATAGCCTAACGCGGCTTTATTTATCCCCAACGCGGTGTTTATCTTGTCTTCCATAGAGATGGCTGATGGATTTTTCTTTGATTTAACCTGAACTCGGTCATTCACAGTTTTTGTTTCCGCAAGTTTTATCGGTGCTTTCAACCGGGAACTTGCCGTCCTCGCCATTTTGCAAGCGTCGGAAACGGCTTTCTTCAACGTTTCAGCGTTAAGGGAGCCTACTGAAGCGAAACCCCAGGCGCCATTCACTAGGACGCGGAGTGCAACACCGTTTTCTATGCCCTGCTTGGCAACTTCCACTCGTCCTTCTTTGAGAGTTAACATTGTTTTGTGAAGTTTCTGTGCGCGGGCTTCGGCGTATTCGGCTCCGAACTGGCTCACGGCTAACTCATTTACGTTAGCTAGAATTTCTTCCATGACTCGTCAACCTTCTGTAACAGATTGAGATGAGTAATAAGCGAAAGAGAATAAAATCGTTGTGTTGTAAGAGAGCGCATGCTCCATTGCTGGTGAAATTTCTAGAAAAATCGTTTATGCTCGCCGAACAGCTATTCGCAGTTGACTGGCAAAATCATATCTTTCGGGTGTTATTTCTCGGTCTATTTTGTTGAATGAGCCATAAACCGCGGATATGTCGTCCAAGATTTTGTTTTCAATTGCGAAAGCACCTGAACTCAAGCAGCCTTCAAGTCCTTTGGCGAAGACATCAATTTTTCGTGAAAAGTCGCTTTGGCACAAAGAATAGTGCTGCTCTAAGTATCTGTATATGAAGTACGTGGCGTCTTCTCCGAAGACCTGCTTCAGAACTTTATCTATGATTTGAAAAATTTTGTCGTTATTTTTTTGATCTGTTGCGCTCAAAGTTGCCACAGCATTAATATCGCATGAATTACGATTTAATAAGCATTTCCGTTAAACCGTTAAACATAAAAACACACAAAACACCATTGAACTCCATGGTCACCAGAAATCTGCAAGATTCAACTGTTGAACGCTTCCACGACGAGGCTCCTCTGACGAATTGTCATTAGCTTCCAAGTCCAGCTTCCCGTAAACGCCGTCGTATCCAGGAACCACGCGAGCCGCGCCTGTTCTAACCCTAAGCACCGCATCAGCAATCGCCGCATCAGCCACTTCAGCCAACGCATCTTTAGGCGCGTCTATAAGCACACTGTACTCATCGGCAAATCTGCCAACGAGCAAATTGTATACTTTCCACACCGCTTGAGTCGAAGGCGATGCAGCGCCCAAAACTGTTGCAATAATCTCCGAAAGAGGCAAAAGCCGCATGAACCCCGGCACACTATCCGGCTTAAAGTTCACGGGGCGATCAGCAAGTTCTTCCACACGCTGTTCAACGCCTTTCGTGAGTTTTCTGCGGCACACCGGACAGATGTTGCCGAACTTCTGCGCTTCCTGTGGTGAGAGGGACACGTTACAGTTGCGATGGCCAGTCCAATGGTATTTTCCGTAAGCAGGATCAGTCTCAATGGTGAACTTGAACCGTGCAGGGTCTTTACTGCACACAGCGTCCAAAACTTCGCGGTAACTCATTGTTTCCAGCTCAAACACGTTGGCTTCTCTGCCGATACGCCAAGGCCAAAAGCTGTGGCAGTCGCTGTTCGAAACCAACGTGAACCGGTCAAGCCTGCTCAAGCGCCAGTTCATCGGAGGGTCAGACGAAAGCCCCGTTTCCAACGCATGTATATGCTTGCTCATGTCTTGATAGCATTCCTCGATGCTGTCGAAGCCGCTGAAAGCGCCGAAAACGCTGAACCACGGCGTCCAGACATGAGCTGGAAAAACCATGTTCTCATCTGAAGCCGCCATCACATCTTCAACCAACTGTGGCGCTGTTATGTTCAGCAGGGGTCTGCCGTCTGCGCTTAAATTGCCGTAGCGGCTCAACGCTTCGTTGATTTGAACCGCGGTTTCCACGTTCGGCGTCAAGATGACATGATGAACCTTCTTGACCGCGTTTTCAAAATTGAAGATGGTGCACACTTCGGTTGTCAACATGAACCGCACCGGCGGATCCACATTGCTGGCAACCTTGAAAAGGTCGGTGTCTGGTTCTGGCACCAAGGTTTCTTGTATTTCCTTAAGCCATTCTGGATGAGTAAAGTCGCCTGTGCCCACAAGGTTCAGTCCCTTAATTTTTGCGAAGCGAGCAATTTCGTTGATGCTCATCCGTTGGCTTGTTGCCCGACTGTAACGGCTGTGAATATGCAAATCCGCGATTACTCTCAAGGTTTGCGCCTACTCGTAAAGTGGCAACCAACAGTTTTAAAGTTAATGCTAATTATTTTACCGTAACATTAAATAGCGAAAAACAGCGGCGCTTTCAGACTCTTCATTTCAGCTTTTTCAGTTTTCGCGTCCACTGCACCAGCGCTTCCAGCAGTTCCCGTACCAAATGCTTTGTTCCTTCATTAGTCACGTTTCCGTCCGCGTCAACGTTGTCTGCCGCAAAGGGCATCATGACTTCTGGACGGTTCAGCGGGTGCATGTCAAGAAATACAAAGGACTGGCGCAGATGATATTGGGCGCGTGCGCCGCCGAGATGTCCAATGGAGGCACTCATAATAGCCACGGGTTTGCCTTCAAAGGCGTTGTCTCCGTACGGCCTCGAAGCCCAGTCAATAGCATTCTTCAAAACGCCAGGCACTGAATAGTTGTATTCTGGTGAGGCTATTAAAATCGCGTCTGCTTTTCTGATTTCAGCTTTAAACTCCTTCACACTCTGAGGCGGCTGCCGTTCCAAATCCTGATTAAACGGCGGAATACCTTAAGGTCAAAAACTTCTATTGCCGCGTCGTCTGGCACGAGCGCTACAGCAGCCCGCATCAACGCTTTGTTGTATGAGCCTTTGCGGAGGCTTCCGACAAAACCCAGAATTTTTACAGGTTGTTCCACAATAAGTCACGCACTTCTAAATTCTTAATGAAACAGCAAATGAAATAGAAGGCGAAAACAGATTTAAATTTAGTCCTCTTTTTCAGCGACTACGGTATTTTCAGAGTTCTTCCCGTTGCTTTTTGGCTCATCTACGTATTTACCGAAGTGTTTTTCCCAATCAAGTTTGAACATGATTATGATTACAATAATCAGCAGGACTATTCCAATTACTGTGCCAATCAAAAGAGACATGCCTTCACCTTCTACTCCGAATATGTTTTTAACAATATCCAGAGACAAGCGACCGCTATAGGCTATTATGAGGCTGGAAAAGAATTTGCCCAGCAATGCAGGAATAAAAGCGCGAATGAGGCTGTATCGCATAACGCCCAATGGAATGAAAAGCAGATCATCGGGCAGAGGAGTGAGAGCAAAAATAAAGATGGCTATTGAACCATATTTTTTGAAGAGCTTCGTTATGAAATCCATTCTTTTCTTGTACCTGTTGCCGATAACTTTTCTGCCCCCCGCACCGAGCAGATACCCCGAAAATTCGCCTATTGCAGAGCCTAAACCAGCCGCAACCGCGATTAAAAGAGGGTCAAAAGTCTCGAGACCGCCAAGAATGAATATGACCACGGTGTAAGGAATCGGCACGAAAATCGACATGGCACCTATAAGGCTTATTAGAAAAATGCCCAAGTATCCATATTGAGTCGCAAAGGTATACAACCAATTTTGTATGTCTTGAAGTAGCAAGGAACGGTCAAACCTTCAATAACGTATGTGCATTGCGCTTAAAGAATTTATGAATTCAGAAAAACAGTTCAAACCAAAGCGTTACCTTGAACTTTCGTTCAGAACCCACACTCGGTAATAAGACGCACTAACACTACGGCTGCCTTGCGCCCTCCTGCTCATTCTACAATACTCGACCTTATGGACAGTTCCGCACCTGGAACAACATGAATCCACCAGTTAAGCGCTTTAAAGCCATCATCATAGTACACTACGAGCCGTGCCACTGAACCGACGGTAGCGTTAGCTGGAACAACACCGTTCCACGTTAAAGTCTCCGTTTCTCCAGCTTTAAGCGTCAAATTCTGTGGCGTTCCGACCTGAGACCAAGAATCGTCTTCGAAAGCTATGTTTATACTCCAAGCGCCTTCGGTTTTTCCAGTATTTTTGAATGTGATTGTTACCGTGAAAGCGTCGCCTGCTGCTTTATCGACGACGCCATCCTGCTGGTTGTGAGCGAAAACCAAAGAGTTGCTTGTGTCGTTTACAGAAAAATTAATGATGACGACCACCAGCACTGCAACTAGAACTAGTAGCGCATATTTCTTCGCCATTTCTCCTTCCAACTCCTCCCGTTGTATCTTCAGTATTCCCTGTTATTATTCATTCTGAAAGAAAGTTCTATAAGAAAACTCGATAACCCTCAACCGCTACGGCGTTAACCTATCTTTGTCTCTGGGATAGAAAGTTACTTCTCGAATGTTCTTTTTCCCTGTTAACATCATGGTGAGTCTTTCTAAGCCTATTGCCCATCCTGCGTGAGGCGGCATTCCGTAATCGAAAGCCTGAAGATGATACTTGAAAGCCTCAGGGTTCAGCCCCTGCTCCTTCAATCTGGCAACTAACAGGTTTTTTTCAGCTATTCGTGTTCCGCCCGACACTAACTCTATCCGGCGCCACATCAGGTCAAAACCTTCACACAGCTCCGGGTTGCTCTCTTGCGGTTTTATGTAAAACGCTTTGGAATGCGTGGGCCAGTCAGTTATGAAGTAGAAGGTGGGGTATAGATTGCCCAAGATTCTTTGGGCTTCGGTCGGTATGTCTTCGCCCCATGGAACATCAATGCCTTCCTTTTTCAAGTCTCTGAGAACTTCATCGTAAGTTAACCGCTTGAAAGGAACAGAGGGAACCTGCAATTTATGTTTAAGAACCCCAAGTTCTTTTTCGCATTTTTTCTTAACAGCCTTGCATGTGTGCTGCATCAACTGTTCAAGAAGGCTCATGACGTCTTCAGCGTCAGCAAACGCCTGTTCAATATCCACAGAAACGAATTCACTTAGATGCCGCCGCGTGTGCGATTCTTCCGCCCTGAAAAAGGCACCAACCTCGAAAACCTTCTCAAGGCTCATCACTAACTGCTCTTTGTACAGTTGTGGGCTCTGCGCGAGAAACGCTTTTTCGCCGAAATAGTCCACAGCGAACAATGCTGCGCCGCCTTCGGTTGCTGAGACTATGATTCGGGGGGTGTGAACTTCCAGAAAACCTTTTTCGAAGAGAAAATCGCGTATTGCCTCCAAGGTGGTGTGCTGGATTTTGAATGTTGCAATGTTTTGTTCTTGACAGAGGTCTAATGCTCTCGCGTCTAAACGTGCTTCGATGAGTGCAGGGGTCTTGCCCGTGATATCCAGCGGCAACTGCTCGGCGGCTGTGCTGAAAACTTTTATCTCCTTCGGCAACACTTCGATGCCCCTCGGCGTCATTTTGGTCTTTTTTACGGTGCCTTTCACGCCGATGCTGTAGCGCTTTTGCAGCGTATCGGACTTCGACAATACTTCGTTGCTCACTTTCTTCTTGGGGACAGTAACTTGTATTGTGCCTTCCCTGTCTTGAAGTATAATGAATCGGATGCCGCCCAAGTCTCGTATCTCTTGCACCCAACCAAAAAGCGTAACTTCTTCGGCGTCCATTTCCGGCGTTAGACTTGCAGAGTAGCCTGTTCTGACCCAGTCGCCAATGGAGTCCAACTTCATGTATTAAGCGCTCCTAGTCTGCAAACTCAACACGCAGCGACATTTTCCGTACTTTATCGGCGATTTCCTTTAAAGCCTTGAGGTCGAAAGGCATTTGGCTTCCGCGCTTTCTTTTCAAGATAACTCGGGTTTCTGTGGTTCCGTCAGGCAGCCAAATCGTGTTGATTGTAAGGATGCTGAGCGGCATAAACAAGTCTTCCAAAAACTTGCGGTCATCGACTCCGTATTCCAAAACGCGAACAGACTTGCGGGTTTCCTCACCCAACGCTTTGATTATCTTGCCGCCATAACCTAAAAGGCGCGGCAGGTCACCATGCCCAACGATTACAGCCAAAGTCTTGCCGACACTGACTGCTTTGTAGAAACAAACGTTTTGAAGGGAAGGATACTTTCCTTCTAAAGACAATAGTAACCGAGCGATTTTCAGGTCTAACTCGCTGATTTCGCCAGCCTTAACTTTAGCTGAACACTTTTGGCATAGTATACCGCTCTTTAAACAGAAACTACATAGTTCGGTCTTCATTTAGAAGACATCCTTCCTTGAATGCAGGAGGAGCTGCCCTCCTTGTTGAATAGGAAGCTATCGTTCTAAGACTATTTCTATTGTGCTGACATTGGTCAGTCCATTGGTCTCTTCTTGAGATGAAATCTGATCTGTTCCAATGCCTATTCTTGCGACTTTGACATCAGGCAGAAATCGGCGTCTAACCACTTCCACGACATCGATTGCTCGGGTAATGGCTCTTCCGCGTGCTTTAACGCTTACTTCTTTTGCTCCGCCGTGGAAGAAGGTTATGCAGGCTAGCACGTAGTTCATCACTGGTTTCCTTCCGATTAACACCGCGTTGCTTTCTGACATTGTTAACGCTTCGCTCCTAGTTTCCTCTTTTATATGGTTTCATAAGTTTTTTTTGTCCACAAATAAATACATTGTGGTGTTGCCCCAAGAATTCTAATTTAACCGAGCATGCAGGGCGTACTTTCAAAACAAAGGTTCAAAACTTCTTTTGATGCACTAAAATCTTAAATAACGCGATGATTGTAAAGTGTAACCTTAACAAACTAACACAAAAGTGAAAGCATTTGGAGCCACTTACTAAACGTTCAGTTCAACTTTTGAGGAAGCTATACCAGAAAGGCACTTCCACAACCACTTACACTTTACGCGTTAAACAGGATGAATTATCAGCGCAATTAGGCATAAGCAGGCAAGCGTTAAACGTGCACCTCAGAAAACTTAAAAGCAGAGGCTACATTCGCACAGGTCGAGGCTTTATAGACGTTACAGATAAAGGGTTAACCGCCCTTGGAGTTTCAACCACACCCGCATTTATCCTCATCAAAGTCTCCCCTATCAAGAGACTCCAAGTGTACGAGCAAATAAAGGAAGTTGCGGCTTCGCGAGCCTTCAGAATAGCTGGAGAAGTTGACGCTTTAATAATTGTTGAAAGAGAAAATTTGGACGAAATCCTCAAAAGGCTATACGCCATAGACGGAATTCAAGACACAAGGTCTTACGTCACAATCGATACCATCAAATAAGGCGGAAGCGTTTTTTGAATTGATGAACTGGAGTAAAAATAGCAGATAAGCTGCGTGGAATGCGGCAGGCTCTTTGCAGTGTTCAGATAACTAAGTTGTTAGCCTAAACACCGCGTCGCACTCAAGATCCAAATCATCCAAGCGTCTTCGGGGCCAGAGTCGTCATCGCCCACCAAACAGAACTCTATCTTTTCATGCATTAAAACTTTAAGGTCAGGCTAGCTAATCATATCAATTTTTAACTTAGAATTCGCATAATAGTAGTGGAGGGTGTATTGTGACTGCATCCAAACTTACCCTCGAATGCCCCTATTGCCGTTGGACTTTTGAAGCTGCGCCTCCAGATAAAATTCGTTCCGCGTATTCCTTTGAAAAACCTTTGAAAGGCAGCTTCCATGGTGAAGTCATCGAACAAAATCTTGTTTGCCGAAATCCAAAATGCAAAAACCCCATCACGATCTATTGGTACGCGCCGCTTAATTACTTCAACAGAATCTAAGATACTTTTACACCATTTCTGCAGAGTTTGGGCAAGAATCATTTTCACATAACTCTGAATCCCTATTTTAGCCGAATCCAATTCAACAGGTTTAAATAACTCCAGCAGAGTATCCAAATTATCAGTTTCTCCTATGTGGTGAATTAAATGGAAGATTTCTCAAACGAAGCTTATTACCAGTTTTTCTCTGCCCTTGCCAATCGAACACGCTTAGCAATAATTGATGTTCTAAAAGAAGAGGCCAAAACCCTTTTCGAGGCTTCCGCCGCTCTAAAGCAAGAACCAAGCGTCATACGTCAAAACCTCGAGATACTAGAACACTGTATACTGATCCGATCAGAAGGTTCCGGAAAAGAGAAACGTTACTCTTTGAATAAGGAGGTTCTTGAGCCTCTTTCTGGAATTTTGGCTTTTCACGCTAGCAAACATTGTCCGGGATTAAAGGAGTGCATACCTGAAGGAAAGCTTAGGGAGTATATGAAGCAAGAGGCGTCTAAAAAGACGTACATAGAACATGGCTAAGCTTGTTAAAACGCTGCTAAATTACAGTTTAACGGTTATTTCAAGTCCGTCCATGCCCACCGGCACATATCTGCTGCTGTACTTTCCTGAGGTCCGGACATAATTCAAGTAGTCTCTCATCTTTTTGGCGAAAATTCCAGCATTGTCAGCAATTATTACAGTGCCTTTGTGAAGTTTGTATTCAGCCAGTTGCAGATAGTCTAAGTATTCGGTTTTCTCAGCGTCAATTAAAACAAAATCAAATACACCTTCCAACTGAGGTATTTCTTGAATTGCGTTGCCCGTTATTACTTCAATTTTTGCTGGTATCTCAGCTTTGCGTATGTTTTCCTCAGCGATCTTTACTTCTTCCGCGTGAATCTCAATAGTGATTATCTGGGCGTTTTCATCCAGCTCTTTTCCCATAAGAATAGCCGAGTAGCCTATTAACGTGCCGACTTCTAAAACGCGTTTTGGTTTGGCTTTTCTGATTTCTTGGGATAGAACGCGGCCTTTTTCGTGACCCACAATCGGGAGAAACTCTTTGTGCGCCCTTTTTTCGATTTCTCGTAGTGTGTTTTTAGCCTTGTTCAAGTCTGTCCACCAAATCGCGGGTTGTTTTATCCGTTTCTGATCATGTCGCTGCACTTCTTAAGGCACCTTGAGCTTTTCTAGGAACCGCTGTTGCAACTTGACAAGTTTAGGCATAATGACCGCTTGGCAGTAAGGCTGATCTGGATGCTTCTTGTAGTAGTCTTTGTGGTAGGTTTCAGCCTTGTAAAAAATCTTTAACGGCTCTACCTTCGTAACAATCGGCGTGTCCCAGATTCCTTCCTTATCCAATTCTGCGATGACTTGTTCAGCCGTGGTTTTCTGTTCTTCGTTGTGGTAAAATATTGCTGAACGGTATTGGGTGCCAACGTCTGGACCTTGACGGTTCAGCGTTGTCGGGTCGTGTGTTGCAAAGAATATCTCAAGAATTTCTCTGAAAGAGATTGCGCTGGGGTCAAAAGTTATTTGCGCGGCTTCTGCGTGGCCAGTTGTTCCTGTCGAGACTTGCTCATACGTTGGATTCGGCATTGAGCCGCCTGTGTAGCCAGGTTCAACTTTTTCAATGCCTTTAACTATGTTGAAAACTGCTTCTATGCACCAAAAGCAGCCTCCAGCAAGCGTTGCAACTTCTTTTGCCTTGTTCTTAATGGGGTCTTCATTCATAAGCTTCATCACTACTGATCTCAGGCGAGGTTATTTCTCGGCGGGTTCATTATTCGTGCAGCAGTTTTTTTCTTGCCGAGAACCAACACCGTAATTCACGTGTAGCTGACACTTAATAGTTTGTGGCTGTCATGACGTAGTCACAAGTTTTGCGATTTCAACGGAACGTTTTTACTCTCTATGCTCATTATAGCCGTTGTCAAAAAGGCATGTTCGCGCCAGCGTTTATGCGGTTTAAAGCGAGGGAGGAAGAAGCTAAAGCTCATGTTACACAAAATTAAGGTCACGCCTCTAGCGTCGGAAAGTTTCGGCGTTAGATCCATGTGTACGTTAGTTGAAACTCCTGAAGTTACAGTGCTTTTGGATGCTGGTGTCTCGCTTTGCCCGTATCGTTTTCGTTTGCCACCTCATCCTACAGAGTTCAAAACGATTAATATGCTTCGGAAGCGAATCGCGGAAGCGGCGGATAAAGCGGAGGTGGTTACGATTAGTCATTATCATTTTGATCATCACACGCCTTCGTACGAGGATTGGCTCGTTAACTGGACTGAGGAACGCGAAACGGCACGGCAGATTTACGAGGACAAAGTGGTGTTGATGAAGAATCCGCGGGAAAAAATCAACGCTAGCCAAAGGAAGCGGGCTTGGGTTTTCCAGAAAACAGGCGGCAAATACGCTAAGGCGCTGGAGACTGCGGACGGCAAGACTTTCAAGTTTGGAAAGGAAACGGTGTTGCGTTTTTCAGAGGCGGTTCCGCATGGATCTGAGGATTCCTTGCTTGGGTGGGTTGTTATGGCGCTTGTTGAGTATGCGGGTGAGCGGTTTGTGTTTGCGCCAGACGTTCAAGGTCCAATGTCCGCGCACACGGTTGAGTTGATTAAGGCAGCGAAGCCGCAAGTGCTTATGATTGGTGGACCGCCATTTTATCTTGGCGGCTTCAAAGTTAGCGAGGCTCACCTGCAGTTGGGGCTGCAGAATCTGTTGGAGTTGGTTGAGGCTGTGCCGTTGATCGTTTTGGAGCATCATGCTCTGAGGGATGAATCGTGGCAGCAGAGGGTGAGTGAGGTTTACGATAAGGCTGGTGAGGTGGGGCATAAGGTTGTGACGGCTGCTGAGTTTGCTGGTTGCGAGAATAATTTTTTGGAGTCTAGGCGGAAGATGCTTTATGTTGAGAATCCGCCGTCAAAGGAGTTTGAGAGGTGGATGCGGGAGGGCTTGAAGGAGAAAAGCGGCACTAAACCGCCAATATAATCTCTGTCATTGAGGATGGAAAAGGCTATAATTGAGACTTTGAATCTGATATTGTTAAACTTTGAAAGAGTTGGTTGAAATGTCGGAAGAGAAAAAACCGTGGGATCAAGAACATTTTGATCAGAAAATGAAGGAAAGTCTCAATGAGTTATCAAGTTTGAGGATGGAACTGCAAAACTTGCTTGTGAAGTTTGGCTTGCGCGCATTGAAGCAATATCAGGCTGCTAGAAACGAGCCGTTAAGAGCAAACGAGATTGCCCGTTTAGTGAAATACGAAATCGAAAACGCAATCTTTGATGTTTCGGAGCAAAGCAGCAAGGACGCGATAATTCAGCAGGCTAAAGTGGAATGGGAAAAGCAGCATAAAACGGAATAACCTTTTCTGAAGCGCCTGCGAATTAGTCTCTAGCGTTGGAAAAGCTTATCCCCCCTCTAAATAGATTCAACTTTAGCTTCTGCAAATTATCTTTGATAATGAAAACCACTGGCTTGCATTTCTAATCCGTCTCATTAACGAAATGATGAAAGACATTCCCGTATACAAAAGCATCAACGAAACTTACTAAAAACAACTTCTGCAGACGCTGTCTCTCCGCAGTATGCCTCCGGATTTCAAGCGAAGTGTCGAAACCTAGCGAACCTTATAAATACATAAATTGTTTCTGTCGTTTTGACAAGTTTATGCGCCCCGAAGACGTCGAAATTGGCGAAACGCCGTAAGTAAACGAGGAGTTTCTCAAAATTTAAGCTGTTTTTTAGCTTTTCACATGCAATTGTCGCGTGTTTCTTCAGAATTGCGCTGGCTCCGAGCTGCGAAAGAACTTCGAATAGACATAATTTACATCAAAAAGTTAAAAACGCTTATCCTTTTAGAAGAGGTATGCAACTTAATTAGTAAAATTCAGGGAGTTTTGCCCGTTTCTCATGGGGTGAGATGCGAAGGGCGAGTTGCCCGCGTCCCGAAGGGGGCGATGTGAACGAATCAAACAGAATTTAAGCGAGAAAAAAGCTATTATGGCATCTGTTGGTGCCGCCGGGTAAATTGACAATGGAGTAAACGTTTAGGAGATGCTCAAAAGTGTGTTGTGTTGATGCTTCCGTATACTGTTGTTCTGAAATGCGGCTGGAGCGTTTGAGGCTTATAAGCTACCGTGCAGTGCATCGAGTTTTTAGCAATTTCATGTATATTTCAACGAGGATTAGACATGGTAGTTGAGCGTGACCTGCTAATTTCAATTCTAAAACTGACAAAAGACGAGTCTGTTTTAGTTGAAACTGTCAAAAACGACTCTAGAATAGCCTATGATATTGTCAGAAAATTGCTTGAAAAGCTGCAAAATGAGGGACTAATTTATCTTAAAGACGACATTGTAGAAATTGACAGTGACAATCGTCTCAGACTCGCCGTTAAAGCAGCGTCATTAGGCGCAGACATAGAGCGTATTAGCGGTTTTTTCAGTTGGCAGGAGTTTGAAGACATCGCGGCGTTGGCATTGCAAAGAAACGGCTACGTTGTCGCCAAGAACGTGCGGTTCAAGCATGCTGGGCGACGCTGGGAAATAGATGTGGTTGGCTGCAGAAAGCCCATAGTTTTGTGCGTGGACTGCAAGCACTGGCAGCATGGACTAAAACCCTCCGAACTACGAAAGATTGTTGAGGCACAGGTGGAAAGAGCAAATGCGCTTGCCGACACGTTGCCCACCGTAGCGCTGAAGATCGAGTGTGCTAAATGGAAAAAAGCCAAGTTCATCTCCATGATTCTATCGCTTTTTCCAAGCAGCTTCAAGTTCTACGAAGATGTTCCTGTTGTTCCTGTTTTGCAGCTGCAGGATTTCTTACTCCAGTTGCCTGCTTACGTAGAGTCGCTGAGGTATACAGTGAAAGATTTCATGCACTTATGACATAATTGTCAATATTGGCTTCTTAGCAAACCTCACGGCAGGGTAGAGGCTTAAAAGGAACATTCCAGCTAAAGCTGCAAAAAGCCATGCCGCAATCGCCAAGATGGCGAAGCTCGTAACCACCGGGTGAGATATCAGAATCATCAGCGTGATTATCACTCCAAAAGAAATACCCACGCCAAAGCTTGCAAACAACACAATCAAACTTTGCACCGCAAGGATTACCACTACAGTTTTAGGTTTTGCGCCCATAGCCCGTAAGATGGCGAATTCTTTACTCTGCTCGTCGATGGCAAGCATGAGGTATCCTATTAAGCATAAGGTTGCGGCTACCAAACTGAAAAGAGGCAAAAACGTGACAATGGACCAGAGGGAGCCCAGAAAGCTCACGTTCTTGTTCAGGGCTTCGTTGAGTTCAAAAACCCTTAAGTCCGAGTTTACAGCAGTCAAGCGCTCTTGAATCTGTGTTATGACGTTTGATCGGTCAACTGAAGAATCCAGTTTAACAAGCACGATGTTTGGGTCGGAAACGTTAGTTAGGCTTTCCAGCGTTTCAAGGGGAACATATGCGACTACCCCATTGTTTATGGGGTCCAGGCAGACACCAACATTGTTTAAAGTCGTGTTTTTAAGTCGAAAGCTCTGCAATAACGGCATTTCAAACATGATTGCGGCTAAAGAATCGCCAACAACTGCCTCTAGAGAGCTGTCGGTTTTCAAGAAGTGTCCTTCAGTGAACCATTCGGAGAGAGCCTTTTCAGGGTCTACGCCCACAATCAAAGAGTTAACTGTGCGATTATCGCCAATAGATATGGTTGCAGAGTCCGTATAAGTGAAGTTCGATAATTCTTGTATTTGTTTTTTGCAAACCAAGCGTTTTTCAAAATTTGCGATCCCGCTAGTAACATTCAACTGCTGAATAACAAAGTCGGTTAAGGCAAAATTCGGGTTCAAATAGTTGAAATCAGCGTCTGCCGTTGCTCCAGAGAACTTGGATAACAACGAGATGTACTGGTCACCCATATCCTTGTGCGCCACTAAGAGTATGTCTTTGCCAACCGCGTCTTCGATCCTTGTGGTTGTGGTGTCGTTGGCGATTATGCTTCCTGCGATGGAGACAGTTAATAAGATGAACACTATCGATAGGAAGATTACTATTCTGACAGTGGCTGATTGGCGCCTGAAAAGACTTCTTGAAGCTATTTTCAATGTTAACCTAGATTTTGAGAGCGCTTTAAACTTGTTTCCCTCGGTTAACCCATAATACTGCATGGGCGATAGTGCCGCAGCAGGCGATAGGCTAGCCGCATTCTCAAGCGGCCTTAATCCGAATATTAAACCGAAAACAAAAAAAGCAACAAACACCAATGGAGCGAACCAGAAATTAGGTGCTTTTTGAAAAGCCTGAAAGCCACCTACGTTGATGACAGCGTAGTCTGTTAAGAATCCAAGAGCAATTCCTAAGACGCAGCCTAAGAACAGCACTATCAAAAGTTCAGTTAAAAAGTAGCTGAAAACAAGACTGTTGGGGCATCCAGCCGCCTTAATCAGCCCGAAATCTCTGGTTCGCTGAGCCATTATCAAGAAGGTAATAAAAGAAACTATCACGGCACCCACGGCAAACACCAATACCAGCACAAACAGCAGAAAACTCGAAAAAATGGAATAATAACCTACAGTTAACGTATTCTCGGCTACTGAAGTGAGCCCGAAGCCTATTTGATCGCCGAACAGAAGCAGGAAAAGCGTGGAAGCAACACAGACCGTTAGGCTGAGGAGAGTTAGGCCTGTCTGAAGTCTTCGGCGCAGAAGATCGTTTACGGGGAAAGCGGTTTCACTCACTTTGGCTCGCCAGCTTCCCGTCCTCCAAGCACATTGTTCGATCAGCCAGCCGCATCAACTCCGGATCATGAGTTGCAACGATGACGGTTCTTCCGTTAGACTTTAACATCTGCAGCACCTGCGTTATTTTCTGACCATTCGTCGCATCCAAGTTTCCAGTCGGTTCGTCAGCTAGAATAAGCTCCGGATCGTTAGCCAGGGCACGAGCAAACGCCACGCGCTGCTGTTCACCTCCGCTAAGCTGCGCTGGAAAATGATTTGCTCTATGCTGTAAACCCACTGTTTCCAGCAGCTCCTTGACACGTGTTTCTATCTCCGCCTCGGCTTTTTTAATCCACTCCATCGGAAACGCCACGTTCTCCGCCACTGTCAAAGTTGAAACCAAATTGTAAGATTGGAAAACGAAGCCGACGTGGTTGCAGCGAAACTCCGCCAGGAAATCCTCGTCTTGAACCGTTAAGTCTTCGCCTAGGACGATTAGTTTTCCGTTTGTTGGCCTGTCTATTCCGCTGATGAGGTTAAGCATTGTGGTTTTTCCAGAGCCTGAAGGGCCACATAATGCCACAAACTCGCCTTTCGCAATGTTCAGCGTTATGCCCTTTAGAACCTCCACTTGCGCTTCGCCCAACGGGTAAGCTCTGATTAAAGAACGCGTTTCTACCACGAAATCACTCGGCATGGACATGAGGGAAAATATGTTACAACTTATAATATGCTTTTAGGTACGGTTGCTTACGCGGTTCAGTAGCTTTTCTCTATGGCAAAGTTACCCCTGTCACGCTTAATAATCCTAGATTTCCCTGGAAGCTTATCCTTCTCCCAGTCCTCCCAGCTAACTTCCTTGAACAGCCACTTCTTGCCCAGATGCGCCGCGATTATCGCGTGCTTTTTCGCTTTGTCTCCAGGTATAAGCTCGTTGAGGAACCTGAAGAGCTTGTCGATTTGCTGTTTGGGGAAGTACGCGTAGTAACTAGCGTTTTTCACTTCAAACGCATAAGTGTGCTCGCCTTTTCTCGCCATCAGGTCTGGCAGCGGGCTTAAGCTTGGGTTGCTGACGGGAATCCGTACGGCGTTGTAGCCGTTTTTCTGCAGGTGCTTCACAAGTACGGTTTCGCTGTAGAAGCCTCTCTTGCGCCATCGGCGAAGTTTGATTCTGTCAGCAGTCTTTACCACGTTTTTCCCTCGGCTGTTGTCTTCTTAAGGTTGGCGTATTAAGTAAAAAATTTTTGCTTGCGCCAAAAACTGTGTGTGTTTGTTGATGCTTGTGTATACGGGTTGTGTTAGGCTGTGCTCTAGAGTGCGCTGGTGACGGAGTAAATTACACGTAACACATACACAACCAAAATCACCTATAAAGAAAAACTCTTCATATACTAACTAAAAATATGCGTGGTTTAGCCTACACTAACAGGTGCAAAAGTGTATTATCACACAAAAAGACCGAGAAAACGCCTTCTTTCAGAACCAGTTTCTACACACAATCTGAGGCTGGTGACACCAAAATGTATCTCACAACACCTCCGCGTATACGGAAGCATCAACACAACACACTTCCTGAGCGTTCAGCAGTGATTCAACCGGTCAAAACTTCGCTATCTTTAGCCGCCTCACACCGCAACGCCGCCACCAGACTACAACCCATCACAACCGGCATAAAATAAAGTATGCATAATTGAAGTTACCACATGGAAGCGGATTGGCATGCGACAGAGTCAAAAACGCTCGAAGTACCTTCGAAGAGAAGCCTCCTCGGCTTCGCATGGAGATTTTCAACGGTCTTTATATGAGGTCACGATAAACTCCATGGGTAAGCCTCAGTGCAGAGGTGAAAACGTGTAAATTAAGGCTTATTTATTGTTTAAGGCTTATTTTGGGTTTTTCAATTTTTGTCAGGGGTGTAAAAAAACATGTGGTTTTTGGGTGTGTGCAGGTTCGGTTGTGCACAATCAGTCTGGTTAGCGTTTGATGAAGAATAAGCTGTGAAAACGGGTTATTTTGACAAATAAGCTGTACGAAAAGCCGTAAATTTTCGGGGTTGTGGAGGGATAGTTTATGTAGTTTTTTTGAATATTGTTGATTTTGAAATAAGCTCTTTAATTGATTGAAGAGCAGAGACTACTGGAGTACAATGGAGGAAAAGGCGTGTCTTTTGATTATTTTGGAGAAGGCGCAGAGACCCTGGCGAGAACTGTGCAAGGGCGAACCGTAAAAGTACGCTGGAACTGGGGCAAGTTCAAAACGACCGAAGGGTTCCCAGTTGACGAAAGCATGATAAACTGGGTCATAGGTCAAGAGCAAGCGTTAAACGAGGGCTTCTTATGCCTGAACGAGTGGGTTCACAAACTCAAGCATCTAGACCAGACACAGTGGTACGCGAGCTGGAGC
>CAZJBY010000020.1:0-34287 GCA_964544495.1 uncultured Candidatus Bathyarchaeia archaeon
CCCAGGACGTTCAGCTTAGAAGGCTGACGCGCTATCCGTGCTGCGCCACGGACCCGTTCACGGAGACTTCATAATAAGCGCGTCAAGATATAATTTTTACCTTTCTTATGAAAAATCTAAGAAAGGCGGAGTGCCTTCTACGAAGACCTTTCTAAAATGAACAGATCTCTTCTCGACCGCTTTTATGCAAACATGAAAAGAGAGAAGAGTACAGATAACGCAGTTTAACAAAACTTGAAATGATTAACTAGCTGTTTTCAGCTGTAACTACGGATAAGATCTGAGATATCATGCATCTCATACGCCAATTGACGGATTACTCCCACGATCAATCCGAAAAGCAGAACCAACATCTTGATGAAGACAATGACAATGATAGAGTTAAATTCGTTAGAAAAAGTTATTTCGAATGGTAAAGAAAATACATACTGGAATATCGATGCAAAAACCAAAAACGCAGTCACAGCAACACCAATCCCGATTAGTGCATAAAGAAGACCACGGTATTCCGCAAATTCATCACTATATGATTGTCTTAGAAACTGCCATCTCCGGTCGTTTTCGCTGAATTTTGAAGTGTCCACTTCTCTGCGTTTTTTTCTTAAACGGTTGCGAAGCAAGAGCAGATGTGCAGATGCCCCTGTAACTATGGCGAAAGCGCTTGTCCAAACCCATGTGAGCGGACGTTGAAGCGATATTGGATAATTGAAGTAGCTGTAGACTGTGAAAATCCCGAGGTAGATTAAGATGACCGCCAAGTTGCCGTAGCCTTGCTTTCCATCTAATTTTGGATGGCGGAAAGCAAAAATTACACATACTACTAATGCAAAGGTAATTAGCCCTAAATTAGCTATCTCCAACGGAGAAAAATAGCTTTGGCTTTGAGTTGCCCATTGGAAAGCTGGGCTGCCATATTGGTCAAATAAGCTCTTTGCTATGTCCACTTCAAAAACGTAACTGACGAATTGTATAACCATTGACACTGCAGCAAAGAAGGAGACAGAAACTGCATAGTAATTCTCGTTTGCCTTTGCCATACGTGACTACTTCCTACCGTTCTTTATAAATTTAGCACAAATGAAGGCTGTCAAGCAAGAGTTGCTTCTTACGCTTAGCTTTCTGTTTTTGCTTTTTGCATCCGCAGGGTGAGGCGGTGAAACGACGGATTGGGTCCGTAAGTTTATGACGGTGGTTCCTGCGAACTTGTCGAAGTATCGGATAAATTCGGGGTTTTTTAGTTGTAACCCGATTATGATGTCGAAGGGTATTAGGAATGCTTTGCCGAAGTTTCTTATTGCAGCGTGGTCGTAAGATAGGTTTTTGCCGTCTGTTTTTACCGCTTTCAAGCCTAGTAAGCGTTTTCCGAGGGTTTGACCGTTGAACCCTTCTAGCAGTGTGGAGTAGACCCAGAATAATCCGATAGTTATGAATAGAACAGCACTTAGTTCTGGGCTTAACACGTTTGTTGTCAAAATGTAAAGAAATTGGGGAAACATAATCACAACGGTAATCAGTAGAATGAGTGTTAAATCAACTAGGTATGCGAAAAATCTTCTTTGGAAGGAAGCAAGGGGAAGATATGATGATTTTTTGGAAACATCTGCAACTTCTGCCCAAGATTCCACATCCATGATTACTCGCACTGCGTTTTCGCCTGCGTTGCTCAGAATGTACTTGCCGGTTGATGTCTGCTCCATAAAAGGGGAAAGAGCGCGTAGATGAAAGCTGAGTTTGCCCGTGTCCACTTTCGCAACGTTAAGTAAGTCTGTGAACGAGCATTCACCCTTATCGCTCAGAGTCAGAAGTATTTCTCTGCGCAGAGGATGTGCCAGTAAGGAAAGAACTTTCGAGACGCTTCCCTGGTCGGTAGCCATTTTTAAAACCTAATATGCTTCCAAAGTTATGTTCATGATGTGGGCTTTAGGCATAGGCATTAAGAAAACACGCTTGGATATAAATTGCACTGACAACAGCAGGGTATTTTCTATAAGAAACACATGCTCCGTCAGTGACGTTTAAAGTGCATTAAAGCCGTAATTGTTCATTTGACGCGGAACTTTCTGTTTTTGTGTGTGCCCTTTGTACACTAATTTTTATCGTTTAATTTTCCAAAAAGCTTCGTAGGGGAATGTACTATGGAAAAGAAAATAGTTGTAGTGGGGTTGACCGTTGCAGCCGTTGTAGTAATGCTGTTAGTTACGCTGCTGGCCTCTGGAGCACTTATATCGTCAAAGACTGTTGCCTCAACAGGAATTATCACAATAACAAATTTAGGTGTCTACTCTGATAGCGCTTGCACTCAAAGCTTGACTTCAATAAACTGGGGCACCATTTCTCCAGGCAATTCAGTTACCAGAACAATTTATGTAAAAAACCTAGGCACGGCACAAGTGACTCTAAATATGTCGAGAGAAAACTGGACTCCTGCAAACGCTAATGGACAAATAACCCTGACTTGGAACCGAGAAGACACAACAATCGCCTCAAATGAGGTGGCAACTGCAACCCTTACACTGAGAGTGTCATCAAGCGTAAGTGGCATCACATCTTTCAGCGTGGACATTGTGATAGCCGGCACTGAGTAAGACTCTCTAGCCCTTCTCTTTTTTGGACTTTTAGCTATAATTTGCTGCGCCAGCAAGCAATCGTATTGTCCAGGTTGTTAAAATTATTGAACCATTTGGAAAATATAGGGAAAATCAGTTAGCGTCGGTTTCTGTGGGATTCTGAGCGTTATATATGCAGGCATAAAGATACAGCACAATTAATTGCAGGTTGCTAAAGTGATTTCAAGGAAGAGGGAAATGCCCTTTTTCCAAAGAGTCGATGTGAACTGGATTTGACTAACTACTGAAGTCTGGTTGACAAAGGAGGTTAGCTGGACTTAACAGAATGACCAAACTCAGTTAACAAAAAAGCTAAAATTTGATCAGAAATAATGGTAATCCATCAAATTGGAACTAGGAAGAAGATTTGCATGGTTAGAAGATCCGTACTCGATAAGATTTTCCGTGAGATGATTAATATTAGGTGCCGTCTCGATGATATTGAGAGAAGTGTTTCAAACTGGAATCCTCAACCTCTTGAGGTGGCGGCTGATGAACTTTTGCAGTTGCCTGATCATCTGAGGCAAACTTACCTTACATTAACGTCTAGGGGCGAAAGCGAAGCCACCGTGGTTTCTAATACCACTGGGCGTTATCGTGCGATTGAAAGCAATTATCTAAATCAGTTGGCTCGCATGGGTTGGTTGAACAAACGGAGAGTTTCGAAGACTATATACTTCAGGCCTGTCTCGGAGCGGTTTCTTTTAGAGAATGCGAATAGAAAGTCAGAGAGTTAGACCTGAATAGGTGAATTTGTTTAATGATTTCTTTCACGTGGGAGTATGTTTTCAAATTTTGCTCATCATCGTGGGTAGCAAATTCAAAGCCAGATGTTGCGAGATAAATTCTTATGTAAGCGCTGGATAGCTTACTGGCTGTATGACAAAGATTAAAGCTTTGGCTCTGTTTTCTGGAGGCTTAGACAGCATTCTCGCTGTTAAGCTGATGCTGAAGCAGGACATTGATGTTGTAGCCGTAAACTTTGTGAGCCCTTTCTGTTTACGCGAAAAAGGCGGCGGAGTACCTGAAGCCGCAAAGCAGCTGGGCGTGCCGCTTAAGGTTGTGGATGTGGAGGCTGAATATTTGAAAATACTGCGCAAGCCCAAGCACGGCTATGGCAAGAACATGAACCCATGCGTCGACTGCAGAATATTCATAATGAAGAAAGCAAATAAAATCGCCGAGGAAATAGGCGCAGCGTTCATCTTCACAGGCGAAGTTCTCGATGAGAGACCCATGTCCCAGCATTTCAACGCTCTGAAAATAGTTGAAGAAGAGGCGGGCTTGAAAGACAAACTGTTGAGACCGCTATCAGCGAAGTTGCTTCCTGCCACAGCCATGGAGAAAAAAGGCTTGGTTGACCGAGCGAAACTGTTGAATATTCGGGGCAGGTCGAGGAAGCCGCAGCTTAAGCTCGCTGAAGAATTTAACATAAAGGATTATCCGAGTCCCGCAGGCGGCTGCCTGCTCACCTGCAAGGAATACGCCAGTAAACTGCGAGACCTTTTCAAGCACAAGAAACGTTGCTCAATGGCGGATGTGTCTTTGCTGAAAGTTGGCAGGCACTTCAGATTTGGCGAAAACAAAATAGTCGTGGGAAGAAACGAAGAGGAAAACAACGTTTTAGTGGCGAAGAAGGCGCGGAACGACTATTACTTCGAAGTCCCCAATATTGGCAGCCCGATAACTGTTCTTCAGGGAGCTAAAACCAAAAAAGCTATCACAGCAGCATCGGAGTTAACAGCCTTCTATTCAGACGCGAAAAGCGATAAAGTCGCTGTTAACTTTGGCAGAGACCGCCTGAACAAGTCTATGACTGTCACTGTTCCTTCTCGCATTGAGGTGGAAAGCCTTCGCGTTGGCTAATTGATGGTCTATCTGCATGGGTGTTTGTCGGGTTTTAGAAAAATATTTTAATGCATGATGAGACAACAATAGATTGAGGAGTTTAAATGCCTACAGCATTTGTGTTGATAAACACCGAGATAGGTTCCGAGTCCGATGTACTTAAGGAACTTAAACAGGTCGAAGGAGTTGAGGAAGCTTCTGCTGTCTACGGAGTCTATGACATAGTTGCAAGAGTTAAGGCAGACACAATGGATAAGCTGAAAGAGATAGTAACTTGGCGCATCCGTCGGCTTGACAAAGTAAGATCCACACTGACAATGATCGTAGTAGAAGACCGCTAAGATTCCGCTCAATTTTCCCTTTCTTTCATTCCCGTTTAGCAAAAGCGATTAGTTAGCTAGCGTAGCCGCTTAAAAAGACCTTGTTGTCAATTTGATACAGTCACACATGTTTAAAGCTTACAACATGAACTTATTACAGGGTGATGGTTGTGGAAGAATTACGATGCCCGTGGTGCGGCACCAATTTCAAAACACAAGAGAGTTGGATACGCACGCCCGAAACCATTATTGTCAGGAATTGAGAGCTTAAATTTTATTTTTTTTCTCAATAATCACAAACTAGAAGTGGCGCTCAACCAAACTTTGTTTTCAAGTGTGACTGCGCCGATACAGTCACATACTTTTAAATTTTTTAATCTCTAACAAGAATTGTGCGTCTTGGAGGTAGTGGAAGTTGGGAGAACTCTTCACAGTCAAATCGGATGTCTCTAAAATAAGGCTGGCTGCATTAACTCCCACGAAAGCGGATGCACGCAGTTTTTTAAAGGTTGGGCTACGAGGTTTGGAAACCCACCATATCTTTTTACATTCCCCTTGAGCGAGAGCACCCAAGCCTCTTAGACCAACCACTACAAAATAAGATTTTTTATTCTGCCTTGCTTATTCTCTAACAGTTGGAGCATAGTTACGGTTGATTAACAATCAGATACTGCACATAGGATTGGATGATACTGATTCAACGAGAAGGGGCTGTACAACCTACGTCACAGCTCTCCTTGTGGAAAAACTGGAAAAACTAAACGTCACGTTTCTGGACTACCCTCATTTAGTTAGGCTTAACCCTAACGTGCCGTGGAAGACTAGAGGCAACGGCGCCCTATGCCTCAGAATTGCTTATCCTGCGGGGCTTGAAGGCAAAATAAAAGAAACCGCAATAAACCTGTTGGAGAAGCATTCTGACATAGCGTTTAAGGGCACAAACCCAGGAATTGTCTTCCTCCAGAACGAGAAAATTCCAGAAGAAATCAAGACTTTCGCCAAAAACGCTATAACGAGTATCGTGACCTTGAAAGAAGCCACGAGACTGATCACGAAGTTTGGTGGTGAAGCCTTAGGCTTCAAAAACTGCCGAGGCATCATCGGTGCGTTGGCCGCGGTTGGCGAAACCCTTGAAGACGACCACACCTATGAACTAATCGCGTATCGCGCCCCAGAAAACTTTGGTTTAAAAAGAAACGTGGATGAGGCATCTATTTTTGAAATGGACAAGTTGACATGCCCCTACACCTTCAACAACGTGGATTCAGAAAAAGGCAGAGTAATAATCACACCAAGAGGGCCAGATCCAATTCTATTCGGAATTAGAGGCGAAACACCAGAAATCGTTAAGAAAGCCTTCGGATTAATTAAGCCATTGGAGCCCGTGAACAGGTGGTTAGTTTTCGGCACAAATCAGGGCACTGACGCGCATCTCACACGAGTTGCAGCATTAAAGAAGGTGACGCCGTATAGCTCGGTTGTTGCAGAGGGCGTTGTTTCGCGGAACCCGCGGATAATTCCTCTGCGTCACGTGATTTTTTCCATTAAAGATGAGACTGGTGAAGTGGACTGCGCCGCTTACGAACCCACAGGTAGCCTTCGCAAAGTGGCGAGAAAACTCATGGTTGATGACAACGTGGAAGTTTATGGCGCCGTGCGGAAACCGTCTGCAGGCAAGCGTTTGACAGTAAATCTTGAAAAAATCCGGGTTTTGGCTCTCGCGCCGCAGATTATTCTCCAGAACCCAGTGTGCAAAAAATGCGGTAAACGGTTGAAGTCTATGGGTAAAAACAAAGGCTTTCGTTGCGAGAAGTGCGGTACACGATATGATGACGCTAGAAAGGTGCAGACTGCATTGGAAAGGGAATTGAAGACAGGGTTGTATGTGACCTCGACGAGGTCGCAGCGCCATTTGACCAAGCCGTTGCGGCGTTACGGGCTGGAAAAGCAGGGTGAAGAAGCGGCAGGTTTGATTGAGAATTGGCATTCTCCATAGGTAGGTGTCGTTTTGATGAGTGGTTGTGTACAACAGTTTTTGGGAAATGCATTCAAAGTGTGTGTGCCATAGGCTCCGACGGTGGGAACGTTGAGTGAGATAATAACACCCGTTGTTTATCAGCTGGGCTTGGGGCGACCGGCGGCTTTGTGGTTGGTTTTGCTCTCAAGAAAATTGCCAAACTCTTCCTTATCGTGATAGGCATCTTTATCGTTGCGCTGCTTTATCTGGGGGCAAGCAAAATCATAAGCATCAACTTTGGCGCTTTGTGGACTGCGGTAGGCGGCTGGCTTGGCGGTGCAGGAGCGGCGGCTTCTTGGCTCATAGGTTTAATCTCGATTATTCCGTTCATCGGCAGCTTCGGCGTGGGCTTTTTCCTCGGCTTCAAGCTAGGATAGCGGAACTATCATTATTTTAAAGAATTCGAGAAAACGGCGCATTGTCCGTCTGTTTCACGATAGTCCGTTTAGGCTCATAGAAGGAATAGTACTTTAATTTCCTATATTTGCGTTTAGGTGAGGGAGATTGTATCTGCCGCGGCACCATATGGTTCTCCGAAGAGAGTATCAAAAACTATGGGTGGTTCGGTACAACGGCTTAACAATACATCTCCCTCGCACAGCCACACATGGCGATGAGGAGTTACTCTGTTAAGTTAACAGACCGTGCCCAAGCTTTCCTCATCACCGCCGCCACCTCTCAACCACCACATAAACACTACGTTTTTTTCGCTGTAAAAAGCGTTTTTGTCAACATTTCTTGACTAAGCCAAGTCAACATTTCTTGACAAAGCTCGAAACACTCACCACCATTAAGTTTAATCCAAGATTTCTCAAGATTACCCCTGTGTTAAAGAACTGAAACTTTTATGAAAACAGCAAAACGGACTTGTATATCTCTTGGTGAGAGTGATGCGGGGGTGGAAAGCAGGAGCAGCAGGTTGCACAACCATCCTGTAGCCCAAAAAAGGTGCAAACCGCAAAAACCAGCCGCCAGCACAATCTTCAAGAAATAATTGTGCTTAGCAAAAACTCACTTCTACAAAGAGAAAAAACAGCTTTTGACTTAAAGCCCAAACCCATTCAAATAAGGGGGGTATAGACTGCACCGAGCACAACAGCGCAGCTGAAACATACATTCATGAGTAAAACGTGGCGGAAAAGGGTAAAAGCATATATTTTGTTGTTTGTCCTTTACCTGCTGAGTTTAAGGCGAAAACATGGACCTGAAAAATGAAATTCAGAGGCTTAAGAAAGAGAAAAAAGCCGTGATTCTTGCTCACAACTATCAGCGACCTGAAATTCAGGATATTGCTGATTATGTGGGTGACAGCATTGAGCTTAGCCGTAAAGCTATACAGGAGCAAGACGCGGAAATAATCGTGTTCGCAGCCGTTGATTTCATGGCGGAATCAGCTGCCATTCTGAACCCGACGAAGAAAGTGCTTCTGCCCTCTTTAGGTGCACGCTGCCCAATGGCGCAGATGCTTACTGTGGATGAGATAAAACGTGCCAAACTGCACTATCCGCATGCACCAGTGGTTCTTTACGTTAACACTTTAGCCTCGTCCAAAGCTTACTGCGACGTCTGCTGCACCAGCGCTAACGCCGTAGAAGTGATTAACTCGCTGGATGAGGACACAGTGCTTTTCGGTCCAGACCGTAACCTTGCGGAGTATGTGGCTGAAAAAACTGGGAAAACTTTGGTTCCGATCCCGGAATGGGGTTTCTGCCCAACGCATGTGCTTTTCCAGTCAGAAGACGTGACCATACTCAAGCAGCAGTACCCAGACGCCGTTGTTATGGTTCATCCAGAATGTAGCCGTGAAATGCGCAGAGTCGCCGATTTCGTAGGCAGCACTTCAAAGATGTGCCGTTATGCTCGGGAAACCCCAGCGAAAACGATTATTGTAGGTACTGAGGAAGGGCTTTTGCATCGGTTGCGTAAGGAGAATCCTGGAAAGCGGTTTGTAATTGCGTATAAAGATGCGATTTGCCCTAACATGAAGTTGACCACGCTTGACAGAGTTTACGCTTCGTTGAAAGAGGAGAAACACGTGGTTAAGATTCCTAAGCCTGTAGCTGAAAAAGCACGGTTTGCGCTGGAACGCATGTTTCAGGTGAAGTAAACACTTACACGGAAACTATCATAGGCTTGAGGATTTTTACTCCTTTTTTGGTGGCTAACTCGTCGCTTAAGTGTCGAATCTCTGACGTTTTGCCTTTCACCGCTATGGCTTCTAAGCAGTCGCGTTCACCTATGTGAATGTGCATGGTAGCGGAGACCAATTCGGAGTGGTGGTGCTGCGTCTCGGTTAGTTCGCTTTCAAGTCCTCTTGCTTCGTGGTCATAAACCATGAGCAACACGCCTGTTTGGTCGGCTTTTTCTTCTTTGAGCCATTTTCTTTCGGAGACGAACAGTCTAACTGCGTCTTGGATGGCTTTGCTGCGGCTTTCGTAGCCCATGTTGCGGGTGATTTCGTCGAATTCTTTGAGAAGTTCGGGTGGGAATGTTACGCCTACTCGGGTGATTTTTGTCATGGCAGTTCACATGGAGTAATGTTGGGTGTTTGACCTAAAAGCTTTTATACAAATGGTAACACTAAAATACTAAAACGTGTTACTGAGGCTGATTGAATGCACATCCCAGACGGACTAATCGCCACAAACGAACCCACAAGTGTGGCAATCGCCATACTCATGTGGGTAGTGTCCATAGCGTTTCTCGCGTGGTCATGGAAAAAAGCCAAAACCACCTATAACCGTAGCATAACCGCGTTGCTGGCGATTTCAAGCGCCTTTGTTTTCGCGGCGCAAATGATCAATTTTCCAATAGCATTCGGCACAAGCGGACATCTTGTTGGCGGCACTTTCTTGGCAGTGCTTCTAGGACCATACGCAGCCATGCTGAGCATGACAATTGTCTTGTTGATGCAGGCTTTTTTCTTTGCGGACGGTGGCATAATGGCGTTCGGCATGAACGCGTTCAACATGGCAGTAATCGGCGGATTAAGCTTTTTCCTGATAAAACTGCTTACACGAGGTTCAACTGGCAACAGGCGTTTTATCCCAAGTGTTTTCACAGCGTCGTGGATTTCGGTCATGATTGGTGCTTTGCTTGCGGCTTTGGAAGTTAGCCCTGCTTTTGCTGGCGGTGTGATGGTTACGGTTCCTTCGATGCTGTTCTACCACGCGATAATAGGCTTAGGCGAAGGCGCAATAACCGCGGTGCTTATCTCGTCGATTCAGCGGATGCAACCTGCGATAATGGGTGGTTTGGCGCTTTTGAAGGAGAAAACACGGCTATGAACAAGCATCTTGTGGTAGTGGCGGCTATTGTGGTCTTTCTCGCGGTTTTCATTCCTTTGGCCTCAAGCAGTCCTGACGGATTAGAGCGTGTGGCTGAAAATTTCGGCGTTAAAGAAACTGCGCCAATCTGGAACGGAATAATGTTCGACTACGCCATAACGGCAATTGCAAACCCTTACGTTTCCACTTTGTTGGCAAGCGTTTTCGGAACCTTTGCGGTGCTTATAGCAGGTTTTTTGCTTGGGAAAGCGATGGAGCCGAAAAACCACAAAGGCGCAGAATAACAAATTTCGTTGAAGCATTCGCCAGAAAACTGCGGTGCGACTTGGCAATAGCGCTTGGCGAAGACTATACCCCCTTATTTAAAAGTGTAATACTAAATCCGAAATTGCAACTAGGTGGAATATACATATTTTTTACATTGGTTATTTTCGGTTCCTAGAGATTTTCTTAAGGTTCTATGGTGTTTGTTTCTCTCACCGCAATAGACAACGTAGAGATTTCTAGCGTCACGTTACGTTATGGCTAAGGTTTCTTAAGCTGATTAATCGCTTTTGTTAATAGGTCTATTTTCTTGTTTAGTCTCTCTAGCTCCATCACTGTTGCCTTATTAAGTAAAATCAATACAAAGGTCTCATTGGCTATCTGTTGGTCTGGATTAAAAAATGTTAAAGTTTTCTTTTGATACTGCTCTGCCGTAGTAACACAGTTAAAGACTAATTGCTTTAATTCGCTATCTTGCCATTGGGTAAACTGTTCACCTGTTGGCAGCCAGCGTGGCAAAGACAAATACATCTTCCTCGGTGATGCCAATCTTTCTTCTAGCTTCTTTCTTATCCATAGGTTTGAAGATGTCCAAGTTCACGCCGTGATATATGCAGTCAGAATCCAAGCCTAAATCGGCTAAGCACTTCTGTTGCCACTTGCATATGCTTATTATCTTGTGGTATTTTCTGGTGAAATCAAATGTTTCTTTAGAATAGCCTATGTGGTCCATGGGACAGTATAAAGTGGCGTTTGGAATAATTTTGGGAAAATTGCTGAATGCCCACCAATCTGAGAACAGTATGCCTACATCAATGCATAGCTGTTTAGAATACTTTGCGGCAGAAACTATGCCGAAAGGACCCTCTTTAGAGGGCAGAACTGGAATACGATAAGGAGGGAGTCCACCAGGTTCTGCGCCATAATATGCAGAGATAAATGGTTGAAATCCATAGTTTGGCAATCTTGTGCACACTTCTCTTGTTGTTTTGCCGTAGCCTGAAGCTATCCATGGAGCGACGCTATGCCACAGGATCTTGAGTTTCGTTGGCATGCGCCTAAACTTTTCACTGGCTTTGCTCATAAAAGACATCTCTGACTTTCAAAATGGTTTTATGCTTTTTAGATAAGACGGGGTGTTTCTGAAACAGGGTTACAACAACAGGCAGTTGAATCTTTGAGAATTATTTTGTTTACTGAGGGAAGAGTATTTTTGCAGAAATATTTGGAGAAATACAGTTGTAAATGATGAGTGGATTGCTGACTCTCGAGAGAAAGGACTGCGACCGAGGCAGGGTTCAGATGGAGTTGAACCGCATTAACCACTCTAGGAACACTTTATAGCGCAAAAAGCTTCTATATATTTGGATTGGAACATAAAAGAGGGGCAGATGCAGCGGTATGCAGAGAGCGTTTAATGCAACAATGGTGGTTGCTATGGTTTTGCTTTTGAGTATAATTTGGGTTCCTTTTGTGTGGGCGGATTGGCCCATGTTTCACCACGACATAGCTCACACCGGAGCCATTGGCCACCTCCCCGTGGTTCCCACCCAAACCTGGAACTTCACCACCAGCCCTGCAGGTGTCGGATATTCATCTCCAGCCGTCGTTGACGGCATAGTGTACATTGGCTCAGACGGGGTTCACGCTTTGGACGCCGCCACCGGAGAAGAGATCTGGACGAACCCCGACCCCTTCCAAGTCACCTCATCTCCTGCATTTGTTGACGGTGCAGTGTATGCGGGCGGGAGCAACGGCGTTTACGCCTTGAACGCAACAAACGGGGAGCAGATCTGGTACTTCACAACCGGAGTTATTTACCGGTCGTCACCCGCAGTCACCAACGGAATCGTCTACGTCGGCTCCGAAGACGGAAACATCTACGCCTTGAACGCCACAAACGGGCTTATGCTCTGGAAACACGGAAACGTCTGGGCGTCGTCTCCCGTGGTCTCCAGCGGCGTTGTTTACGTGGGCGGGGAAGCAGGAGTTCTGGCACTTAACGCTTCAGATGGAAGTGAGCAATGGGCATACCCTGGAGCGGGGGTTCCGTACTCGTCTCCTGCTGTTGTGAATGACGTGGTCTATGTAGGTTCATATATTGACTTCTACGCTTTGAAGGCGAATAACGGGGAAAAACTTTGGAATTATTCCATTCGTTGCGAGCATTCGTCCCCTGCTGTTGTGGATTGTGTAGTGTACTTTGGTGCGGAGGATGGGGCTGTTCACGCCTTGAATGCTACTGATGGAAGCCAGCTGTGGAGCTTCCAGACTGGCAGCGGGGTCAGGTCTTCTCCTGCAGTGGTTGACGACGTGGTGTTTGTGGGTTCGCTTGACGGTCACCTTTATGCCATCGTCACTAACCCAGCGCCATCTGGCACATTCCCCGAGTGGCTCCTTCCCCTCACAGTCACATTGTTAGTTGCCGTAATCGTCGTTATAATCGCTATCGGAAGAAAACGTTTTCACAAAAACATAGAAGGCCAAAACAATTGATAAATTACCTGGACGCCTACCAGCTCCTTTTGAGCCAGAGCGGGAGCCGCAAATGCAGACAGCAGCAGCACTGCAAGTGGAAAGAGAAATATTTTTTTTCTTCATTCTTTTCCCCAGCATTTATGCCGCATTTATCGATTTGGAATACGAATTATTTATAATTTGCCATAAAAGTGGCTTACTGTATCCGTTTTTACTCCAAGCGCAACTCACTATTGCATCTTAGTAAAGACTTTTCGATTGCAACAAAAAGCCATCTTCGTATTTCAGCATTCTCAGTAACCTTTGATTCTTAGTTGTGGGCGTGTTTTTCGTTTAAGATTTGGAATTCACAAATTCTTTATTGAAAAAAGTATATTCAAAATCAGAGCGTGCATGAATGCGAAAGTCCAAACTCGAACTTTACGAGGACATCCTCACTGCTTTAGTTAACAAATCCCTGACGGTTGACTCCATCGCTTACGTTTGCAACATGGACTGCTTTGCCCTTCGCCAAAGACTGGATTTTCTAATCAAAAACGACCTCGTAGAAGAAAAAATTTACAATAAAAAATCCCGTTATGCCCTGACTAGGAGAGGTTTAGCAATCTTCAAAACTCTTGCTCTCACCAAGCATCTGGAGAAACTGCAAACCAACATCACAAGGATAGACGAAGCCTTGCAGGCAATTCCTTCCCTTTCAGAGTACAACGCAGAAAAAGCCAAGCATAACAAACAGAACAAAAACTATTAAGCAACCGCCCAAGTTTCTTCAATCAGAAAAAACCATGCAGCCCTCTTCAGAAACAGTTTGGCACCTAAATAAAAAAGAACTTTTACGCCTACTAGATGCTGGATCGCTTGCGGCAAAACCCAAACTAATTCGTTTCTACGCCCCAAGCTTCACGTACTACAAAACAAGCTATTACCGTTCCTCGCCATCCCACTTCCCCACGGCATCCGTAACAGGCACGACTTGTGCGCTGAACTGCAAGCACTGCGGAGGCAAAGTCCTAGAAACCATGCGCCCAGCCACAACACCCAAAAAACTTTACGAACTCGCTGCAAAACTGAAGCAGCAAGGCGCTTTAGGGTTCCTGCTGAGCGGCGGCTGCATGCCAGACGGTTCCGTTCCGCTTAAGCCGTTCATTTCCACAATCGCGAAAATCAAGCGAGAATTCGGCTTAACTGTTTTCGTTCACGCGGGCATAATCGACTCAAGCACCGCTAAGGCGCTGAAAAACGCGGGCGTTGACGCCGCTTTAATAGACATCTTCGGCTATGACGAAACCATAAAAAAGATTTGCAACTTGGAAGTGACCATTAAAGACTACGCTGCCTCCCTGAACGCGTTGCAATCGGCTGGCTTGAACTTTGTACCTCACGTTATCGTTGGACTTAACGACGGAGAATTAGCAGGCGAGTTCCAAGCACTTAAGATGATAGCTTCGGTTAAGCCTTCCTCCGTAGTCATAATCGCATTCATGCCCATACACGGAACAGCAATGGCTAAAGCGGAACCGCCACAGCCAACCGACATCGCCAAAGTCACAGCCGCGGCACGGCTAATGTTCCCAAGAACACCTTTAGTGTTGGGCTGTGTGCGTCCCAAAGGGCAGCACCGTGCAAAAACTGATATTCTAGCGCTTAAAGCGGGCGTAGATGCCATAGCTTTTCCAAGCGAAGAAGTAGTCAAATACGCCGAGCGGCAGGGATACTCTTTCAGCTTTTCTTCGTATTGTTGCGCCCAAATTTACATTGACGCTGTCTTTCGAAGTGCTTCGAAGTGAGCCGCGGAACAGAATTTTCACAAACTCATAAGCCTGCAACACTATGAAACTTTTGCGTGTGACGTCATTTTCAGCATCTTGAAGCCGAAAACCGTCGCCCACAATCCGCCTGCAACAGCCGAGATAAATTCGGGAATAGCCACTCCCGAAACGTAGCGAACCAAAATCAGCAGTAGCCAAGGGATAGCCGCAACCACGCCCAACAGCAGCGTGAACACCGACCACGACTTCTGCTTCACTTGCCAAAAGCTGGTGCCCAAACGCCCCAAAGCGATAATCAGCAGCACGAAAAACGCCACCGAAGCGTAAGTGTGCACGTACCTAACGGTTTCGGGAAAAACGCCTATGGCAATAAGCGCCAAACAAGCCAAAGAAAAAAACAAAGCTCCACTTAAACCCTTATAGAACAAGAGATGTAGCTTGCCGTCAGAAGAGAAAATTTCAAAAAGCCTCATCGCCCTGAACAGGCTTATCGCAAAGAAGAAACCCAAAACTCCGCTGACAATCAAACCCCAGTTGAAAAGCACTGACGTGACGCCAGACATCACGCCCAAATCGCTTAACGCGTTGTCCACCCAACTGAACTCTGAAGCAGAGCCAATCGCCAAGAAAATACACGTAAACGCGATGATAGGTGTCAAGATGCCACAAACTCCTGATATTTTGAATCTTGTGCTGCTTTTTTGTTCCAAGAAGTCATCCTCAAAAATCAGTGTTATGCCCTTTTACACTTAAGAGTTTGCGTTTTCAGGAACAAACCGTCTAAGCCTCTGCAGCGACCGCAGTTTCTCTTTTTCGCCAACCTTCGCCGCCTCCACTGCTTGCCGCAGCACCTGAATAGACTCATCCATAGCTTTGCGGTCAACAGGGAACGGCACGCCGTCCTTGCCTCCGTAAGCGAAGCTAAACTTTACAGGGTCGTTCCAGCTTGGTTTTTCGCCGTAAATCAGCTCTGCTACCAAGGCTAAACCGCGCACCGTAGCTGGACCAACGCCTTTCACGCTTAGAAGCTCCTCGTAGTTCCTCGGCTGGAACTCGTAAACCCGCTTCATGGTAGTCCAGCTTATGTGTCTCGGCATGTCAAGCGCCTCAATGGATTGCTGCCACGTGTCAGCCTTTGCCTTTGGAAGCCAGTTTAGCAGCGATTTCTGATGCAACGGCCTAGTCGCCTCAAACAGCCGCATAACTTTCGCTGCAGGTTCCTTCGCTATGTCCACTGAAGCTTTGCGGGAGCCTTCACTTGTTTCAGCGGTCATGTTCAGGGCTTTTTCACGTTTCGCCTCGCCGACTATGGCGTTGTGCGGTTCCACGATGAGGCTGGCAGTGTTGTCTGATAACCAGTGATAGCGGCGTGCTGTGCGGTCTTCCGCGCTCATGCCCTGCTGGATTACAGCCCACTTCCCTTCTTCGGTCAAAAGGAACGCGTGATGGTAAAGATGGTAGCCCGCTTGGATGGCGGCGTTATCAACCTTTGCGGCCATCTTGCTCGTGTACGTGAGTGCTTGGATGCGGTCTTCTGAGAAGCCGAAAGTTTCGCCTACGCTGGCGATTTCGCTGGGTGTTTTCCGTGAAGTTCTGCCTTTTCCACCGCAAACAGCCACGCCATGCTCCTCAGGCGACAAGGCTTGTTTAAGAACGCCCGTAAGCACGGTGGTCACGCCTGAACTGTGCCAGTCATAAGCCAGAACGCAGCCTAACGCTTGAAACCAGTAAGGGTCAGAAACACGCGTTAAGAAAACGTCTGCACCGTGCTCGTCAATCATAATGTCAGCTATTTCTTTGGCCAGTTTGCGCATGCGCCCCATCAGCCAAGCGGGTGCTTTGCCTCCGTGAAGCGGCAAGTTGGCGACGCCAGTCCTGTACATAAACATCCAGCATGCTTCGCCTGTTATTTTCTTTGTTTACACGTTCCTGTATACTTGCCGTGCAGCTCCATCTCTCAGGCAAGGAGTTTACGCGGCGAATTAGACGAAAAACATGCAACCATATAAGGGTAAAGCGCACTTTAATAAAACGGGAAAACAGGTGACTCTTCGCTAATGAACAAGAAGCTAATCCGCGTTGTAACAGTAACATTGCTTCTTTCAATAGTTCTATCCACTTTCCAGTTTAGCATCGGCGGCGCAGCAGAAAATGAGTGGACAGCAAAGAAACCTATGCCTACCGCTCGGGAAGGACTTGGAGTCGCCGTGGTGAACGGAAAAATTTACTCTATCGGCGGCTTAAACAATGACACCAACTTAACTGTGAATGAGGAATATGACCCCATTATGGATACATGGAAAACTAAGGAGCCGATGCCGACCGCCAGAAGCGGATTCGCTATTGCCGCGTTTCAAAGCAAGATATACGTGATTGGGGGAACAACGGGCACCAGCGACGCCTCAGGTTTCACGGGCAAAAACGAAGTTTACGACCCTGCAACGGACACATGGGAAACTAAGGCGGCTATGCCTACGCCTAGGGCTGACTTATGCGCAAGTGTCGTGAATGGCTCAATCTACCTGATTGGCGGGAAAGAATACTGGGAGGGCTCCCTGAATCACGAGCTAGACGTAACTGAGGTTTATGATCCGGCAACGGACACGTGGACTACGGCGGCGTCAATGCCTATTCCCGTTTTCGGTTACGCGTCCGCGGTTGTCGATGGCAAAATATACGTGATGGGCGGGACTCGGCAGTTTTTGGAGAGCTGGACCAATCTTGAGACCGTTGGTTCCAACAAAGTTTACGACGTTCAAAATGACACGTGGAGCGTCGGCACCGACCTTTCTACTGTAAGGAGCTACGCAGCTGCGGCAGCCACCAGCGGCGTGACAGCGCCCAAGAGGATTTACGTTGTCGGCGGATTCAATGAAGTTGGGTACAGCACCAGCGCTGTTAACGTTTATGACATTGAGAATAAAGCTTGGAGTCCCGGTGCTTCTATGCTTACTGCGCGGCGCAACTTAGCGCTGGCGGTTGTGGATGATGTTCTGTACGCTATCGGCGGGTTTGACGGAGAAAATTGGCTAAATGCGAACGAGGCATATACGCCGTTTGGTTATGGAACGGTTCCTCCGACGTTGCAGGTTTTGGCTCCGGAGAATAGAACGTACGCCAACAACAACGTTTCCATGATTCTCAGCGTGAATAAGCCCACGAGTTGGATTGGCTACAGCTTAGATGATCAAGTCAATGTTACAGTCAGTGGCGACACCGTGTTGACTGGTTTGTCCGAGGGACAGCACCGCTTGCATGTTTACGCTAATGACACTTTTGGGAACACGGCTTCCTCTAGCCCGATTCAGTTTTCTGTGGATACGCTTCCGCCTACCGTTTCGGTTTTTTCTCCCGAGAACAAAACTTATGACGGAAGTGATATTCGGTCAGTTGTCGTTGTTTCTGAGCCTTTTTCGTGGCTGGGCTACAGCCTAGACGGGCAAGATAACATCACTGTCACGGGAAACGTCACTTTGGCTGTGCTGCAGGACGGCTCGCATAACATAACATTTTACGCCAAAGACACGGTTGGAAACACCGGCACTTCAAGCACTATTTACTTTAACATTGCGCTTTTTCCGACAGTCTGGGTTGCAGGTGTGGCAGTGACTCTGACAATTGCGGTCGCCGCTGCATATTTACTGCTGAAACGCAGAAAAAAAGTAACCGCAAAGAAAACGACATAACGCTGGCAGGTCAAAGTCCTACCAAAAGCCTTAAGTGTTGCAGATATTCTACACTGTGTTAGTTTAATGAAATAGGTGTTGAATTAGTTTGGCTGTTGAAGGCTTTTTCGAAAACAAAAGAGAACCCGTAGAAGCCAAAGTCGGCGAGTTAACCCCGCAATCAAGAGCAGTTAACGTGACGGCAAAAGTGGTTTCAAAAAGCGAAATTCGCGACATCCCTATGGGAAGAGACGGATCTGCACACAAAGTCTGCGACGCGCTTGTAGGCGACGAGACAGGCAGCATCTACTTAACCCTCTGGGACGACAACATTGAAAAAGTGAATGAAGAAGACACACTGCGCATAGAAAACGGCTACGTGACACTGTTCAAAGGCAACATGCGCCTAAACATAGGCAAATACGGAAAAATGGCGCCCGCAGAAGAGCCATTTGAAGGCGAAGTGAACACTGAGAACAACGTATCCAGCAAGACATACGAGCAAGAACGAAGACCATTCAGGCGCGGTGGCGGCGGTTACGGCGGTAGACGCGGCGGTGGCGGATACGGCGGCAGGGACAGGCGCGGTGGCGGCGGCGGTTACAGACCGCGATACTAGCTTCCAAGCGTAGAAAAACCTTTTTCGCTTTTTTATTCCCGCAACTTTTTTCATTTTTCTGAATTTAGCCGTAAGGTTGAAAAAACTTAAAACCAAAAGTCCTTAGACACTTGTTATTCAGAAGGAGAAAGCTCATTTGGCTTCAAAGAAGGAAGAAAGAAAACCCAGCGTGGAAGAGCTGTTGGCTAAAGCAAAAAAACCCGCGTTGATAGCGCCTGGCATGCACCGGTTCTATGAGGGCAAGGTCCAGGTCATGCCTAAATGCGCCATACGGAACACCGACGACTTCGCAGTATGGTACACTCCAGGCGTCGCAGCGCCCTGCAGAGAGATTCAGGCGAACCCAGACAAGTCTTTCGAGCTTACAAACCGCTGGAACTACGTCGCGGTCGTTACGGACGGCACACGTGTCCTCGGCTTAGGCGACATCGGACCCGAAGCCGCCATGCCCGTGATGGAAGGAAAAGCGCTCTTGTTCAAGTACTTAGGCGGCGTTGACGCGTTCCCGATTTGCCTGAAAACCAAAGACCCCGAGGAGATAGTTCGCGTCTGCGAGCTTCTTGAGCCGTCTTTCGGCGGCATAAACTTGGAAGATATAGAGAAACCAAAATGTTTTAGCGTTCTGGAGAAAACTCGCGAGCGACTGCAAATCCCCGTCTGGCATGACGACCAGCAGGGAACAGCCACCGTCATTTTGGCAGGCTTGATCAACTCTTTCAAAATTGTGGGCAAGAAACCACACGAAAGTCTCATAACCCTTGTGGGTTCTGGATCGGCTAACATACGCACGGCGTACGTGCTGATTCGTTGGGGCGTCAAACCCGGCAACATAACAATGGTTGACACTAAAGGCGTGATTCACCCAAACAGGACGGACATAAACCGAGAAGAAGACCCGTGGAAATACGACTTAACCATGAAAACTAACGCTGAAGGACGAACAGGTCCCATATCAGAAGCCTTCAAAGGCGCAGACGCCGTAGTTGCCGCGTCAAAACCAGGCCCAGGCACCATAAAAAAAGAGTGGATCAAAACAATGGCGGATAGCGCCGTGCTCTTTGCATGCGCCAATCCTATACCTGAAATTTGGCCTTGGGCGGCAGAAGCCGCAGGTGCGCGGATTGTGGCGACCGGCAGAAGCGATTTTCCCAATCAAGTTAACAACAGCTTGGGGTTTCCAGCTATATTTCGCGGAGTGTTAGATGTGAAAGCAAAAACGGTTACTGATGACATGTGCATCGCAGCGGCTCAGGAACTGGCACGGTTTGCCGAGGAAAGGGGCATGCACGAACGAGATATTCTGCCGAGGATGGATGAGTGGGAGGTTTTCCCGAGAGAGGCGGTCGCTTGCGCCCTCAAGTCAATCGAACAGGGTGTAGCAAGGGTGAAGCCTAGTCGACAAGAGCTGTACGAGCGGGCTTCAGCAATAATTCAGAATGCGCGGCAGTCAACAGAGCTTCTTATGAAACACGAGTTAATAAAGCAGCCTCCTTCTGAAGATAAACTTTTAAAATAAGCTGTGATAAGCCACATTTTTAGCATAGCTTTCCAAAAAGGAGAAAATTATTTAAGAGGTCTCTAGAAATAGAAGAGGCAGGGATAGACATGCGTTTAGACTATGTATTGTACGTGTTAGGAGCAGTTCTCTTAATCATAACAGTAGTGCCTTTTGTCACTTCAATAGGTAAGGACACAACAGAAAAAAGCGTCTGGGTCGTCGCAACTGTCGTGCTTGGACTCTTTTCAATCGGCTTAGGCTACACTCAAAAACCAAAAACTAAGGCACAAGCTTGCCAGCCAGCCATGCCAACTCCTCAAGCAGCAATGCCTGAAACGCAGCCAGCAGCAACAATGGAAACTCTTAAAGAAGAAAAAGCTGAAGCTCCAATGGAAAAACCCGCAATGCAAGAGGCGCCGACAGCAGAGCTCACGCAGGTGAAAGGCATAGGCGAAAAAAGAGCCACACAACTAAAGGCTTTAGGAATAAACAGTGCCGATGACCTAACCAAAGCCTCAGCAAAAACCGTCGCGAAGAAACTGAAAATTTCCCCGAAAATCGTTAACAAATGGATTGACAGCGCTAAAGAACTCGTTGAATAGCCACGCTTTTACAAAGGCATTATTTTCACTATATGTCTTTTTTCCAAACGCTTGAGCGCGTCTATGCACTCATCTTTTTTCTCGCCAGCAAAGTTCAAATTTTGCATAATATCGCGGACAGACGCTCCTGGCTTGCCAAAAATTCTGTGCCGCCTGTAAAGGTGCTGAACAATAGACTTTTCGACTTTGCCGCACCTCCATGTGGTGTTGCGTATTAAAACAACAATGGTTCGGACGAGAGTTTGTTCCTTGAGCTTTCGCCGCTTTGAATCTCCCATTTCTCCCCCACCAACAATGTCTAGTCACATCAACATTTTTAAACGTTATTTCCTAAAACGTAAATCAAACGTTTCAAACCAAGCTTAGGAAGCGATTTTTTGATGATGACACAGCCAAACTTCACAAAAACGCCCTCTTAAAGATGAAGGTAACGAACCAAGACTGTTATTTCAACGTTTTTTTAAGGTATAACCCGTTGGCGTTGCCGTAATATCTCCTAAGTTTGCCTACTTTATTGTATCCGAGCTTTTGGTAAAGGTTCAGCGCGGTAACATTGTCTTCCCGAACTTCTAAGCGGCATTCTTTGAAGCCTCTTTCTTTGAATGAGGTTTCAATTTCGTGAAGCAGTTTCTGGGCTATTCCTTTGCGTCGATAGGCAGGTGCCACATCCACTGTTACTATGTGCCCGAACTGCCCGTTTCTTCCAATGTCCACTCGGGCTATTGCGAAGCCAGTTATTTCGCCGTTCAATAGTGCCGTTAATCCAAGGGTATTGTAATCGGTTAACAGGTAGGCTAATTGTTGTTTTGTGAACGCTTCCTGTTCAAAGCATTGTTTTTCTATTTCGTAGAGCTTGTCCAGACGGCTTATGGATGCGTCTTCGATTGTTATCTCCATGCCTATCATAGAAGAGAGAAGTTGGAAGGGTGATTTTAGGCTTTTTCCACTGGCAAGCTTTTTGAAGGAGTTATAACTGGTTTCAGTTCAATCCATTGCTGCGCTAGGAACCCCACGAAGAAACGGAACCAGAGCGTAATAAGCCTTGTTAGGATGGTTGCTGTGGCGCATATTCCCGCGTACTGCAGTCCAAGAAGTGAAGTGTAGAGGGTAGTCATTGTTATTTCTGGAAGCCCCACCTCAAAAGGCACACCCACAGGAACGGATTTGACAGCTAGAACGATAGCTGAGGTTATGAGAATCACGCTCCAAGACACTGGGAACCTGAGAGCCATGAAGACAAGGTACGGTATGCTTAAACTGAAAACCCACGTTATCGAAAGATAGAAAAGTGAAAAAGCAAGCGCCTTAGGGCTGCGCTTGAACTCCTTCATTGAATCGTGAAAGCTCAGTGCTATTCTGGACGCGTCTTCTTTAATTTTTGTCAGTTGCAAATGCCATTTCCCTCGGCTTATGAATTTTCCAGTACGCACTAACCAATCGATTACTTTCAGGCTCCATTTTTCTTTGAATGAAAACAGCATTAACAGAAGAAGCGTAAGAGTGATGCCACCTGTCAGGAACAAGACTAAATTAAAAATTAACGGGTTAATCTCTTTCTCAGTGAAAAGCAGCACCATACCCGCGATTAAGACTGCGACGTTCATGGTCATACCTAAGAGCCTGTGCGTGACAAGGGAAGCCACCGCCCGCCCACACGTTTGTTCACCCTGCTCTTTCGTTATTAAGTACACTCGCAAGGCTTCTCCGCTGACAGATTCAGCTGGGATTATAGTGTCCACGAATATCCCGTACCAAACAAAAAGGTAGGACCTGATTAAGGAAAGTCTGATTTTTAGAAAGTTCGCCAAAACGCGCCATGACGCTGAGAAGAAGAGCACCTCAACCAAACTGAGCCCTATGGCTAATGCGTAGAGAATAGGGTCTGCACGTGCGGCTGTGGCGATTATGCCCACGATGTCTACTTGAAAAATGTAGACATACAAGAAAAATGCAGCTACCCCTATCAGTGGAAACAGCACTGTTTTGAGTGTTATTTTCGGCTTCGGCGATTTCGTTGGGCATTCCATTGAGCTTATGCACCTGGCGACAACGGAGAGATGTTATCTTGCAATTATATAGTTTGCCTATTCCTCCCGTTCTCCAGCTATTCAATATTGCAGACTTGCTTGAAAGCGGTCTAGCCTCTTTAAGGCTTAAACTATGTATTTTCCCGTTTTTTCGAAGTCTCTTACGATTTGCATGACACGCTTAGGTGCATTGATGGCGCGGAGCGGAATGCTCTGAAGCAGAACCCACGGAGTTTTACGGGCAATCACTGTTGCAACGTGCTTTTCGCCGAAACATTTTCTTGCAACTTCAGCGACTTTGCGTCTTACTTTGGTTTCTGACAATTCACCCAGTGCATGCAAATACTCGTGCAGTAGAAGATTGTATACTAAAGCGTTTACTACGCGTTGAGCGCTGATTGACGACTCAACGATTTCCACTAAAGCTCTGTTTAAGACGATGTTATTTGTTCCAAGAGGGTGATATGCGCCTAATTGAAGGGGCAAGTCGTCCAAAAAAAGCATCATGCTGCCTCTGCGTTTTTGCAACGAAAATTCCACTGTGTCCTTGACGGTTTGCCAGACTTCAGCGTAGGTCTCCGCTGTTTCAAGGCTGCTGCGGAACTTTTCCACAGGAGATTGGTCGTTGCTCAAAAGTTACCCTCTTTTACAGAGTGCCTATACAGTTCCCACCTTTAAACGCATACGTGGTGAGAAAGCAAAACAGATAAATTGCTAGAAACGTTAGTGTACATTTGTTATGGAGGAGTTTTTGTTGGCGAGTTTGGTTACTGTTCGAGATATTATGTCGAAAAATGTTCAGGTGGTTCGTCCAGATACACCTGTTCAGGAAGTTGTGGCTACCCTAAGCAAGTTTGACATAAGCTCAGTTATAGTTGTTCAAAGCGAAAGACCAGTGGGCATCGTAACAACTCGTGATGTCTTGTCGAAGGTGGTGGTTCAGTGTTTGGCACCAAGAGCTTTGACGGCTAGGCAAATCATGTCTTCACCGCTGGTAACCATCAGTGGTTCAGCTACGGTTGAGGAGGCTGCTAGGCTTATGGCGCAAAAGAAAGTGAAGACTTTGCCGGTTATGGATGATGGTAAGCTTGCTGGTGTTTTGACTTTCACGGACATCGTATTTGAAGTGCCTACGATGCTTTCGGTGCTGGATGGTCTCTGCCGAACCCCGCAATAAATTTTTTTATCTAAAATGTTTTTTTCGGGACGGCTGTGTTCTGCTCGGTCTGGGCTCTCTGTAACGTCGGCATTTTGTGCCTATGTGTATCTGCGTTGTACATATCTACAAAAGTGATTCAGAATGCAGAACGTTTATTTTCGTTTTATCCTCAAATTGAAGCGTGAACCTCTGTCGGACAAGAAAGCAAAGCACACCTTCAAGAATTTACTACTTACTTATAGATATTCAAAAGATCTTGCGGATAAACTTTGGAAATGGTACGATTTTTCAGAAAAGAAAGGAGTTGCCAGCTTCTAGCATGGTGAAGCGCTGCTTTTTAGCCGCCTTTTGAAAACTTGGCATTGAACATTCTGGAACTTGAATTGCAACAGATATTATTGCTCCGAGTGTCACAATAGCAATAACTATATATGGCTGCACGTTGAAAAAGGAAGATGATTTAATGTTAAATCGTCAAGCCATAACTAAGCTTAAAGCAATTCTCATTGTTGATTTAATAATAGTCGCTTTCGCAGTTGGAGGCTACTTTTATGTACAGTCAACTTTTGAGAGACCTAAAGCTGCCGCGTTCGTATTGAGCGACTTGATTGTCAGCCCAAGTGAGGTTGAAATCGGCCAGACCGTAACGATTTCAGTCAACGTTACCAACCTTGGAGAAGAAGCGGGCAGTTATTCAGTGAACCTGTTAGTCGATGATGCGTTATTTGAGAACAAAACGGTTCAGCTTCCGGGTGCAGAGAGTGTAATTTTGGAATTTACGGTTGATAGTGCAGCTGAGGGCATCCATTCCGTTACGATAGAGGATTTAATAGGCTTATTCACGGTTATAGCCGCCGCACCACCGCCCCCAGATGGAGGTGGCGAAGAGCCAACCAGCGTCAAGTTATCTTCGTTTAAGGTTAATCCACTGGAAGGTTGGCCCGGAGTTGCAGCGGCTATCTCTGTTGAGGCGAAAAATTCTGGAAGTTCACCTCAGAGCACTTCTATAAGCCTGTATGTTGGAAGCACACTTATTGAAACAAAGGATGTTACGGTGCCTTCACGTTTGACGATAACTGTGCGATTTAGTTGGACTCCTTCAAGCGAGGGAACCTATTCCATAAAAGTATCTACACCCAGTGATTATTTAATACTAAACTATAAGGTGGTGCCTTCAGGCCTCCACACTTTGTCCGTCTATATATCCCCATCGGGCAACGCTGAATTCACGGTGGACGGACAAGGCTTCACCACCCCATATACGGCGCTTTTCAGCGCGGGAATGCATACTATTTGGATTGAACCATCTGACCCAACAGGCACAAACTTGTTCATCAGATGGGAAGACGGCTCAACCAATCCCACGAGGGTAATAAGTTTAAGCGACGCAAAGTCGATTACCGCGTCTTTTACAGGTGGCGAGTCTTCTTGTCCTGCGTTGTATGTTTGGAATGGAAACAGCTATGATTATGTTACAGAGGTTTCAAACCACGGTTGGCTTGGCTACATCAATTACGTTACTAACGATCCTGAGTGGCCTATTGTGTATTGGAGAAACAATCCTTGGGACTATATCCCATTAGCTAACTGGGAATTACAACCCCAGGCTGGCACCAGCTATGACTACTATGACTTGAAACTGACCCAAAGATGGAACGAAATCTTCTACTTAGACGCAGCCTACCTGATGGTGGTTGATCACCCAGCAGACGTGAATGTTTATTCAACTATGGTTGAGCAGTATCTTGACCCCGATTATATGGGCAATATTTACACCGTAAGTAAGAATCTGTTGACTCCCGTTTCCGCCGTTAACGAAAAAGGAGAAAATGTTCTGCCTCAGATATCGGCAGTAGACGACGTGTTCACACCGGGAATCCACGGAATCCAGAGTCCAGAATGGAACGAAACCCAGTGGAACACACTAACTTTAGATTTGGGCGATTTATCAGGTGCCCAACAAATCAAACTGGTTGTCAGAGGAATGGTTGACTGGGGGTCGGCTGACGACTATAACAACTGGATAGACAAGTTTTTCGCGCCCGATGTGCCAGCTGGGACTCAGATCACACCGGCATCCTACATGGAAGTTAAAAACGCCACTGGGGACTGGGCGCGTGTTCAAGAAGACAGGCAGTTCCCAATAGCACCGGAAGTAGCTCGAACTTTCGTTGTTGACCTGACAGGGCTGTTTCCCACAGACGATTATTCACTTAGAATAAGCAATTTCTGGAACGTAACATTCGACTACATCGGAATCGACACGTCCTCGCAAGAAAACATTACGATACAGAGAATTGACCCAATCGCGGATCTTCACCAGTATTTCAGCACAACATCCGCTGCTTCAGGGAACTTTACAAAGTACGGCGACGTGAGTGAACTGCTGCGTGAAGCGGATGATATGTCTGTAATCGGAAAGCAAGGCGACGAAGTCCTCCTACAATTCCCCACAACCAATTTAACGGCGGTTCCAGAAGGCATGGAGAGAGACCTCTTCTTCTATGTTGCCCTTTGGTTCAAAGACGAGTATGGAAATTGGGGCTATGGATTTGACTTCACAGTGGACCCAATGCCCTTCCTTAGCATGAGCGGTTTTCCATACCCGTTGACGGATACAGCGTATTTTCCTGCAGAGGCTTATCCAAGCGACAGTGCGCATCTGGCTTATCTGGCAGAGTGGAATACCAGAGTGGTAAATCCGCCATAGCAAAAGTCTCTTTTTTTCCGCTGTCATCTTTTTGTGCTGTTACCGCGTCAATGAGTGTTACTGGTGTAACCTTTAAATGCTCAACCTTCTATTTGCATATCTAAAAAGCATGAGAATTTAGACATGTTGTTGCTGCTACCGGTTCAAAATTTGCAATTAAAAGCGGTTAACAATAGATTGCCTCGCGGATGGATTTTTCTCTCAGATTTTAGCGCAAATGTTAATTTCTTGGTAGCTGCGTTAAGTTCAGAAACACACCAATTAAACTTATGAAAGAAGGCGAACAGCGATGGTAATAGATATCGTGGGGGACGCATTTGGCTGGATAGCAGCTATAGGCGCAGCGTTAGCAGGAATACTGGTTATTCTCATATGGACAAGAAACAAGACAAGGAGGGTAACCTCTCTCAGACTCTTCATTGGGTTCGTGTCTCTGTTTGTGATTTACTTCTCATTTCTGTTCCCGATTTGGCTGCTGGCTGTCTTGATTATAATTTTCGTTGCCACGCTTTTCCTTGGCAAAGCATTCTGCGGTTGGGCGTGTCCCTTCGGCTTTTACATGGATATAATCACCATAATTCGGAAAGCTCTCAAAATAGACTACTGGAATCTCCCTGAAAGGGCAAACGGGATCCTTAACGTTCTTCGCTATCCGATTATGGTTTTCTTTGTGATTTTGCCCTTTATCATCGGACCTCTTATCGGACCCCCATACTGGCTGCTGTCGGCTTTTATATTATACTTTCACGGACCTTTCACTGCTTATACTGTTTTGCTTGGTCCCGTCGAGCCGCTGATTGTTCCGTGGAGCGGCGGACCTTTAGGCTTCACCGAGTTGGGGCCATTAAGTTGGGTTTTCACGCATTTTGGGCTTACAGAGTATAGTCTAAGTTTTCCTTATGTCCGTCCAATAATGTACTATTCTTCTGAAACGGCTTTTCTTGTACCCGCCGTGTTGTTCTTTGTTGTGTTCACATTGGTGGCTTCGTTTAAGGTTAGGCGTTTTTGGTGCAGGTTCTGCCCTACAGGCATATCTCTTGCCATCGTGAATAGGTTTAGGGGTTTCAAGTGGGCTCCGATCCTGCATTTAGATAAGGATGAAGAGAAATGTACAAAATGCGGTATTTGCAAGAGAGTATGTCCGGTGCAAGTCACTGATGTGTACGAGCAGAAGGGCGGAAAAATCATGACTTCCATGTGCGTATTGTGCTTACGATGCGTTGAAATGTGTCCCTACGAGGAATGTTTAAAGGTGAATTTGGGAAAGAAAACTATCTTCAAGTCTCGAAACTGGTTGGAACCATCAACAAATGAGTGAGAATTGAATGACCGAAAAAACTGAAGAAAAAAAGTACATGCCGGAACTCCCTCAAAAAGAAATTGAAGAGTTGAGGAACACCATCACAGCCGCTTCTCAAAGAATAATAGCGGAAAACATAGCCAGAATGAAAAAGACAGACCCAAATCGGCCTGAAGCGATGCGGTACTTTGATGAGATTGCTGATTTGTTTGGAATGCGTGAAAAGGAAATTCGTGCGGCAAAGGAAGAAGGCAAAAAAGTCATTGGTTATACGTGTCTGTTTGCCCCGTTGGAGTTGATTTTGGCTGCGGATGCTATCCCTGTTCGTGTGAACTCGGGTTGGTATGATGCCTCGAAGCTTGGAGACCGGGTTGTGCCCGTTGAAGTCTGCCCTGTGGTGCGGTCAACAATAGGCGCAAAAATGATTGGGTTATCTCCTTATCTTGAGTTAAGTGACGCTTTGATAAGCGTGTTAACGTGTGATGGAATGACAAAACTCGGTGAAATCTTGAGCGATTACAAGCCTGTTTGGGCGATGGCTCTTCCACGGGTTAAAGATTCCGCGCAGTCATTGCGTTTATGGAATGAGGAAATTAAGGCTGTGAAAGGTCAGATTGAAGCGTTAACAGGCAACAAAATCAAGCGCAAACAGTTGAAATCAGCGATACAGCTTACTCAGAAGGCGACCAAGGCTTTCCGCAGGCTGCAGGAACTGAGAAAAGGCGCGCCAGTCATCATGGGCAGAGACGCCATGCTGGTTAATCAAACTTACATGTGGGATGACATAAAACGGTGGACCGAGAAGACAGAAGCGCTGTGTGACGAGCTTGAAGAGAGAGTGCGCAAGAAAGATTGGGCTTGTCCTCCAGACACGCCGCGGGTTATGGTTACTGGCACGCCGATGATTTGGCCCGACAACTGGAAACTTCCCACGTTGATTGAGGAAGGTACGCCTAAAGGTGTCCTTGTCGCTGATGAACTCTGCTCAAGTGAGAGGATTCTGTATGACCCTGTGGGTGTGGATGAGTGGTCGATGGATGACATGCTTGATGCCATTGATGAGAGGTACCTGATGGCGTCCACGTGTCCCTGTTTCACTTCTAAAGACGGAAACGAGGACCGAATTAACTGGATGTTGACCAAGATTAAGGATTGGAACATTCAGGGCGTAATCTACTATGTGGTTCGTGGGTGCATGCTCTATGCCATGGAGTACACGCGGGTCAAAAAGGTTTTGGACCGCCTCGGTGTTCCCGTTTACTACTTGGATACGGAGTACACGCGGGAAGATGTGGGTCAATTGAAAACTAGAGTTGAAGCGTTCTTAGAGATGCTTTCGGCGAGGATTGACATATAGAGGTGTTGTTGATGATAACAGCTGGAATAGATTTAGGGACTCAAACCGTGAAAGCCGTCATATTGAAAGACGGCGAGGTGGTCTCTCGAGGTAAAGCGTTTTCTGGATTTGACCCTACGAAGGCTGCGGAGCAGGCTGTTGACGAAGCGTTAAAAAAAGCTAAGTTATCCTTGTCTGATGTGAACCACGTTACTGCTACAGGGTCAGGTATGAACATGGCACCATACTCCAACAGCACCATAAGCATGATGGGCGCTGACGCACGGGCAGGAGTCCACCTCTTTCCCAACGCCAGAACCATAATTGATGTCGGCGCGGAAGAAGCAAGAGCCGTTAAATGCGACGATAACGGCATAATGATGGACTTCATCGTCAATGAGCGGTGCGCAGCGGGCGCTGGGGCGTTCATTGAAGCCATGGCAAGAGCTTTAGAAGTGAAGCTAGAGGATATGGGTCCGCTTTCGCTTAAGGCGGAACGGGCAAGCCCGATTAACGCTAGCTGCGTTATCTTTGGCGAGTCAGACGTTGTGACTTTGATTCACCGGCAAGAATCAAAACCTGAAATTGCAAGGGCAATATTTGACGCCATGGCTGACCGTGTCTCGTCAATGGTGTATAGGCTGGGGGTAAATCCTGATGTTGTTCTGGTGGGTGGGGTCGCAAAAGATGTTGGTTTTGTCGCATCGTTAAAAAGGAAGTTAGGTATTGATGTGTTAATACCTGAGTTCCCAGAGTACGCCGGCGCTTTGGGTGCGGCTCTCGTCGCCGAAAAACGCGTTAAAAGGTGTAAAGAATGAGTGAAACCCCGAAGAAAGACGATGTGGAATATTGGCGTTGGCAAGAATACCACAGGGTCTTTTCTGAAAAGAAGTGGAAAAACAAGGACATAATCACCGCAGGCGTTGACGTTGGCTCTGTTGGCTCTAAGGCAGCTGTAATGATTGACGGCGAAGTCTACTCGTGGGGCGTGATGCGCACTGGGTCAAACAGCCCTGACAGCGCCAAAAAAGCTTTGAATTGGGCTATGGAAGGCACAGGCCTCAGGCTCGAAGATTTCAAGTACATTGTTGGCACAGGCTACGGGCGAGTGAACGTGCCCATGGCTAACAAGGCTATCACGGAAATCGCGTGCCACGCAAAAGGCGCGAACTACATCTGGGGACCCAGCGTCAGAACAGTGCTGGACGTTGGCGGTCAAGACATAAAAGCGATTCGCTGCGACGCAACGGGCAGGGTCACATCTTTTCTGATGAACGACAAGTGCGCCGCTGGCACGGGAAGGGGCATGGAAGTCTTCGCTGACCTGCTAAAAATTCCGATTGAGAAAATCGGCGAGGTCTCGTTAAAAGTTGAGGAGGAGCCTCCACCAGTGAGTTGCACCTGCGTGGCTTTTGCGAAAACCGAAGCCATGGGGCTGCTGCGGAAAGGCTGGTCCAAAGAAAAGGTGCTGGCTGCCTACACGCACGCGATGGCTATCCGAATGGGCAACCTCATCAAACGGGTAGGACTGGAAAGAGAATTCGTCATCACTGGCGGACAGTCGAAAAACATCGGCATCGTCTCAAGAATAGAAACGCAGCTTGGCGTCAAATGCCTGCCAATGCCTGACTGGCGGGAAAACGGGTTAGATCCCATGATAGCCGGGGCAATAGGCGCGGCGTTATTCGGCAAGGCGTTGTATGAGAAAGAGCAGAAAAGCTGAGAGGGAAGAGCTATTATCACGCATTATGGCTACACTGACGGGTCAGGCGAATACTACGTTGTTATTGACGCCGACAAGTGCACGGGCTGCGGCGAATGCGTGGAAGTGTGTCCTCAATCCGCCTTGGAACTCGTATCCATGTTTATTGATTTGGATGACAAGACGGTGGCGGCGGTGACTGAAAAGCAGCGCAAAAATATCAAGTACGCGTGCTCCGCGTGCAAGCCTGAAAGCGGCAAAGCGCCATGCGTGTTGGCGTGCGCTGAAAAGGCTATCTGGTGTGTTTGGAACCCACGATGACAACGCGTTTCTGTCTCCCTTTCGACTGATTTCTAGAAAAAGGATAAGCGTTTATGCTGATTGCGGCTTCTTTGAGCGTCTTCTGATTACCAGAATGGTCATGATTATGACGATTACGGCGACTAAGGCTATGATTATAAACGTGTAAGCATCTGCTGCTCCTGTTTCAGTGAGTGTTGACCCTAACCCCTCAACCGTGGCGGTGACTTTCTCGCCTGCCGCGACGTTAATGGTTTCTCCGTCAACTTTTGATGTGAATGCAACCGAGCCTTCTTTGACGCTGAGCGTGGATTCCGTGCCCGTCTCTGTCACCGTGAATACGGTTCCTGTAATTCTGGCGGTTGCCTGCGACATGTCAACTCTCAAGGAACCGCCAGCTGGCAAGCCTTCTACGTCTGCGGTGAATTCGCCTTCTTGAAGGAGTAAAGTGCTGCTGTTTTCCGTTAGTTCCTGAATTTCAATAAGTGTGTTAGGCTGTATTTCAAGCGTGGTTGTGTCGCCTAATTTGAGTGTGCCGCCATTTTCTTCGGTTTTGATTTTGCTTCCTTGCAACAGCGAGGCATTACTGTTTGCTTGTACCCAAGTGTCTCCTTGTCCGGGTGACTGCACTTTCACTGAGCCGGATACGTCGCTTACCGATAGAAGTTGAGGCGGCGGTGAAGGTTCAGGCGGCTGCTCAAGGCTTTCTGTTTTAACGAAGAAAGCGTCAATGTGACTTGCGTCCCAGCTGCTCACCGTAGTTCCGACTATTACGTATCCTCCGTCGCTGGTTCGAGTCATGGAGTACGCCCAATCTGTACTCAACGTGCCCATGTTTTCTTTGGCATTGTACATTTTAGTCCAAAGTTCATTTCCTGTGGAATCAACTCTTAAGAGTCCCAGATTATGGCTTATCGGACCATTTTCGATAATCTCTGTCATCGTACCGGCAACGGCGAATCCGCCGTCGTTAAGCTGGACCACGGCGCATGGATCATTAACGTATCTGTCGACGTACCACGTAACATCAGGGTCTTTGTTTTGACCGTAAGTATTTCGCCACTGTACTTCTCCAGAAGAATCCGTTTTAATTAATTGAAAAACTGTGAAGTCAAAATCCCTCAACTCTGAGGTGGCTAAGGCGAATCCGCTGTCGCTTGTTTGAATCACCCGATATTCCGCTCCTGCGGCGTTGGGTCCAGAATATTGTTTTGTCCACTGCTGGTTACCCTGAGAATCTGTCTTGACAAGCCATGACTCATAGGTTGAAGACAGAGAAGTGTAGGTTGTGGTTTGACCTGCCATCACTCGTAAGGACCATTGAATGTAGATCGTAAGAATAATACGAGGACTCCTCATCTTGCCAGTTGGACTTAATCCAGAGCAGTTGACCCTGCGAGTTCACTTTGATAAGCCAAAGTCCTGTATTCATGACGTAATCTCCACCTGCTGTTTGAATCAAAGTGCAACTGTCACTTGGCGAAAAGGAGTAGAATTCCGAGTTCGGGTCGTCACTCTTCACAAATGTTTGTTTCCACTGCACGTTGCCAGCCGAGTCAAGTTTGATTAGGTAAAGTTCATATCTAGTCGTGAAGTGACCCTGATACCCTACGTCATCAACGTAGTGCACATTGGCAAAAACCGCCATGGCGTATCCGCCATCACTGGTTTGAATTACAGAGTACGGGAACCAAGAGTCGTATGGACCTCCTCGATATATGCGGCTCCATCCTGACGAAACAGCGGTTGAAGAGACAGAAAGCAAAACGGTAGACAAACAAACAGTCACTAAAAAGAACAGAAGCATATACCCTTTCATTTTGTTCGCAAGAATTCGCGTGGCAAGTCACTCTCCCAGAAGCAACTGTTTCAAAACAAGTTATATATAAAACATAATCTAATCAACCTCTAACTGTCCATCAAACTGCGTCCAACGCCGAAACCAAACGCAAAGTAGCAAAACTCTGTCACCGCAGCTTCTTCTTAGCACTATTTACACTTTAAATAAGGGGGTATAGACAAAAAATCGCAACAGTTTCGCGTCTTTTCGTTCTGTTTTTGTGTTGAACAAAAAGGCAAGAAAAATGTCGGAAATCGAAAAAGAAAAAAGAGGAAAGTTTATGCGGCTGAAATCTCCATTTGTAGCCTTTATTTTTAATAAGTATAGCTATGTCGTCACAGGGATATGTTTTGAGGATTCGCTACGTTTATTACTGCTAGGTTGTATTGAATAAACTGAAAACTAGGGATGTAATCGATGTCGAGGAAGCCACAGTCAAAAGACGAAGCGCTAGAAGCATTGGATTTCATAGTCAACGTTCTCAAGGAACACGAGAAAGACTTAGACAGGCTGATAAGCGAGTTAGGCACAGTTACCGAATCACTGGGCGAAACAGGCGAATTAAGCTGCAAAGTGGAAAAAGTGGAACAAAGAATAAGCGGCTTACAAAACGAAATAAACGGCTTGGTGAACTACCTGTCTGCTTCGCCTCGAGAAACCCCTGTTTTGACTCCTGAACAGAAAACCGAAGTTGTGCAAGCCAGCGTAGTGCATGGTCCACCAGTAATTCTGCGATGCAAACAATGGGAAGACTTTCAAACACTGGCTTTTCAGGCTCAAACGTTATCATTCATGTACAAGGATGCAGAGAAAACCTTCCAAGCTGATGCGCTTAAAGGCAATCAGATCATAACGTACAGCGGCGAACTTCCAAAGCTGACAGCGCTTTTGAAGATGTGGTTGTCTAAGCAGCTGGAGATTCCTGAGAAGAAGATTTTGG
>CAZJBY010000021.1:0-32558 GCA_964544495.1 uncultured Candidatus Bathyarchaeia archaeon
CTGGGACGGCGACATCATCCCCCGCTCTTAAAACACCAAACCAGTCTAATATGCATATTGTCAACATAATGCTGTGGAAATTTTACACTGTCAAACCAGAGAAGTCTCACGCTGCCTTCTGCTGAAGCCATCCTTTTTGTTGCGGCGCGCCATCCGCAACAGAAGGAAGAGGGTTGTGTTTTAACACACATCTGCTTAACTTGTTGATCATTACAACCAATCTTATGCGTAAAACTTAAGCTACGAGAAACGTTAAAAATAACCGTTAACGTGTCTAACAATGGAGAGAACGTCCGATTAGTCCTAGAAAGAGAAGCCCAAGAAACGCTAAAAACAAAGGCGGCAGAGGAAGTTGCCCAGTCATCGTAGGCAAAGAATACGAAGTGCGCATCAGGCAGATGAGCCCGAACGGGGAAGGCATTGCCCGCGTCAAAGGCGTTCTAGTTTTCGTAAACAACGCTAAACGTGGGGACCACGTGAAAGTCAAGATAACAAACATGGACTCAGTCAGTGCATACGCAGAAATAACCAGCCACGTATAGGGCGCGGGCTAAACCATTCAAAAGTTTCTCAAGATATGACAGCATATCTTTAGTTTTAATGCATACACAAAAAAACAGAGAATAAAAAGATAGAGAATCAATTGGACCTGCGCGCGATTCTATTTCTTGGCGAGTTTTATCTCTATTATTGAAACGTTTCTTGACCTGTTTTCGCCTTCTCTTGCAGGCATCTCTTCCGTTCCGATACCTACCGATGTGACCGCTAAGTCCTTTATGAAGCGGTTGCTGGTTATTTCAGCCACGTCCACAGCAGTGGTTATGGCTCTGCCTCTGGCCTTAAGCGTAATTTCAGTGATAGCACCTGAAGACAGCGCAGTCATGACCGCCATCACATAGCTCATGGGTGGCTTGTTTCCGACGAAAACGACATCAGGTCTTTTCCGTGCAGGTTTCTCGGTCGTTTTCTTTGTTTCTTCAGCGACTGTTTTGGACGTGGATTCTTCTGAGTTTTCAACTGCTTGTTTTGGCGTCGTTTCTTCTGTCTTTTCGGCTGCAGGTTTCGGAGTTGTTTCTTCCGTCATTTTTTTCACTCCTTTTTTGTTGATCTAAGTTTAGGTAATATTCCGCGTCTCAATAGACACTGAACATTAATGTTATAGACATTAGCAAACAAACTAATAAACGAAACAAGCGCGCTCTTTAATAATCATAAGAAAGATGGATGAGAAACCCGTTTCCGGCGTGGACCTCTGCTACACATGAACATCTTCGGAGCCTGGGACGGTGACATCATTCTCCAAACTGTAACACCATCCCCTCAAAAAAATCTTCTACAAAAATGGGTGTTCTCGTGCTTGAAGACCAAATTTGCATTGCATCGCTTGATGTTTTACTAAACTTTCGTTTTGTCATGGAATTTTTCCTTTATTTAAGGAAGGAAAAGAGGCAACGTTTGAACAACCAGCTAGCTGAATGCGCTAGAACTTGCTGTTAGATTCTAAAAGTAAATAAATAAGCTGCTAGTAACATAGAGGAACCTGAACCTGGTGAGTTTAAGTGAAGAAAGGAGCAACTGCCATAGTGGTGCTGGTTTTTGCAGTGGCTATTCTCTTGCCTTTTTCTGTCAGCATCCAGGTTGTCTTAGCTCAGGGCGCAGAGTACACCATACAAAATGTTGACCATCAAGTTGAAGTCCTGTATTCGGGGAATATGATCATAAGCGATACAATACATGTGAGCGGACAGTTAACAGGCGACTTCTTAATCGGTTTCCCGTATAAGTATGGTTCCCACGTCCTCAAAGGCATAGCGTACAGCGGCAACGATGTGTTCCAAGTAAGCCTTGGCGTGGAATTAGCAGATCAAAGCGGGTTTTACTGGGCAAAAGTAGGTTTTCCACAAGGGGCTCCTGAAGTGTTCACCGTTGTCCTTTTTCTTGACAATGGTCTTTTAAGCCCGAAAACTAATGGGTTTATTCTCGATTTTCCAGCTTACCCCGCTTTTGAGAAGGACGTTTCCCAGTGTAATGTTAATTTTGTTCTTCCTGAGGTTGCAGTGGTTCTGAACGTAACCAAGGATGACGGAGTTGTTTTTACAGATAACTTCGTTAAGGAGAACTTGCCTGCGTTCACTTATTCCCCAGCGATTCTAACTTTCAACGTGCCCGCAATTTGGATTCGAACAATCAGTATACCTACACTAAATCGCCAGATTACAATAAGTCCTGCAGGTGACGCGATGGCGTCCGACAGTTACCGCATCACAAATACTTCACCTGACACTCTTGGTGGGCTCAGGATGCTTGTGCCCATTAACGCGACCAACGTTGTTGCAAGAGACGATTTTAACAGGGTTCTGGCAACGGAAGACTTGAACAATGTTGGAGATATGCGTTTAGTCAACGTTACATTTATATCGTCTTTGGCAAGTGATCAATCCATTCTGTTGACGACTGAATACACTTTACCCAACGTCGTTTCTCAGCAGGGTTCAGGTTTAACGGTGAATTTGGATCCTTTTCCAAACTTTAACATCTACATTGACGATGCATCTGTCACTTTTGTTCTTCCTGAGGGGGCAAGGTTTCTTTCGCCGCAGCGTGAGTCAATAGGCAGTTCTTCAAGTTTGGTGAGAGAGGTTTTTCAGGAAACTCTGACCGTAAGGCAAGAAGGCGTCAGCGAAAAGATGTATTCTGTTCTTTTCGAAAACGGCTTGAAGATAACTTACGAGTATAATCCTCTTTGGCTTTCTTTTCGTCCTAGTCTGTGGGCGTTGACTATGGCGGTGATTGGTGCTGTGGTTGTTTTTGTTTGGAGGAGACCTAAAGCTGCTGATCCGATACGGATGGCAGCGGCGAAAGCGACTATAGGTCTTAGCCCAGATCACGTTAAAGCTTTCACGGAAGCGTACAATGAAAAAACTAGGATAGACTCAGATTTGAAGGTTCTTGAAGCACGAGCTCAGAAAGGCAGGATTTCAAGGCGCAGGTATAAGGTGCAGAGGCGGTCGTTGGAGGTTCGCTTGGACGCTATTTCCAAGAACATATCTGAGTTGAAGAGGGTTTTCCGCAGTGCAGGCGGTGTTTACGCGGATTTGATTCGGCAGCTTGATATTGCAGAAACAGAGTTGGTTGAGGTTGAAGCGGACACTAGGAGCAGTGAAGTTCGCCACAGAAGAGGAGAGCTTCCGTTGGAGGCGTATAAGAAGTCGCTTGCGGATTACCAGCGGCGGAAAGAGAAGGCTGAGACGACAATTAACGGAATTCTCTTGCGGCTACGTGAAGAACTTCGATAATTGACCTAAACACTTTTATTTCACTGAAGATTTTTGAGTCAAAATTACAAGAGGTAGTAAACATGGTAAAAATAATGGTTGATAATGAAAAGTGCACCGGATGCGAAACTTGCGCAAACACTTGCCCAGTAGGCGTCTACGAAATCAAAGACGGCAAATCCGTTCCTGTCAACGTTGACGAATGCCTTGTCTGCAGAGCATGCGAAGCCCAATGTCCTGAAGGTGCAATTCAGGTAATCGAGTAGTTCCCTGCTTCACAACAGTTGCGCACATCGTGTTTTCCCTCAGTGGTCTATCTGAGAGTTTCTTCCTCTCTTTCCTTACTTATTTTTAACAATGTTTGGCGCTGGTGCTTGGCAAAGACTATAGCCCCTTATATACAGCTTGAACTTTGGTGTAGAACCGTTTTTTGGCTGCGCAGACAGGTTTGGTCTCGTTTTGAATAGCAAATCATAAATGCAGGTTGCGGTCAACCTCAAAGGTGCGGTGAGCGTTTCATGGTTAAGCGTGGGCTTTACGTTGGAAGATTTCAGCCTTTTCACTTAGGGCATCTTGAAGCCATAAAAGACATTTTGAAGGAAGCTGAGGAGCTTGTGATAGTTATCGGCAGCGCCCAGTACAGCCACAACATCCACAACCCTTTCACCGCAGGCGAAAGGCTGGTAATGATTCGCCGCGCCTTGCAAGAAGCAAAATTAGATTATTCACGACTTTGGGTTGTTCCCGTGCCAGATGTGCACTTGCACATGCTGTGGGTCTCAGCACTCGAAGGTTACACGCCGCGCTTCAATGTTGTCTACTCCAATGAACCTTTAACGCGCAGGCTCTTCATGGAAGCAGGATACGAAGTTAAGAGTATACGATTCTTCCAGAGAAAAGTGTACACGTCAACTCTTGTCAGGGAAAAGATGCTCGCAGGAGAAAGCTGGACGAAGCTGGTTCCCAAAACCGTGGCTGAGTTCATAAACGAAATCGACGGCGTTAACAGGCTTCGGGATTTGGCGAGAACCGACAAAATCTGAGGCTACACGACTATTCTTTCTGAGGTTCGGCGGTAAAGGCGCCACGCCAGAAGCAATGTTGCGACCAACACGATTAGCGCAGGCGCGTACAAGAACGCAACATCGGTTGAGAGCAAGGCGAGAAGGTTATTTGCCAAGTGAGCGGCAACAGCAATCAGGTAAAACGGTAACGGCTTTTTCTTGGCTATGCCATAGGCAGTTATGCACGTGCTGGAAGAGTGAAAAATCACGCCTGGCACTCTGGAAATGACAGGCGCGCCTAAGGTGAAAACGTACAAAGCAAATTCTGTGATGCCGAAGCCCAATCCAGTTAGAATCGCCAAGTTTACAAGAGACCTTTCAGTTTCTCCGTGACGATAAAAAAGTGGAAAAACCTTGGCGAACTCTTCTATAAATGGAGCAAAAATGACCACTGCGCAAATGTCCGAGAAAGGCGGGGGCAAATTCACGCAGAGTATGTCGGTAAATCCAGAGAAAAACAAGGTAAAAGGAACGCTCACCAGTAATCCTGAGATTAAAAAGAAGATTTTCTCCTTAATGTCTGGTTTATGAACGTGGATTACTGCTTTTTGCTCGGTTTCCATCCAAAAGTCCTTCTGCGAAGAATAATCTAGTTTTAGCTTATTTAATTTACCGCGGTGCCGTAGGGCTAAAAGCCAGCTTTTCTCGGGTTGCTCGGCTTCATTATCTCCCTAAGAAGCACCGTCGCATACGAGCCCCTTGGCAACATGAAACTCAAATTCGCTTGATGCTCTCTCTCATTGGAGGCAACGGCTGAAACACCATGCAACTTGAAACCTTGAACAGGAGCAAGAACCGCGCGCACCCCACCTCTTCCACTTATCTCGGAAATCGCGTTGATCCTAAAATCTTCGGTCTGGACGCCTTCTTCCTCAAGGATACGACGCTCTATCTGCCCCATAACGCCTTGCGAAGGCTTTTGCTTCATTCCGGTAAGCGGTAGCGCAACTCGCATTCTTCCAGCCTTAACGAACTGGTTAGTTTCCGCAATGGTTTTTGAGCTTGCCACTTTAGCCACGTTAACCATAGGCAAACCTGACCGCTCCACGTTCACCACGTAATCCCCCACTTCAGCCTTGTTCAAAGAAAAACCGTTTTTGGCTCTCGCACTCAAGAAACGATTGAACAGGTATGACTGGTACGCCTGAACAAAAAGCGCCTGGAGCTTAACCGGCAATCGTAGAAAGGCGCCAACGAAATCCGCTGGTTTCTCAACCAAATGCCTAAGCATAAACCTTTCAAAACGGAGTTGCCTGGGAAAGTTATGCAGCGCCCGCTCAAAATCCCCCGTTGCCTGGAGTTCCTCGCGCGCTTGCTTAGAGGAAGGATGCTCGTGGATGCTTGACTTAGCAAGGAAAAGCATGGCAGCCCCTTCAAAATCGCCTTCAACAATGGCTTTCCCCACCAGATGCGTTATGGGGCGGGTTGTTCCGAAACGTTGATGCCCGTAAAAGTTCGGAATGCCACCAACCGCTTCAACCGCTTCAGCGACCTCGGCTATTCTTTTCGCAACAGTTGATTCGGAATGTTTGATCACTTTGACGCGTATGGTGAAGTGGTTGCCTAGAAGATAGTACGAGGAGAGATTTTCGTGGAAGTACCCGACAGGGCGGAGTTCGATGTCTTTAACGTTAACTTTTGAAGCGTCTTCGATGGAACAGTTTTCCACTGTGATGTGCTGCGCCGTAACAGCCTTAGCGTCCTTTATGCCCGCAATGCTAATTTGCTTTTGGCTTACGTCCAACTGCTTGGCGATGTTTCTGAGAGCTATGAAAGTGTCCCAGTTGCGCTTAACCAACACGCACAGCAAATACCGCTGCTTGGACGGCGACGCGCCTAAAACCCGCTGCTCTGTAGCGCCTTCGATTGTGGCCTTGGAGCCGTCAACAAGAACCTCTTCAACCACAAAATCATCCACTGACTCCCGGATAACCCCGCCGACGCCCGCGGTTTCGGTGGCGTAAACTTCGATGCCTAACAGCCTGTCAATTTCAGGAACACGCAAGTTCCATACGCCTTTCTTACAATAGTTTAAGCTTGCCAGTTAATCTGTCAACCATCTCTTCAGGGGCGGGACCAATTCCCAAACACGTAATCGTGTCTGGCGGAACCTCCGTGAGACCCCTGTCAACAATCAACGCGTTGGGCAAATCCAAATCTTTAGCCTGCTCTTCAAGCTCCAAAAGCTCTTCTTCATCCTTCACTTTAACTGCCACCTTGCGCTGCCCTTCAAAGAGCCACGCGTCCCACCAGTCCCTGTGGCGTTTACGGGCTTCCTGCGCCGCAGAAATGGCTGCGTGACCAGCCTGAGCGGCAATTTTTCCTTTACTCAGCTTCAAATCGCTACGGAAGACGATTACTTGTTTATACTCAAATTCGCCCATAATGCTTTCCTCAGCGTCTTCTATCAGTTTATCCATTCGAGATTTTAAGGATATAGTATAGATTGGAATCGAGTTTACCATTGTTTGTAGGAGAGCTATGTCAAGCCTTCAAGTGACTTCTTTACTAGTTCCCTGACGATTGTTTTGCTTATAACATCCTTCGCCACCGCGCCTGAAAAGTCCAGCCTGTCAAAATACATCCTCAGACTCTTTATTTTCAAGTTCTCAAACTCTAAAACCACAGTCTGGTTCGAACGAGCCTCCTCGCCATCATGAAATTTCGCCTCAACAACGAACTCTTCAAAGAACTTTTTGCCTTCAACCATTATGGTAACCGGCAAGAACTTCATCTCCGTAACATGTGTGTACATCCAATTGACCCATTTTCTCACGCCTTCTTTTCCAAGCAGTTTAATGCCGAGCAGTTCAATTTCACAGTCATCAGTGAACTTTTCCGTTACCCCTTGCAGGTCCTTGGCTTCTAACGCATTGTCAAGAGCCATAGCAACTCCGCGTATCTCAGATGAATCATCATCATTCACAACCAATCACCTCATTCTTTAAAGGAACACGCGGTTCTAAAGGCTTTTTGGGTTAGACGAAAGGGTTTGCTGACAAGTAAAGCTTGAGGAAATACGCTAAAGCAGCGAACATGGCGGGCTTCGTCACGAATCTAAGAAGTAGCTGTCCCTGAAAATCTATCTCTTCCACGTCAGCCAACGCTTTATCCAAACCTATACGGGCGCAGAACCGCAAAACCTCATTCAACTTCACGTCAGAGAGAGAATCAAGAAATCGCCTCAACCGACACATCACTCTGAAATCGAAACCCAGCTTGCCTTCGCAACGTTTCTGGTACACCTGCAAGAAACTCGCGGACATATCGTTTCTCCGCACTGCCTCGTCGGCGACTTCCGCCGCGATTCCAGCGCACGTCAACCCGAAAACCACTCCGCCGCCCGTGGTTGGTTTCACCTGAGACGCCACATCACCAACAGCCAGAAAACCGCTGGCGTAAGTCTTAGCGATTGGTCCGCTCAAGGTTATGGGGTGAAACGCCATGCGCGTGATTTTCGCCTTGCTGAGCTGTTTCGAAGCCACCGGATGCTCCTGCATGAGCCTCTGCAAGAACTTTTTCGGGTTTCCCGTTTTTGTTGCGAGCCCAACTTTTGCGGTTCCGTCAAGCCTCGGAATAAGCCATGCGTAAAAGCCAGGCGCATACGCTTTTCCCAGATACACCTCAACCGCGTCCCGCTCCATATTCTTGACGTTTTCGACCTCCGCCTCCACCGCATAAACAAGCCCTGCGCCGTTAAGCCCTGCCAAGCCCGCTTGCCTCAGAAGCCTAGAGGAGATTCCTTCTGCGTCAACCACGATTTTCGCTGGAACGTCCTCTGCCTTATCGCAGTGCTTAACGGTCACGCCCTTAACGACATCATTCTTCAGCAGCGGCGATTGAACCCGCGAGTTCAGGCAGTAATGCGCTCCTGCGGCTTCGGTTTTATCCGCAAGGTACCTGTCAAAAGCAGCGCGGTTAACGGCGCAGGTGACTGGCTTAGCCAAGTGAACAGAGAAACGGAAGCCTGAAGGCGAATAAAAGTTGGCTTGAGAAAAAGTGTTTTCAACGATTTCCCCGGGAAGTGGGTACAAACCCAAGTTCCTTAAGCTTCGGATGCTAAGGTGCCCAGCGCAGTGCGACGGACTGCCAATCGCCCGGTGCTCCTCGAAAACCGTGACTCTGGCGCCCATTTTAGCCAGTTTCCAAGCCGTAAAGGAACCGACAGGACCGCCTCCGACAACTACGATGTCAGGCGCGTCTTTCGTGGGCTGCATGCTTAACAGTATTAACGTTAAACCTATTGAGGCTATTGGACCAGTTCGACGCGTCTCTTTCCGCGGGACATGGAAGTCGTGCGGATTTTGCCGCTGACCTCCAGCCGCATCAGAATATCGTTGAAGTCTTTGTAGCCTAAATCTTCAAACTCTTCTTTGAACTGGCTGAAGAGGTCATCGTCGGTCATGTCTCCTTTCTTGTTTAAAATTTCCAATACAACAAAAAAGGCAGGACGAGTTTTCCAAGTCTTAACAGCAGGCATCAGTCATGCACCTTAAGCAACTGGCGTCGCCGGTTTCTGCACTTGGCGGATTTGCTGCATGAAGCTCTTGTACCATTTTTCCATGTCTGGAGTAACGGATGGACCTACCTCTTTTATGGCGTCCTGAAAATCTTTCATAGTGACTTCCTTGGCGTTGACGTCTTTTCTCAGCGCGTGCATAGCGGCTTCTCTGCAGAGGGATTCAATGTCCGCGCCCGAGTAATACTTGGTTGCACTGGCTAGCGGGTTCAAGTCCACATCATTAGTTAAGGGCATCTCTTTCGTGTAGATTTTGAATATTTGAAGCCTGCTTTTTTCATCTGGTTCCGGCACATAAATCAGACGGTCAAATCTTCCAGGTCTAAGGACGGCTGAGTCTACCATGTCTGGCCTGTTGGTGGCGGCTATGACAACTATGTCTTGCAGGGTTGTGATGCCGTCCATTTCTGTCAGCAGCTGGCTTATGACGCGTTCGGATACGCCGCTGTCGGACATTCCCATTCCACGTCTTGGTGTTAACGAGTCCATTTCGTCAAGGAATATCACTGCAGGCGCTGCCATGCGGGCTTTTCTGAAAACTTCTCTTATGGCTTTCTCCGATTCACCAACCCACTTGCTGAAGACTTCTGGTCCCTTAATTGATATGAAGTTTGCTTCGCTCTCGGTTGCAACTGCGCGGGCTAGCATGGTTTTGCCACATCCAGGCGGACCATAAAGCAGTATTCCTTTTGGCGGTTTTATTCCGAGCTTGCTAAAGATTTCTGGGCTTTTCAGCGGCCATTCGACAGCTTCCTTCAGGTGCTGTTTCACGTCGTCTAGTCCGCCGACATCCTCCCAGTGAACAGTGGACACTTCTATGTACACTTCACGCATGGCTGTGGGCGTGACCTCCTTGTAAGCGTTGAAGAAGTCATCCATTTTCACTTCCATTTTTTCAAGCACCGCAGGCGGTACGCGTTCCTCTTCAAGGTTTATTTGGGGCAGGTACCTGCGAAGCGCTTTCATTGCGGTTTCTCTGCCTAACGCTGCCAAGTCTGCGCCAGTGTATCCATGTGACAGGTCTGCAAGTTTTTTGAGGTCAACATCTTCCGCTAAGGGCATGCCCCTAGTGTGAATTTGAAGCACCTCGTATCTTCCCTGCTTGTCTGGAACGCCTATCTCGATTTCCCGGTCAAACCGTCCAGGTCTCCTCAACGCGGGGTCAAGAGCGCCTGGCCTGTTGGTGGCGCCTATCACTATCACGTTTCCACGTCCAGACAAACCATCCATCAACGCTAAGAGCTGCGCTACAACACGCCTTTCGACTTCGCCGGTGACTTCCTCACGCTTAGGTGCTATTGCGTCCAGCTCGTCAACGAATATGATGCTTGGCGAGTTCTGCTGCGCTTGCTGGAATATCTCCCGCAGCCGTGCTTCGGACTCGCCGTAGAACTTGCTCATGATTTCAGGACCGTTTATTGAGTAAAAGTTGGCTTCTGACTCGTTGGCCACTGCTCTGGCTAAAAGGGTCTTGCCGCATCCAGGTGGACCGTGAAGCAGGACGCCTTTTGGAGGATCTATTCCGAGCCTTTGGAAAAGTTCAGGGTGCCTCAAGGGAAGCTCCACCATTTCTCTGACGCGTTGAATCTCCTCGTGCAAGCCGCCGATGTCTTCGTACGTCGTTCTCGGCAGACCCTTTGCCTCAGGCGCTGGCTCGTTGAGAATTGTGAGGCGGGTTTCCGCTGTAACTTTTATGATGCCGTGGGGACGAGTCTTTGTAACCGTGAAGGGGATGGCGTGTCCCAACATCATAACCAAAGTGGTGTCGCCTTCAACGAGTGTTCTCTCCATTAGGCGGTTCTTAACAAAGTTCGTGAAATCGTCGTCCACGTTTAGTCGCATGTCAACTGGCGCAAGCGTTATGGCCAGCGCAGTTTTGACTTTTGCTGGTCTTAACACGACGTACTCGTTTATGGCTACGCCAGCGTTCTTGCGTGTGAACCCGTCTATACGTATGATGTCGCGGTTTTGGTCTTCGCTGTAGGCTGGCCAAGCGATGGCGCTGGTTGTTCGTTTGTTAACTATTTCTATTACGTCGCCTGCGCTTATGCCCAGTTTTTGCATGGTTCTCTGGTCTATGCGGGCTATGCCTCTTCCAACATCTCTTTGGCGTGCGTCTCCCACGCGTAATTGAATTTCGCTCATTCAGAATCCTCCTTGTAATATGAAATTGAAGCGTGTTGAAACAGAGGTTTATTCCTATATAAACTTTAAAGCGTACGAAAAAAGACTGATATTTGAGCTTGGCGCGCTGGTGTGAGAACTTGTTTCTGTGTCACCATTAAGTAACGCCGAGACACTGATATAACAAACCACGTACTTCATCGCGTTTTGGTAATGGCTACCACTAACGAGAAAACAAGCGTGAGATTTTAGAAGTTAACACTTAGTATAGGTTGCGGGCTTCTCTTCTTTTCTCCGCCTCTTCATAGAAGCGTAAAACTTCGTCGATTATCTCCACGTTGGAAAGTATCATTCGCCTGCAGCAGTATCTTTTGATGCCCAAGCTGTCCAAAACGTCGCTGGGGTTTTCACCCGTTCTTATTCTTCGAGCGAACTCTTCCCATTGGTCGCCTATCAGCTTGCCGCATGTGAAGCATCTCACGGGAATTATCATTTCATCGTTCTCCTTACCTGTAGCTTTTTTGCTCCTTCGCTCGGGCGCCGGGGCCTCCGAACTTTTTCGGCTCCTTTCTTCGGGAGTCTCCAGCAATCATCGTCCTATCATACTCGGTGAAAACCGTGCGCAGGTGACCGCTTTTTGTCCATTTCAACAGCGCGTTCGCCACTGCCATGCGGGCAGCTTCAGCCTGTCCCATGTAGCCTCCGCCTGAAGTTTTAACGTCCATGTCCATCTGCGTCCAAACGTCTTCTCCAGCTTGCAGCAGAGGTTCCATGATTTTTTCGCGGGCGATTTCTGGCTCGAAAATCTCCACGGGAACCATGTTTATTCTCACTCTGCCCACGCCGGGTTTGACGATGGCACGGGCTACGGCTGTTTTTCTTCTTCCGCTGACAACTATGACTTTTTTAGCTGGCATGCTTATTCACCTTGGTTCCACCCTATTTCCTTCGCCAATTCCGCAAGTGTGAAGTATGGTCCTTTCAGCTTTGCGGCTTGGGCTTCTTTTAACGTGACCATTTGCTGGTCTTTAAGAACTTCGGGTACGCTAATAAATACCTTCAGTTTCTTAAGAGCGGTTTTTCCTTTTGGCTGCTTGAACGGCAGCATCCCACGGATGGTTTTTCGCAGTATTCTGTCTGGTCGCCGGTAGTGAAACGGTCCTCTCCGGGGAGAACCGACTTCAAGAAACTCTTTGGCTTCGGCAACTTTGCTTCTCTTTTTTCCTGAAATCACCGCTTTTCCAGCGTTAACTATGATCACTTTTTCTCCGTTCAACAGTTTTTTGGCGACTTTGCTGGCCATTCTGCCGACGATTAGTCCGTCAGCGTTTATCAGAGTAACTGGATTTTTGGCTGTTTGCATTTTCTCTTCACCGAATTATCTTGACGTTTGCACCTTTCGGGTTTTTTTCCACAAGCTCTGGAATTGACAAGTACTTTGCTTTAGCCGCTGCAAGTTTTTCTTTCGCTTTTTCTGAAGCACCAAAGGCTGCTACCGATACTGAATGGTCAAGCGCTCCTGCGCCTAGGAGCTTGCCTGGCACAACTACGGTGTCGCCTTTTTGTGTGTGCCTGTTTATGCGGCTGAGGTTTACGGCGGCGCGTTGCTGTCTTGCTTTGGCTAAGTATTTCGCTACGTCTCGCCAAACCGCGGCTTCTTTTTCTCTGCTTTGCTTCTTCAGGAAGCGGATAAGTTGGATGAGTTCGGGGTTTGTAGATTTTGTTTCCTTCATTTTGTTTCCGCCTTCACTTGCTTTTTGAATTCTTTCAGCTGCTTGTCCAATATTTTGGTGGCTTCTTGGATTATTCTCTCGGGAGGCAGCACACCTGTTGATTCTATGTTCATTATGAAGGCGTTTTTTTCCCACTCAACTTTTATGGCTGGCGGCTTTTGTGGGCACGTTTCGACGCAGTCCATGCAGAGAGTGCACGCCAAGAGGTCTCGAACTTCCACCTTGTTCTCCTTCATCGTGTACACTTTTTTCGGGCATATGTCCACGCATTTTGTGCAGTCCTCGCATTTTTTGCTGGGAACCTCTATTTTCGGATAATACTTGTAAGCGCACACGGAGACAGGTTGCCATTTTGCGTGGTTTTTACCTTTTCCCAGTCTGGCGTATGCTTCAAGCTTCAGCTTTTGTCCTTTAGCTAGTTTTATGATGGGTACTTTGTCGGAGACGGGAATTATTTCTGGGTTTTCAGAGACAAGCTCCCCTGAATAGACCGTTCGGGTTCCTTCATTTGACTCCGCGTCCATGGTAAGTGTTACGCGGCAGAGACTGCAGCCGAACTCGCTTTGGCACTCGCATTCCCCAGGAAGGTTGTAGCTGTCCAAGTCTGTTTTTAACGGAGTAAGACCAAGCCTGTGTGATATAATTTCATCTTGTAGAATGGACGAGTTTTCGATCATAACAACTTCGTCTATGGCCATGCTGGGAACCTCAGCAAGTCCTATTCTCCGCAGGGCATTCATTAAAGGTACGTCTGCCCCTTTGATGGCTAGGCGAAGGTTTGTTTCGTCTTTTTCAAGCACTTCTATTTCCACGTTACATAAACACTCCATAATAGTTATGATGGTGACTGTGCGGTTCAATAGAAGTAACAGTGCATTATTTCAATTTTTCTGTTAATAAAGGTGGAAGTTGAAAGTTATACGCGTCTTCCTCTTCTGCCACCAGGCCTTCTTGTGCCGTCATGGGGAATAGGCGTGACTTCTTCGATGCGTTCTATGCGGAAGCCGAATCTGGCAAGAGCGCGTATGGCTGCTTGGGCTCCTGGACCGGGTGTTCTTGGGCCTGATCCACCTGGCGCGCGGACTTTGATGTGGATGGCGGTTATGCCTTTGTCGCGTGCCATTTCGGCTGCTGCTGTGGCGGCACGCATGGCTGCGTAAGGCGAGGATTCCATGCGGTCTGCTTTGACGAACATTCCGCCTGATGTGCGGGCGATTGTTTCTGCGCCTGAGATGTCAGTTATGTGGATTACGGTGTTGTTGTAGCTGCTGAAGATGTGGACGACGCCCCATTTTTCGGTTCTTTTGCTGCTCAGCGTCTGCGTCCTCCTCTTCTGCCTCTCGGAGGCGGTCTTATTTCTGGCTCCTTAGCCACGATTGACAGGGCTTGGCGTAGGGGGTGTGTCTCGCTTGTAAGTGCGCTTTGAGGTGAGTACTTTACTTCCGGTTCTTCGTTTTTTGCCACGATGTAGCTTGGCACTGTTACGCGTCGGTTTCCTACGGTTACGTGCCCGTGCGTGATAAGCTGGCGGGCTTGGAAAATTGTTCTTGCTAAGCCTTTTCGGAAAACGGTTGTTTGGAGCCTGCGTTCCAGCAGATCCTCTATTGATAAGTCTAAAACGTTGTCTAACACTGTTGTTTCGTCTAGTATGCCGAGTTTTTTCAGGCGTGTTAGGAGTTCGTTCTCCATTTTCACGCGTTCTTCAGGCGTTTTGCCTATGAGGGATCGGGCTATGCCTCTTGTTTTCGAGAGCATTGTTTTGTGGCGCCACAGCTCGTGTTTGTTTCTTAATCCGTACTGACCTATGAGTTTCAGCTCTTCTTGCAGGATGTCTTTGCGCCAGCGAAAACGTGGAGTGTCGAATTTTTTCCTTTGTTTCTTAGGGTCGCCCATGATAATTCACCTGCTTAGGAGCCTCCAGGTTTCTGCTGGAGCGTCTTCTTTTTGACGCCTAGGGCTTTTCCTGCTCTGCCAGTGGTCTTGGTGTGTTGACCGCGCACTTTCAAGCCGTAGGCGTGGCGGTATCCGCGCCAGGACCTGATTTCTTTGGCTTGGTCGATGTCCATTTTTGTTCTTAGCACGAGGTCGGCGCTTATGAGGTGGTTGTCTTTTCCTGTGTCCACGTCCTTGCGCTTGTTGTAAAGCCAGTGTGGCAGCCCGTACTTTGTTGGTTCTTTGATTATTTCTTCTATTTTGCCGATGTCTGCTTCTGTGAGGAAGCCGACTCTTAGGTCGGGGTTTACACCTGCTTTTTTGAGCACGGCGTTTGCGAGGCTTAGGCTTACGCCTTTAATTTTTGTTAATGCGTAAATGGTCTTTAGGGTACCCTGTACGTCTGTACCCATTATACGGAGTATGTGTCGATATTCCTGTGACATTCTGTTTTTTCATCCGTTCAGGCTTGAAGCTAACTACGAAAGTGAGACGTAATTTATTTAAACCTTCCTTCCCAGCTTGGCTGCAAAAACATCTTTTAAGAGAGTTTGGTGGGGTTACTTGTTTAGTTTTTCGATTTCTTCAGCCAGCAAGGGCAGGAAAGTGCCGATGTCTGAGACTACGCCTACGGCTTGGGTTGAGCCTCTGTCCAGAAGCTTGGTTACTGACGCGGGGTTTATGTCAAGGCACACGAGCTTAACGGTGGATGGCAGCATGTTTCCCACGGCTATGGCGTGCAAGGTTGAAGCCAGCATCAGGACCATGGTGGCGCCTTTGAGCTGTTCTTTGTACTTTTGCTGTGCCTCTACCATGTCTGTTATAACGTCTGGTAAGGGGCCGTCATCTCGGATTGAGCTCGCGAGGACGAAGGGCACGTTTTTCTTCACACACTCGTAGATTATTCCGTTTTTTAGCACGCCCTGCGCGACTGCGGCTTTTAGGCTTCCTGCTTTGAAGATGGCGTTTATGGCTACTAAGTGGTTTCTGCAGCCTCTGACCGCTGCTACGCCTTCTTTGAGGGAAACGCCTAGAGACGTTTTAAGCAGATCGCCTTCGACGTCGTGGACTGCTAACGCGTTGCCTGACAGGAGCACGTCTACGTAGCCTTGGCGGATTAAGCTTGCGAGGGCTGGAGCGGCGCCTGTGTGCACCACAGCTGGGCCTGCGACGACGGCGATTTTTCCGCCTGCTTTTTTAACGTTGTAGAGGTCTTGAGCGATTTTTTTTATGATGGTTATGGCGGGTTTTTCGCTGGAGGAGCCGCTGCTCATGAAGCTGAATATGCCTGTGCTTTCGCGGGGTCTTTCTGGCGGCTTGACTTGGACGCCTTCTTCACCTACCACTATTAGATCGCCTTTTTTTATGTCTCTGATAGGTTTGCAGACTGCAGTTTTGGTTTTGGGGTTTACTACGATGACTTTGTCCATCATTGTGTTTTCCGCTTTGATCCATTCACCGTTGAAGTAGATTTGGGTGGGGTTGTTGGTTGTGGAATAGAAGTTGTCGGGGAAAACCATGTCTGCTGGTGCTGGGGCGACTGCTGCTTCGGCGATTTTGAATGCGATGGCGCCTAGCGGATATATTTCTGTTAGTATGTCATTCAAGTGTTCAGGGTTCTGTCCTTTTACGAGTATTCTGGCGTAGCTGGGGTCGATTTTGTGCTTCCCAACTTTAAATTCCAGGGTTTCGAAGTCGCCGCCGAGCTCCATGATGCGGTCCCATATTTTGGTGAGGATCATGGAGTCTATGAGGTGTCCTTCGACTTTGATTTCTTTCTTGTTGGGTCTGGGCTTGGCTGTTTCCGTCATTTTCTGTGTTTCTCCTGCTGCGTGGTTTTAGTCTTAATGGTATCCTTATTTAAAAGCGCTCTGCAGGCAAGTGCGTGTTTGAAGCTTATTGTGTGGAAACTTTGAATGTTTTGCGATAAGGTAGGTTTCCAAAAAGAGGGGGGTTGGTGGAGAATACGTTTTATGTTACTTCTTTTGCCATCTTCTTTGCCATAGCGTATACGATTGGGATTAGCATTACTGCTAGCGCTATAGCGAAAGCCCAGGAGATGTTTGCTACGATGTTTGTTACACCTGGAAACGTTGCGAATATTGCTCCTGTGCCGATTAGGAGGAAGATGCTGTAGAGGACGAATTTTGCGTATCCTGCGACTCCTTTGAATTCTGCATGGTCGTCGGTTATTGATTTGATGAGTCCGTCTGTTAGTGCGATGCCAGCGCCGATTAGTACGAAGCCCAGTATGAGCGGGTATATTAGGTCGCCTGAAAGCAGCATGAGGTCGAGTGCCAGTAGCAGTATGAAGGCTATTAGGCCGATCATGAGAAGGTTCTTGAGCATGTCGGCGATTTCGACTTTGGCTTCGGGGAACATTGGTTTTATCATTCTGCCGATGAACGATGCGAGGAAGTCTACTAGTACGGTGCCGAAGACTATGATGAGAATTCCGCCGAGGAGTCTGGGTAGGTAGTTTGCTATGGTTGTTAGGTAAGTGCCGATGGTGCCGCCTACGTTGAGAATTTGTATGGCGAGGATTATTGCCAGTATTGTTATGAAGGCTTTGGTTACTGCTCCGATGAAGTTTGATAGGTCTAAGCCTGCGTTTCTGAATGCTTGGCCTGTGCTGGTTTGATCGAAGGTTCGTTCCACGCCGAGTTTTTCAACGATTCTGTTGACTGCTTTGCCGACGATTATTCCGATGCCGTAGCCGATGAGGATTATTATTATTGCGGCGATGACTGAGGGTATGGCAGCAATTATGTCTCCAACCATGTTTGTGAAAGTTTCAACTATGTAAAGCATTTCTCCTTTTCCTCACTTATTTATTCGAGTGTATAGTTTATAAGATTGTCTGTGAAGGCTTTGGGGTGCGTGGGTTTTTTGGGAAATTTTTGGTTTGGTGAGCTATCGGAAATGGAAATAGTTGGTGGGTGTTAAGGCTTATACCCTCAGAAATGTGTCATAAATCGTAATATAGGTTAAATCTTTTAAAGGTAATCTGCTATATTCAGAACAGAAAAATAGGTGATTGGTGTCATGAAGAAAAAAAATGGAGAAGAGGAGAAGATAAAGCACATTCTTACTGACCCGAAGTCGTCTGCGCTTAAAACGATGCTTGAGAAGGACCACGCTATAGATTGCCTGTTTCTGCTTCACCTGAGCAGGGGGAAGTGGAAGGACGCTAAGGATTTCATGCGGGCGAACGGTTTGACGCTGAGTGACGGCACGTTTAGGGCTAGGATGATTGAGATTGAGCAGTTGGGGCTGGCTAAGAGTGAGCGGATAGACCCGCTTAAGAAGTACTATGTGATTACGGAGTTGGGTGAGAAGGTCGCGCAGCTTCTTCTCGGTTTCTTTGATGAAGTTGGCGTTTAAAACTAGACGGCGCACTTTCACTCAACTGGCGCGCATTTCTTTTTAGTTGTTTCTTTAAATACTGGTCAGAGGGTTCGCGCTCTTATTTTTTCATATAGGCTGATAGTTTTTCAAGTATGTCTTGGATGTAGATTTTGAAGTCTCGCTTCACGGGTAAACTGTCTTCTTAAGTATTTGGTCCTTCAGCATTGGCTTCAAGGCGTTTTTGGTCACGAGGTCCACTTTTACTCTAAGTCTTTGTGTCAAAAACTCCTCGAGTTCAAGAAACTTGAAGAATCCAACATGGGCGTCTTTGGAAAATTCGACCAGTATGTCTATGTCGCTTTTTTGTGTTTGTTCTCCGCGTGTGTAGGAGCCGAATATGCTTATGGTTTCCACTTGGTATTTGTCTTTGAGGACTGGTTTGAGGGTTTCCAGTTGTTTTTTATTTCTTTTATTGTTTTCATGTTGCTGCTTCTTATCTGTGTCTTAGTTCTTTTTCTTTTTTGTTAGTGCGGGACTAAATTTTTGCTGCTTTGTTTCATTTTGGTGTGGTGGGGGTGTTTAAGCTGGGCGGCATATCTTCGCTCAACTGTTGTACAGTTTGTTTTTTGACGTTTGTTTATTCATGGTTTTTTCCATGTTTTTGTTTTTTGTGTAGTTTTGTTTTACACATAGATAATATTGTGTATTAAGTCGTAAGATTTAAATTGTATTGGTCATCTAACATACTCATCAATCCCAAAGGAGGGATAGAAAGAGAAATGAAAACTTTAAGAAAAATAAGGAAAAACGCAAAAGCCCTAAGCCCCGTAGTCGCATCAATCATACTCATCGCAGTCACAGTCGCAGTCAGCATCGCAGTAGCCGCATGGATGGGAGCCTTAACCGTTGGATTCATGGGATCATCCTCAATCAACATCAGCAACGTGTCATTCACCGACAGTGACGTTATTACTTTGTCATTGAAGAACACTGGAACAAAGTCAGTCACAATATCTCAAGTAAAAATAAACAGTGCCCCAGTTACAATTGCTAGTGGTGGTAACATGACGACTTCAGATGCAGGTGACAGCGGAACTTTGGTATTAACTTCAGCTTGGGTTGCTGGAAATCCATACAAATTTGACCTCGTTGACTCTAGCGGACAAGTAGTTGGCTCATACCAAGCAACAGCGCCAGCATAAATTTCCCCATTGTTAGCAAAAAATAAAGGGGTAGGGTGAAAATCAACAACACTCCAATCTCCCTTTCTATTGTTTCCTCTCTGGAGGTGCAAAAACAAAATGGTAGTAGAAATAAAAGAATATGAATCAGCCGAACAAATAGCCGATACCTTGGATAAAGACATATCGGACACAAAAAGCACGCTAGGCGAATACCTGCGCCGACTCGACGAAATCCGAAACTTGGCGGAAAAATCAAAGAAAATCCGCGAAGTCGTCATGAAACTCGCAGGCAAATCCAAAGGCGCCAGCGAAAGCCTAGGCGAAATCAGCGTAGGCAGCCTCAACATAGTATTAGACGCCAACCCCTTCCACGAACTAACCGCCATAGAATCCGTTGTACGCAGCCACCAAGAACGCCTATTAATCCTACAAAAAGCCCGTGAAGCACTAAAATGGCTAGATCAACTCGGCGATACTGAAGGCCTGAAATACTTAGTTGTTGAAAACGAAGGAGTCCCAGAACGCATACTCTTCAAGATCAGCTAAGCAGGCAACGGTGTGACAACAACCGCAGGAGCAGATAAACATGAGTAACGAAGTATACGCTTTCGCCCTAAAAAGCACTCTAAACGAAATCCAAAACGCTTGCCCAGACGTAACCAGCAACTTCATCTTTAAAGACGGAGAAATCCTAGCCAAAGACAGAAACACAGAAGAAGAAAACGCAACCCAAACCTTAGAAGCCTTCGATGCTATAACTGAAAGGGCAGACCCCTTAGGCGAGATAGAAAACATATCCATCCAAAGCGCCGAAGGCAAAGTCAACATCGCCGCTATGAATGACTTCTACCTGACAACGGTCTCGTCAAACGAGGCAGACGAAAAATACGTTAACACCCTAACCCGAGTTTTAATCCCCATAGTAATCAAACTATCAGAAAAATTTCAATCTGCCTCCATAGAAAACGAGCCCATCACAACAGTCCAGCCTGAACCTGAAGAAGATGACGCAGAAAAAGTCACCGACGAATTCATTGATGATGAAACCCCTGATGAAGACGAAGCCAACGAAAACGAACAGTCCTACGAAGAAGAACCTGAGGAAGAAACCGCGGCAACCGAACCATACAACGAACCCGTACAAGAATCAGAAATCGACGATGAACCACTAATCCCAGACCCCCCAGTGACGCAGCTAATAGTCGAAAACCTCGGCGGCTTACTAGTTCCCTCAGACACAATACGCGTCGACCAAGAAATAATAAACCAGTGGAACGAACTCTACGGCGACAACAAAATCAACGAAGTCGAAGTCGAAGCCCTAAACGGAAAAACAACCCGCTGCAAATTCAAACACATCAAAAAATCAAAAGACACAGGAAAAGGCATAATCAAAATGCCAGAGAAAATGCAACTCACCTTGGAAATCGCAGCAGGCGAACTTGTCACCGTCAAACCCATAATCGAATAAACGAAGTGAACAAACCATGGTAAAGAAAAAACAAAGCCAAGAAACCGCATCCCCACTAGTTGTTGACGACGACGAAATCGGCGACACCTCAGAAGAAGATGAAACATACCAGGACCTAAGCAACAAACTCGCAGAAATCCGCAAAAACAAAGACGTAATAGGCTACATCATGCGAAGCGCAACCTCAGCCACAATAGACCTCAAAGAACCAGAAAAAATAGTTGAATACGCCATCTTCTCATCCCAAGCGCTGGATTCCAGCCAAGAAATTTCAGACCAGTTCGAACTAGGCGATGTTAAAAGTGTCCTCATCGAAGGCAAAGAAAGCAAAGCACTCTGCATGAACATCGAAGGAAACAAAATCAGCATATTCATGGAAAAGAATGCAGACGACGCCGACATCCTGAAGCAAATTTCACCCTAACCACCCCTAAAATTTTTTGTTTTTTTTTATAAAAAATAGCCGCCGTTCATCAACTTGGGCACTTGTCAAGCAACCGTTTGAACCAGTAACTTCTTGAAATCTCTGTTAATTTTCACTCTTCCGTTTTTGCCATCAACCTTGACAAAACCGTACTTACTCAGGAACGCAGTAATCTCCTGAAATTTCCGCTCACTTACTCCCAGCTTCAGCACCAACTCTCCTTTTTCATGCCATTTCCCATCACTGAGCAACTCCAAAATCATCATAACCTTGGAGACCACGCCATTCCTCTCCTAGAACTGCTTGTGAATTACCTCCTTAAATGCCTTATGAGTTTATTTTTTAGAACTATCTTATAGAAAACTTCAAACATTTGTCGGCACCTGACAGTCTTCTCACAAGAGCACAAAACCAGCCCATCATATTTGCCGTCTATTAGGCTCCTATTAATGGTTCATTGCAGAAACCAGTAGGGGGTAGGTCCGCATTGACGCGGAAACCGCTCAATACCATGTTGAAAAAACCGCGCCGCAACACCCATGCAACTCAGTACATATAATGAGGCTATAGACTGTTCCAAGCACAACCGTAGACCACGCTTTGCGGAACTTCTATGAATTGAAGAATTTATAGATTTAATAGGAACTCTTCATTCACTAAAATCTGTCTCAGCGGGTTAAATGAATGCCGAAGTTCAAACATACCACCATTATTCTGAAGCTTATGAGTAAAAAAGCGTCCATTCGGAACCTGGGGATCCTCGCTCACATAGACCACGGAAAAACCACGCTAACCGACTCTTTGCTAGCCGGCACAGGACTGCTGGCACCGCAGGTTGCGGGTTCAGCCAGAGTTCTCGACTACCTCGCGGAAGAGCAGAAACGCGGCATCACCATGAAAACCGCCAACATATCCCTGCTGTACCAAACCGCCGCTGATTCTTTCCTAATTAATCTGGTGGACACGCCTGGGCACGTGGACTTCACAGGCAAAGTTACCAGAGCCTTGCGCACCATCGACGGCGCAGTAGTGCTTGTTGACGCTGTTGAAGAGGTAATGGCTCAAACGGAACTGGTCCTTCGCCAAGCACTCGAAGAACGCGTACGCCCTGTGCTGTTCATAAACAAAGTTGATCGCCTGATCACTGAACTGAAACTAACGGAAGCGCAAATCCAGAAAAAATTCACCCGAATAATCGGCATCTTCAATGATCTGATAGAAATCTACGGCGAATCCCCCTTCAAAGAAAGATGGAAGGCAAATGCCGCAGAGGGAAACGTGGTGTTCGGTTCGGCTCTGCACAGATGGGGCTTCACCTTAAGCACTGCGCGGCAGAAAAACATCAAATTCAGCGACATCATAAACGCGTACAAAACCGCTGAGCACGAAAAACTGCAGAAGCTGCTTCCGCTTCACACCGCCATACTGGACATGACGGTCAAGCATGTTCCGAACCCTTTGGAAGCGCAGAGGTACCGCGTGGAAAAAATCTGGAAAGGCAACGCAGCCTCTGAACTGGGGAAAGCCATGACCGACTGCAACGACAACGGACCCGTGGTGGCGTGCATAACGCATGTTCAGACAGACTCGAACGAGGGTTTAATCGCCACTGGACGCGTGTTCTCTGGCACCCTGAAAAGGGGCGTAGAAGTTTACCTCGTTAACGCTCAAGCAACGCATGTCCTTCAGCAGGTTTCCGTTTACATGGGCGCCTTCAGGGAGCCTGTTAGCCAAGTGGCGGCAGGCAACATTGCTGCCTTATCAGGGTTGGAAACTGTAAGGGCGGGCGAAACCGCAGTTGCCGCGGAACACAAAGCGGGTATGGTTCCGTTTGAACGCGCGCGATATGTTTCTGAGCCAGTGGTGACGGTGGCGGTTGAGCCTAAAAACCCTCAGGAGCTGAGTGGACTTCTTGAAGCCATGGAGCAGCTTGTAACGGAAGACCCAAATCTCGCGGTTTCGGTAAACAGAGATACAGGAGAGTACCTTCTGAGCGGTATGGGCGAACTGCACCTTGAAATCGCCATCAAGCACCTTAAGGACACGCTCAACGACATTGAAATCGTGTTTTCTTCGCCACAGGTCGTTTACAGGGAAAAAGCTACGGCGGAAGGCATTGTAGCCACAACTAGAAGCCCCAACATGCAGAACAAGTTCACCGTGCAGGTGGAGCCTTTAGACGAGAAATCCATCAGCATCCTTGAGCAAGAAACTTCAGAAACGCGAAACGCCGCAGAGGTGCTTGCGGTTGATGAATATAAAAACGTGCTAGCGAATTGTACGGCGAAACCCGAGTTGCTTCAGGTTTTGGATTTTATCGTGTCAGGCTTCAGGTACACTTGCAAGGCAGGTCCCTTGTGCGGAGAACCCATGCGAGGCGTAAAAGTCAATTTGTTGGACATCCAGTTAAGCGAGAACGCAGAATTTCATGGTCCCGTTGAGGTCATGCGCGGCGTTGGCAAAGCAGTTTTTGGCTCGTTCTTAACCGCCAGACCCCTTCTGCTTGAGCCAGTTTACAAGACTGTGGTTTCCTCTTCTACAGAAGTGGCGGGTGAATGCTCAAAAATCATTAGCAGTAGACGAGGCAAAATCTCCGCTTTCGAACAGAAAGGGGCCTTCACCGTAATCACGAGTTTCGTTCCGGTTATGGAGACTTTCGGCTTGTCCAAGGAGTTGCGTTCTGCCACTTCTGGGCGCGCTTTTTGGCAGTCGATGTTTGACCACTGGGAAACGATGCCGCAGAAACTTGAGGCGAAAGTCATTACTGAAGTTCGGAAAAGAAAAGGGTTGCCCGCGGAAATTCCTAAAGCAGAGCGATTCTTGGAGGAAAACCCGTGAAGCTCAACGCGGTTCCTTTTAACTTGGATGTTACACTTTGTTGCGGACAAGTGTTCAGATGGGACAAAAAGGGCGACTGGTGGTATGGAGTTGCAGGAGACAAAGCCCTCAAAGTGCGCCAAGTCAACGCGGAACTGGAGTTTGCAAACGCAGAATGGAAGTTTATCGAGAACTATTTCGCGTTAGATGACGACCTGAAGAAAATCAGCGCCAACATCGGCAGGGACGAGCACATCAGAAAAGCACTTCGAGAGTTCTGGGGGTTGCGCATTATCCGGCAGGACCCGTGGGAGTGCCTCATCTCCTACATCTGCGCAACGTACAAGAATATCCCGGCAATACGGCACATGCTGCTGAGCCTTTCGAGAAAGTTCGGAGAAAAAACCTGGCTGGACGCCATGGAGTTCTTCACGTTTCCAACACCTGAACGGCTGGCCTGCGCATCAGCTAAGGACTTGCTGGAGTGCGGCTTAGGATACCGCGCCAAGTACGTGCAAGAAACTTCGAAGCGAATTTTCGAAACCAGTTTCGAACTTGAAAGCCTGAGGCAGTTGCCTTACCTGCAAGCCAAGAAGCAAATATGCAGCTTCGCGGGTGTAGGTCCCAAAGTGGCTGACTGCGTCCTGCTGTTTTCACTGGGAAAAACCGAGGCGTTCCCCGTGGACCGATGGGTCGAACGCGTCATCCTAAACAACTACGCCGAAAAACTTCCACATGAACTGGCACAGAAGCTTCAGCGAAGAGAGGGACTCAACAACTCTGAATACGCCAAGCTTAACGTCTTCGGCAGAGCATACTTCGGAAAATACGCAGGTTACGCGCAGGAATACCTATACCACTACGAACGAATGCAAAGTTAAAAACTTCCGCTTTCCCTCAAAACGTTCTTTATTTTCCGCAGCAGGAAGTTTTCGCTCTCAACGTGACCTTGCCCAGAATTATATATTCGCGGCTGCTATTATGTCCAGTTAAAGGTGAAAAATTGAACACGACCGATGACCAAAAACTGCTTGCTCCATGCGGCCTATATTGCGGCTCTTGCGTTGATTACGTGGAGTACAAGAGTTGCCACGGCTGCAACTGCACATGCGGAACATGCGCCAGCCTGGAACATCACGGATTCTGCGACATCTACAAGTGTTGCGTGGAGAAGAACCTTGACACCTGCGGAGGATGCGATGATTTACCTTGCTCGAAGCTAATCCAATTCTGCTATAGCCCTGTATGGGCGCATCATTTCCCTGTGATAGAGAATCTCAGAAGGCAGAAGGCTGTGGGAACCGAAAAATGGCTGAAAGAGCAGCGGGAAATCTGGAGCATCGACTGGTATCTTAAGCGGTGGCTCTGGCTGCAGAAAGAATGCGAAAAAAAGCTTCAACAGTTTAAAAAGGAAACCGAAAAACCTTGATAGGAGAACGCGGAAACCTCCCCAAACAACACGTAAAAGTTTAAATTCCGTCAAAAACAGCATAATAAACGAAGCACATCACGCGGGCCCGTAGCTCAGCTAGGCTAGAGCGCCAGGCTCATAAGATGCCCTTTGAGGCACTGAGAGACCTGTCGGTCGGGTGTTCAAATCGCCCCGGGCCCACCACCCACTCCAATTTTCACGGCACCCAGAACTTTCCAAGCGACCCCCAGTTTCACTGCCTGACTTAATCTATTTATAGTTTAAATAAGGGGGGTATAGACAAAAAATCGCAACAGTTCTCAGCTATCACTAAGCTTCTTCGCCAAAACCGCCACTTCTCTGCCAAGCGCCTCACAGCTTTCCAGGTCCTGAGGTTTCGGAGAGCCAGCAACCGCCACGCCGTAATGCCTGCCTGCAGCGTGACCAGAAATCACCATCCCATGGATAAGCATAGCCTGAACAATCGAAAGCAAAGTTGTTTCTGCCCCCGAAGCTGTTCCGCCAGAACTAGTGAACGCAGCACCCACTTTTCCGCCGAGTTTCTTATGCACCTTAACCGATTCATCAATCAGAACTTTGAGTTTAGCTGACATCTGCCCAAAATACGTCGGCGAACCCATAACCACAGCGTCCGCACCAAGCAAGTCGCCAAGACCCGTTTTCTCCACTTTCTTAACCGCCACCTCAACACCACTTACCCGTTCAGCGCCCTTCGCCACAGCCAACGCCATCTTCTCAGTGTTCCCAGTCTTAGAATCATAAACCACCAAAACCTTCACCAACCGCTCAACCTCCTAAGCTTCACCGAACTCCTTGACTATCTCGTCAACCGTCATAATCTTCGCGTTGTAAACGTACTCCAAATACTTCAACCCTTCTTCCTGATCTTTCTCCGTGAACGCTTCGGCTCCGTCTTTGGCGATTACTATCTTGTATCCTCTGAAAAAAGCATCAGCAGTCGTATGCCTCACACACATGTTCGTATGCAAACCACCAAGAATCACGGTTTTCGCGCCTTCACCCTTGTACAAACTCCGCAAAAGCGAGTCTAAACCCGTCTCAAAAAACCCGCTATACGTGCGTTTCTCCACAACATAATCCAGCTTGGCAGGCTTAAGCTCAGAAATAACCTCTGCACCCACCGTGCCCTTTATGGCATGATTCCCCCACTTCCGAGTAACCTCCACATCCTGCGGATAATGAGCATCATTACTGTAAATGACTGGCACATTGTTCCCACGAGCAGCTTCAACAAGCCTCTTGAGATTCGGAATTATCCACTGAGCTCTCTTAGCTTCCAGCTTACCCGTAACAAAATCATTAAGCATATCAACCACTATAACTGCTACTTTACCTTCCAAAAAGAAACACCTTCAACAAAACAACTGCACAAACAAACTATTTAATTTTGCCCAACACCACTGAGCTAAAGTTTTTATGGCGCATACCAAATTATGTTCCCGTTGAATCATCATTGGGGCTGTCGGCTAGCTTGGTCTAGGCTTGTAGACTTGGGCTCTATAGACCCCGGTTCAAATCCGGGCAGCCCCATCACTCTTTAGTTTCAGAAACTGTCATTAAACAACCAAACAAGAATAGATGCCATTTATGCGGGCGACCAAGCGCTTACATCACGAATAAATGTTAGTTCGAAAACAGAAAAGTGGACGCGTGAACCTATGATTGCTTGCTTTTTCTTTCTATGATTTCTCGGACCTCACTGTATTGAATCAGAGAGTTTATTGCGTTAACCGCTCTTCCAGGCGTTGGGTACGCAGGTATCTGGTCTTCCTCCAGCATCTTAACAAGCATCTGAGTGAAATCGCCGCCTATGGTACAAACAACCATAGGCTTTCCCGAGGCTAAACTTGCCTCGCTTATGGCATCCACCACGTCGGACTCGATAAATGAAGTTTGCAGAAGAACTATCACCAATATGAGCCCAACGTTCGGGTCGGAACTCACCGCATCCAACGCTATCCTGTATCTTTCAACATCCGCGTCCCCAACCAAATCCAATGGGTCATGTGGAATGGCGTAGTCTGGCAAGTTCGCTCTTAACCGCTCTAAAGTGTTTGAATTAAACTCTGCCAGATTGAGACCTTTTCTGGAGATTTCATCAGCGCTTATCACTCCGAACCCGCCCCCGTTAGTGACTATGGCCACGTTCTTTTGATTTCCAGGCACAGGCTGATAAGCCAACACCCGGGCATAATCAAACAGTTCATCCACTGTCCGCGCAGCGATTATCCCAGCGCCTTTGAACGCGCCCTCATAAATCGCAGCGGAACCCGCAAGCGACCCCGTATGCGACATGGTGGCTCGTGCCCCAGCCTTCGTCATACCACCCTTCAAAACAACCACGGGCTTGCGTTTAAGCGCCTTCTTTGCAGCGTCAAGAAAAGCTCGCCCTCTGCCGATGCCCTCAACATACAAAGTCACGCATTTCGTGTGCGGGTCATCCGCCAAATAATTCAGCAAATCCACCTCATCTACATCCACCTTGTTTCCTATGCTGATGAACTTGCTAATCCCAATCTCCTGAGAAGTAGCCCAATCAAGCACCGCAGCTCCAAAAGCGCCGCTCTGCGAAATAAAAGCGATAGGACCCTGCTTCGGACGCCTAAGCCGGTACTTAGGCAGAAACAATGTGTCCACGTGATTCACTGGGTCATACACGCCAATGCAGTTAGGTCCGACAATCCTGAGATTCTTGCCTTCAATCTTTTCCTTAATTGAACTCTCAAGTTTCGCGCCCTCACCACCAATTTCCTTAAATCCGCCTGAAATTATGACCGCAGCTTTAACACCCTTAGTTATGCAGTCGTCAACTATCGACGGAACTTTGAGCGCTGGCACAGCGATCACCGTCAAGTCTAATTCGCTGGGAACGTCCACCACCGATGGATAAGCCTTCAAACCCAGTACGGTCTCTGCCTCAGGATTTATCGGGTATACTTTCCCCTCAAACTCTGTATCCACAAAATTCTTGAAGATAACATGACCGAACTTTCTGGGCTTTCTGGAAGCACCAACCACAGCCACCGTCTTGGGCTTGAAAAAAGGTTCTAAATCCATTTACATACCTCCGTCGCTTTTTGCAAGAACAATCCGAGTGTCAACAGCACACACAACATCATGATACGCGATTACAGGATTAAGGTCAAGCTGGCTTACGGCGCTGTGTTGCAACATCAAAGATGAAACATTCAGCAAAATCTTCACTAGCGCATCCATGTCCGCAGGCGGCTGTCCTCTTATGCCCTCAAGTATTTTTGAGCCCCGAAGCTCATGAATAAGATTCAAAGCATCAATCTTATCCAATGGCGCAACACGAAACGCCACGTCCTTGTACACTTCGGTGAATATGCCGCCCATGCCGAACATGACTGAAGGACCGAACTGGCTGTCCCTTATCCCGCCCACAATAACCTCAGTTGACGGCGGCATCATCTTCTCGATTAGGACGCCCATAACCTCTGCTTCAGGCTTTTTCTCGCGCACTTCCGCCACTAACTTGGGGTATGACTCTTTAAGCGCCGCTTCGCCCCCGATGCCCAGAACCACGCCGCCCACATCCGATTTATGCAGTATCTGAGGCGAAATGATCTTCAAAACAACTGGAAACCCTATCAGTTTTCCCTTCGTAACTGCCTCATCCACGTTTTGCACCACATAGGAGACGGGTGTAGGTATGTGATGCAGCTTGCATATTTGCTGCGACTCTTGAATCAGTAGGGAAGAGCGTCCTTCCTGCAAGGCTTTCTGAATTATGTCTTCGCATTCTTTCAAATCAAACACCTGCCATAAGTCACTAAAAGTTTGGCGTTCACAGGTAAGCCTCCGTCACGTACCGCCGCATCATCCTGTGGCTGTTGAAGTAGTTGGCAATTTTTCCTATGGACTTCTTCATCATGTCAATCCAGCGGTCTTCGTCGTTGTAAAACGTGGGCAGGATCAGATACCGTAGCTTGCCGTACAAATCTTCCATTTCCCGCCGTCTTCTTTCATCGTCCCCAACGGGTTCGTCATGATGTGGCCCTATTGACCAGCCTGTTACGCCTTCTATACAGCCTTCAACCCACCAGCCGTCTAAGACGCTGAAGTTCAGCACGCCGTTGTGCGCGGCTTTCATTCCGCTGGTTCCAGAGGCTTCCATAGGCGGAAGCGGTGTATTAAGCCAAACGTCAACTCCCGAGGTTAGCTTGGCAACCATGTCCATGTTGTAGTTTTCAAGATAAACTATTTTGATCTGGTCCTTCAGCTGAGACATGTGACCATAGATTTCCTGAATCAGTCGTTTACCTTCCACGTCTTTGGGGTGCGCTTTCCCCGCAAAAACCATTTGCAAGTCACCGCTGCTTCGCACCCTTCTCAGCCTGTCCATATCGGAGAAAACCAAGTTAGCTCGCTTATACGACGTTGCTCTCCTCGCAAAGCCCAAAGTCAAAGTTTGCTCATCTAATTGGGTGCCAGTCTTAGTTTTCACGAACTCAATCAAGTCTCTTTTGGCTTTGATGTGCGCGTCCCATATCTCCTCATCGGGAATCTCGTCGGCTCTCACAAGCAGTTCAGGTTCATTGGTCCATCCTCGAATGTACTTGTGGAAAAGTTTTCTGAAGGATTCGCAGGTCCATGTGTGCGAGTGAACACCGTTTGTCACTTCGTAGATGTGGTATCCGGGGAACAGTTTCTGGGAATACTCCATGTGCGCTTCGGTTACGCCGTTGGTGAACTTGCTCAGGTTCAGAGCCAGAAGCGTCATATTTAACCTGTCTTGCCCGCCATACTTCTTCAAAGTTTCAAGCGGCAACTCGTTTCCCAGCAGCCTCTGCACAAGATCATATGAGAACTTGTCAAAAGCCGCCGCCACTGGCGTGTGCGTGGTGAAGACGCATAGGTCCTTGACTTTGTCATCGTCTATCTCTTTCTCTTTAAGCAGCTCCAAGGTTAGCAGGCTTGAATGCCCCTCGTTCATGTGAAACTTCTTAAGGTTGATGTCCATTGCGTGGAGCATTTTGTAGCCGCCTATTCCCAGCACTATTTCCTGCTTCAGCCTGTACTCGTCGTCTCCACCGTACAGATAGTCGGTGATGGTCCTGTTTTCGGTCGAGTTTTCTTCGACATCCGTGTCCAAAAATATGATCGGAACCACTCCGCCTGTGACGCTTTCGTGGTCGTATATCCACGCTTTAACCTTAACTTTTTCTCCGGCAATTTCAATGTCCACGCTGTTCGGTAGCGGACTCATGAAGGCTGACGGGTCCCAAATCTCAGTAGACTCTAACTGTTGACCGTCCGCCGTGATTTTTTGCCTCAGATAACCTTTGTGACTTACCAGCGTAACCGCTGCTATTGGAATTTTCAAGTCAGCGCTTGACCGCAGAGTGTCGCCGGCTAGAACACCTAGCCCGCCGCTGTACGTGGGAATCTCACTTTTCACCGCGATTTCCATCGAGAAATAGGCGACCCTTGGCGCCTCCAAGAAGCTGCGCATGCAATAGTGGCTGCAAAAGTAGTATTCTCTACCCCACCTTTCCACTTTAAACTGCGTTTTCTCAGGGTCCACGGGGACGCCGCAAGTTGGATCCTTAACAACTTTTTCGTTAGATGCCAGATTCGGGGCTCTCCTTGCACCTTTAGATAAAAGTGGTGGCTGAGGCTTAAGTGTGTTTGTGGCTGTTGCGCCTCAATCACAAAAATATAAAGCAAGTTAACTCAATAAGAAACTTGAAAGATGAGTGAGGCGTTGATTTGCCTAAAAAAGCAAAGATTTTGTGCACTGTTGGTCCTTCAAGTTTTTCAAAGGCAACATTACGTAAAATGTTTAAGGCGGGAATGAACGGCTTACGGATAAACACGGCTTACGGAGACTTCAGCCAATACAAATCAGTTATCGAGAGGATACGGGAAATCGCGGACATCCCAGTAATGTTTGACATCAAGGGACCTGAAATCAGGATTAGAGCAACCCAGAAAAAGGTCGTTAAAAAGGGAGAAATTGTTGAGGTAGGCTTCAACAGCGAAGAAATCAGTTTTAACCATGATTTTTACGACAAAATGGATGTTAATGACATCGTGTACATTGACAACGGCAAAATAAAAACACGAATAGTGAAGAAAGATAACAAAAAACTCCATTTGCTTTTAATGGACAATGGCATCATAGAAGACGGCAAAGGCGTTAACGTTCCAAACAAGCCCCTTTCAGTCTCCACCTTCTCAGAAAAAGATTTAAAACTAATAAAGTTTGCAAAGAAACTTGATGCCGAGTACATAGCGCTGTCTTTCACAAGAAACGCAGAAGACGTAGAAAACCTGAAGGCGCAAGCAAAAAGTTTTGAGGGCGGAATAGTTGCCAAAATTGAGAATTTCGAGGGCGTGAAAAATTTTGAGGCGATTTTGAGTGCAGTAGATGGCATAATGGTAGCCAGAGGCGACCTTGGAGTTGAGATAGAACCGGAAAGAGTGCCGCTGGTCCAGAAATCCATAATTAAGAATTGCAATCAACAGGGCAAGTTGGTTGTTACTGCCACTGAAATGCTGGAGTCCATGATTCACCAGCCGACGCCAACCAGAGCTGAAGTGAGTGATGTGGCAAACGCGATACTGGACGGCACCGATGTGGTGATGCTTTCGGGAGAAACGGCTGTGGGTCAATATCCTGTTGAAGCTGTTGAGATGATGTCCAGAATAGCTAAGGCAACGGAAAACACGGTGAAAAGCCGCGTTGAAGATTATGGGACTTTCATAAATATTTCTGACACGGTAAGCAAGGCTATTCAGAGAATCTGTCAGGACATGCCGGTTGACAAAATTATCACGATGACTATTTCGGGTTACACAGCCAGGATGATATCTCGGTTTAAGGTTGCCCAGCCCATAATAGCGGTTACGCCGAAAAAGAAAGTTAAGAAACAGTTAGAACTGGTTTTTGGCGTGTATCCTGTGCAGATAGACTATCGGAATGAAAAAGACCGTGTAGCCTCCGTTGCAAACCAGCTGCATTCGATGAAGCTTATAGACGAGGAGGACATTAGTTTGTTCACTTCAGGAGTCAGAACCACGGTAAAACACTCCAGCAACTCAATTGAAATTCATAAAATCAGAGAGTTACGAAATTTCACTTCCTCACAAAAGTATTCAAAATCACGGTGAAGTGGTATAATGTCTAAAATAACGAAGATAAAGGCAAGAGAAATTTTGGATTCCAGAGGCAATCCCACAGTTGAAGT
>CAZJBY010000022.1:0-32348 GCA_964544495.1 uncultured Candidatus Bathyarchaeia archaeon
ATATATAGATTCAACTTTAACTCACAAGCGTAATTTGAATCTAAAAGCCTCTCTGGACCAAAACAAACGCGGCGATTACGCAAATAGTGCGAAGGGTGAAACTTGGAATCACGAACGTCTGAGATTTCTTAATCTACTTTGTTGAACGATTTTTGTCATAGGGCAACTGTCGTAAGAGCATTAAGCTTTCTGTGTTGCTGTGATTTTTGGGCGGATGAACTTGGCGCATTTGGCGCATTTTCGTCTGGAGAGTGTTCGGACTTCAGGGTAACCCATGGCTTTTAACTGCGATTTGGACATTGATTCTTTCCAGTGATATTTGCAGAGTGGGCATTCGAGCACCACGGTTAAGCCTTCGGTGACAGCGACTTTTTCTCTTCTAAGCAACAGGATAGCTGAGCCGACGCCGATCAGCACGGCGCTTATGATGATGTAGTAGCCAAGTGCCAGTCCTAGCGCAAGGGATGAGTCTGTGAGGCTGGCGCTTAACGCGGAAAGCACGTCTGAGGCGGCGAACACTCCTGAGTCCCACCATCTCCAAAAAACTACGAGTAGCAGTATTATTCCGATTATGCAAAGTGAAAGCCCTAAGCCGTAACCTGTCTTCTTCTTAAGAATGGTTATCATTCCCATAAGGCATCGGCTTAACCTTTGCCAGTACGATGCTTATTACATTTAGGGTTCTGCTGTGCCACAACACGTAAGTTAGCCTGTTTCTGTGTCTTACATAGGTTTTCACTTGGCATAAAGTCCAGACGCCAAAATATCGTCTATTACGCATTAAATTTGGGTGCCTGATTCTACTCGTACCATTGACCTATGAAGTATATTTCTGAATCATCCAAGGAAAACATCGGGGAATAACAGAGAAAGTCAGAGGCAAAATACTCTGGCGTTATGTTCTGACTATCTGAGCCGTCCGCGTCCATCATGTACATATCGTATTTCCCCTCCTCGCCAATAGCCGCCACACCGTACACTATTCTGTCACCTGAATGAGACCAGCTTGCCAGCCCCTGCGCGTAGTTGGTGCTTGTCAACCGTGTTTCTTCTGTACCGTCAATATTAACGGAGAAAATGTTGTAGCCGCCGTACAGGCTTTCAGGGTCTTCAAGGCGCTCAAAAACAACTTTTAGTCCATCGAAACGCAGTCGCGGGTCATAGTCGCCTATAGGAAGATTGGACTGCCCCCATTGACCAGCGTCGGCTGGCTTCGTGATTTGCGTTAGCCCTGTTCCATCGTCTTTTATTCCCCATACCTTAAAGCCCGAAGTGAAAACTACAGTGTCGCCTGCCCAGTCAACATCCGCGTCATGCGAGCCAGAATCGTAAAACAGGCGCTGATCGCTTCCGCCAGCGTTCATCATATAAATGTCCAGATCGTTACCCCGTTTGGAAAGAAAAGCGATGCGGGCGCCGTCTGGCGACCAAGCTGGATAAAGATCCCAATAACTGTTATCGGTGAGCCTCCTAAGATTTTGACCGTCAACATTTACGGTGAAGATTTCTGTACTTTCGTCGCTTGAGCTATTGATTTTCTGAGCAAAAATAAGCTTCCCCTGCTGGTTCAGCCTCAATGCAGAGGTGTAAATCTCGTTATCAGTGCTGTAAAGCAGCTTTACCTTTTTCGTGGTAACGTCCAAGACGTAAATTCCATATTTTCCCTCATGGGGCACCGCCTTTTGTGTTTCTGGAGTTTGAAATGGTCCGATGTTCAACAGCTTGCTGGCTGCCACAACAGCGAGTAAAGGTATCAAAGCCAACGCCACAATGGCTACAAGTGCTTTCTTTGCCACATCAGCCACCTGTTCTTAGTTACCTATGTACGAAGATAAGTTTTAAGAACTTGGCAGGCGTCCAAAATAATTAAATATCGTCTAATGTATAGTAAACTTGGATGATTTTTATGCCAATCTACATCCTTTTGTCGACTCTCACTTCTGAAGGCAGAAAAACCATTAAGGAAAGACCGGAAAGAATCAAAGAGGTTAACAAGGAAATCGAAGCTTTTGGCGCCAAAGTCCTTCAGCAGTACGCTGTCCTCGGACGATATGATTTTGTTAACATTGTGGAAGCTCCCAACAACGACGCTATAACGCGTGTCTCTATAGAGCTGGGTTCCCGCGGAACTGTGCAGATAATGAGCATGCCAGCCAAACCCATAGACGACTTCTTGACGATGCTCAAAAAATAACCTCCCCTTTTTTTATGCAAGATGCCATTTCGAATAGTTTATTCATTGGTATGCGTAGAAGAGAAGGAGAGGATGTGTGATAGAGGAGTGGTGGTTTTTTGGAGAAATCTCTTTTGTTAAGATGCCCTATCTGCGGAAATCACATAGACATATATGACATGGAGAAAAGACTTGAAGTCATATGTGAAAGCTTTGGAGGCAAAAAATATTGCTTCGACAGCAAAAACTGCAGGCAGCATTTTCTGGAAGACCCTAGAATCGCGTATTTTTCCATGGAGATAGGCATAACCAACGACATACCAACCTACAGCGGTGGATTGGGGGTTTTAGCCGGCGACATCGTGAAAGCGAGCGCAGACTTGAAGTTGCAGATGGTAGCTTTAACTTTGGCGAGCAGAAAAGGCTATTTCAGGCAGAAAATCACCGCGCGCGGTGAACAGCTGGAGCTTCCTGATGAATGGGAACCGTCGGAGTCTTTGGTTCTCATGCCGCACTCGGTCACAGTACCCATTGAAGGACGACCTGTGAAGGTTCAGGCTTGGATGTATGAGTATCAAAGTCTCACGGGTGGAATGGTGCCCATACTTTTTTTGGACACGGACGTAGAAGGCAATGAGCCAGAGGACAGAAGAATCACAGACCATCTTTATGGCGGAGACAAGGGTTACAGGCTTAAGCAAGAGATAATTCTCGGAATAGGTGGGGCAAAACTTCTCAAAGAGTTTTTTTTCAAAATCAGAAAATATCACATGAATGAAGGACATTCTGCACTTTTAACTCTTGAACTGCTAAAGGATAACAGTATGGATTCTGAAAAAGTGCAAAACCTCTGTGTCTTCACGACCCACAGTCCGGTTGAAGCCGCGTTTGATCAGTTCTCATACGACATGGTTGAAGAATTGATAGGGGAAGAATACTTGATGTCATCTGTGAAACAGTATGCGGGTCAAGACAAGCTGAACATGACCTATTTGGCTTTGAACCTTAGCAAATACGTAAACGGTGTTTCCAAGGCGCATATGGAGTACTCGAAGAGGCTGTTCCCCGGTCACTACATCAGGTCGGTGACCAACGGCGTTCACTCTTACACTTGGACTTGCAAGTTCTTCAGAGACCTTTTTGATAAGTACATACCAGGTTGGGCGAACGAACCCGTACTGCTTGTGCGAGCAAGCGAAATCCCAAACCGTGAGGTATGGGACGCGCACATGATGGCAAAAGACCGCCTGATCAAGTTTGTGGAAAAAAGCACAAGCGTGAAATTAGACCCTGAAGTGCTGACCATAGGCTTTGCCAGAAGAGCAACAGGTTACAAGAGGGCAACACTGGTTTTCTCCGATCTGGAGAGGCTGGTGGATATCAATAAAAGAGGACAATTTCAGCTGATTTTCGCTGGAAAGGCTCATCCAAACGACATTAACGGCAAAAGCCTGATCAAGGAAATTTACAGTCATGCAAACGCGCTGAAAGACCACATCAAAGTTGTTTACCTCGAAAACTATGACATGAACATGGCCTCGTTGCTGACGTCAGGGGTGGATGTTTGGCTTAACACTCCGCTTCCGCCGATGGAAGCCTCTGGCACAAGCGGAATGAAGGCGGCGCACAACGGTGTGATAAACTTCAGTGTGCTGGATGGCTGGTGGATAGAAGGCTGCATGGAAGGCGTAACCGGCTGGGCCATAGGACCGCATCCAAGGGAACTGGTTACTGAAAAGGAGCGGAGAATGAATGAACTTCATGACATGTACGGTAAACTGGAATATTTGATTGTGCCTAAATTTTACGGTCAGAGGGATGATTGGATAACACTGATGAAAAACTCGATCTCCAGAATCGCGTATTATTTCCAGATTCAATGGGTGATGAGAAGGTACATTACAGAAGCCTACATCATCTGAGGGACTTGGCGTTTTCTGGCTCAGGCAGTTTTGTTAGCTCTGTTGCAGAGGAATTTCCCAATAGCTGCCGAAGTCACCTTTCACCCATTTGCCGCCTAAGCTTCTCACGACATCGTTGATTTCGTTCCATTCATCCTTCAAGTACTGAGTCGGCTTCACTACGACGTAGTCTCCGTCTACCTTGAAACTTAACAGCTCAAGCTGCTCTGGACTGAATTCTGCTTCCACTGCTCTCACGTCTTGACTTGTTGGAATCGGCGTTTTTTCTGCGGATTCAGGTTCAGGTTTGGCGATTGCGGGCTTAGGTTCAGACTTAGTTTCAGCCTTGTCACCTAAGCCGTAGGACACGTTTAATTCTGGAAGTGGATAAGCGTCTGCAGCGTCTTCAAAACTGTCGCTTCTTACTATCGCGAACACTTGTTTGGCGAATAAGTCGTACTTGACCTCTAAAAGTTCCATGTCGTCGGGCAGGTTAGAAGCGAAAGCCGCTGCCTTTCCTTGAATTGCTTTCACAAGGAAATCTGGATTCAGTTTTATCATTCTCATTTTCATGTTTTCCACACTCACAGTTGCCTGTTTAACTGGTGGCAAGCAACTTAAAAGTATCCCTAGGCACTGGCTTACCCAAGGTCTATTCGTAAGCGCGCATGTTATTGAGTGTATTTGTGTTGAACATATCTGCAATAACACTTAAATTTCAGCTCAATATATTAAATCTTAATAGAAAATACTTATGGGAATAAGTATGAACTGGTTAATCATCGCCTCAAACATTGCATTCGGTTTGATAGCCGCCCTCTTGTGCGTGCTAAGCTGGAACACCATGAAAAAAATTAAACGCCTGAACGTTGGAAAATCTTTCTGGTTACCAGTGCTCCTGTCAGGTTTTCTCTTCGCAATCGGCTCTATAATCGCAATTTTCAACGAAACAATCTTCTCTTCAACAATAGCAGTTGAAATAAGGCAAGTCACTCAGCTTATAGCATTCTGTTTCCTGTCAATCGGAGTTTACGGCTACTCAAGAATGATTCGAAAAAATCTACCATCCGAATACAATGTTCCAGATGCCAATTTCACTAAAAATGGCGAGATACAAGAATATGCCGTCTCCAAGCGTTTTGTCGACAAGGACGCAAAAACTTCAAGCAACTTGAGAATTGAAGCGGCTTCTGGATGCAACCACCAACTAGGATACCTAAGCACTTTTCCAGAAAACTCGTCTCTTCCTGAAGAATGCTTAAGTTGCAATAGAGTAATTGAATGCAAGCATCCTTGATTACATCGCATTTTGAAACTTCAGTTGATCCACATCTTCTATCGGCAGCATTTCTTTAAGCTCTTCAAAATGTGAGAGAATCGTTCGTGCTTTAGGTGTTGCCGCATAGATAACCTTGCTCTTTCCAACTTTTCTTTCTTCAACCAGCTTATTCTGAATCAAATCAGCTATAATTAGTTTGAGTTGGCTGTAATTCATTTTAGCTTTGTAGGTGACCCTTGTAAGTTTTAACGGTCCAAAGTAGGCTAAGGCTTCAAGGGTTGAAATGTACATTTCCATCTTGGACCTTCGCATCAGAGAACCTCTTGAGTTAGAGGCTGACGTTTTGGAATAAAATTGTTGTGAACTCCTGTTACTATTTTTAAATATGAAGTTAACAAAGCAAATTCAGTTACTCACCATCACAGCGTGGAATCCCAGGTAACTGGATTAGTGCGCTGACGTTTTCATTGGTTGCCACAAAAAGGAAAATAAGGCACGATAACCTAGTTCGCTAACGTACGGTGTGCGTCTATAACGGGTGGGGTAGGATTTGAACCCACGACCCCCACATTAGGAGGCTGGTGCTCTATCCGTACTGAGCATCGAGAAAGAGTCCGCTTGGAATTATTGCTGGAGAACCATAAGCCTCTTTACCTTATATTAGCAAAAACTTCAAAAACAACGTCCGAGAAAACAGTTACTTCCAGTTGCGGAGGAACGGAAAATGGTTACACGATTATATCTTGATACCAACGTCTACTGCAGACCTTTAGATGACCAAAGAGATAATCGCATTCACGAAGAAACCGTAGCGTTCTTACAGATTGTGGACAACGTTGAAAGAGGCACAATGATGATAGTGAGTTCTGATTACGTGAAGTTTGAAATCGAACAAATCAGGGAGCCCTTGAAAAGGAAAAACGTTCGAGGCTTCGAGAAAATCCTGAGCAAAACTAAGGTAAGAAGCAGCAAACGACTAATCAACTTAGCCAGAGAAATCAGCGTCAGATGTAAAGTCAATTCTTTAGATGCCTTGCATGTAGCCGCAGCTTGTCTAGGCAAAGCGGATTTTTTGCTCACTTGCGACGACGAAATTTTGGACGAACACAACTGTTTTGAAACGCTTGTCGCGAAGAAAGGGTATAGGTTAAAAGTTAGAAATCCCATAAACTACTTGGAAGAAACCAGAGAGCGGAAACAAGAATGACGACATCGCATATAATCACTGTCGAAGTCCCTTTTGAAGCCTTAGCTAAGGAACTTGGAACAAAACGAGCTATAGAATTCATAAGCGAAATCAAAGAATGCTACGGTGACTCCGTTGTCGAATTGAGAAAAGCGACAGAAACGCTTACCGTGGAACAAATCGAGGCAGAAGTTAAACCCATGAGCAAGCAAAGAAAAACTCGAAAGCACACATAACTATTTTTGATGTTATCTGTTTTCTTGGAGTGAAAATTCTGGGTTCGTTCGTGGCGGGCGGGGAGGGATTCGAGCCCCAGAGCAAGTGGAGATATCACCCGCAACCTCCTTTTTTCCTGTTTTGCGTTGACCTAGCAGGTAGAGAGGCGGAACACCTTTTTTCTTCAACCTCCATCAACAGTGAGGTCAAAACAGAGCTCTCAGAATGATGCAGAGCCAATGAGCTTTTTGAGTATTGGGAGGCGACTCATCAACCAGATCAGGGCTATTGTGATAACGAAAGCGACGGCTGCTGCCAATGGAATCTCAACAATTGGGTTCATCGAGACGAGGCTCAGTTTAAAGCCAAAGTAGCCTCTGTGAATCGACTCCAGGATCATCACGTGAAACAGGTAAATCGGCAGTGTGTTGACGCTAATGAAATGAACAATAGCATGAAGGCGCGGATGTTTGGCTTTCCCTGGCCAGTCAACTGGAGCCCTATTAAGCAGCATGTAAATGGAAATCGACACTAAAACCACGTTTGCTGATACAGTATCGAAAAAGAAGAAGTATTGCCCCACCCAATTCAGCGGGTAAATCATGAAGTAAGTGCCCGTAAGAGTCCACGCGACACCCACAAGCAAGCCTGCAATGAGAACCCATGAAGGAGCTCGAACTCTTGTCAGGTAGGCTCCAAGCACGAAATACCCTATGAAACCCGTGAAGAGGAACAGGTCATTATTCAGCGCGAATCCGCTACCGAGAAGAGCTCCGCTTACAAGAAGAACAAGAGGCATGACTGAGGTGCCTACGAACCACAAAATCAACAGGTACCGCGTGACAGCCCTCCCCCCTTTGTCGACGACTATTCGCAACACAGGCGTTGCCAAGTAAAGCCCGCCTATAAGATAGAAAAACCAGAAATGATAGTAGGCGCCGTTCACGAAAATGCCGCTCACCAGCGCCTGCCAAGTAAACGCCTGGCCGTCAATAAGGAAACCCCATGCAAAATATACGGCGCTCCAAAACGCAAATGCCAAACCCAAACGACCTAGACGCTTTTTAAGGAATACCCGAATAGGCTCGTGGGTTTTCGAGGGTCTAAGCAGAAGGGCGCCGCTGAGCATAACGAAAAGAGGGACAGCTACGATAGCGACAGCTTGGTAAGCAGATGTTGTACCGTTGTAGAGTGCTATAATTGGGTCAGTCAAAACGGATTGGTCGTAGCTTTCGATGGACGCGTGAATCAAGACAACGCAGATGATGGCGAAGGTGCGCACTAGGTCCACTGGCACGTGAAAAGCATGGCTGTCAGATTCAACAGCGTAACTAAAGATTTTAACGCGCCGCATACCATTAAGCATCTTTCCGAACCATCCAATAAAAAACTTGTGAAAAATTGCGCGCCCAACAAACACTTATCCAAAACTCTGCGACTTCGGCGGCAACAAGCTGTCTCGCAAGAGAAAGCAAGCCCCTGAAATCTGCAAAGCGGCCCGGGAATCATTCAGATTGACCAGGCTTCGTCTGTAGCAGTATATCAACTTATCTAAAGTCTTTAAAGTGATCTTATTCTTGCTACATAAGTCTGAATTCTCTAATGCGGGCGGGGTGGGATTTGAACCCACGACCCCCACCTTAGGAGGGTGATGCTCTGTCCGTGCTGAGCTACCCGCCCCTGGTTCTCCATTAAAGTAGTCAGATTCTTTAAGTTTTAGGTCAACAAGCAAACGGATTGGAAGCTGGAAAGGTAGAGTTCAAGTTTTTATTAACAGTTCATAAGGTTTTTAGCATCACTTCCGCTAGATAATAGTTGCTGGTGAACATCACAATGAAGGCGTTACCTAAGAAGCGCAGGCACCAAACGGCAAGTGACCTAAGCGTTAACATATCAAAAACCAGCATGCTCAAGTACCAAGCTTTATGGTACTCAAGCTTCATCGCCGTGTACATCTGGTTTCTGTACTGGGTGTGCTACGACTTTTTCGTGTGGCACAAGCCAATTACTGAAATAAACGCGGTAAATTACGTCGGGTCGGTTGCAGCGATAGTGTTCATGTGGGCAGGGGCTAAAATTTTGAAGCGGAACCCGGTCAAGACGCGAACCGAGGCGCGAAGCCAGCAAAGTTTTACGCCGCGAATGCAGCCGCAACACGAACCTCCACAAACAACGCCGCATCACACCGCGCCCATTGCTGCCTCAGTTGCTGCCCCCGCAAATTCCACCTGCACCCACTATCTCGGCTATTTGAACCAGCGCCAGAAGCAGCAGGAAATCCCCGCCGAATGCCTCACATGCGAACACGTAATCAAATGCATGAGCTCCACAAACTAAACAACGCTACGCTTTCTTGTTTTACCCACTTTCACTTGGCAACTTACCCAGCGTCGCCGGCTTTTCCATGCAAAAACCTTAAACTACACAGGCGTGAAGTGTAAAGGGTTGGTGCGGGGGTACCCGAGCCAGGTCTAAATAGGCGGCCAGATCCGAAGCCTAAGACAAGGGGGAGGACTTAAGATCCTCTGGCGAAGGCCTTCGTGGGTTCAAGTCCCACCCTCCGCACCAAAATCTTGGAAAAAGTGAATTCGGGGGTTTTTCAAAGCAAGTTTTGAATTTTATAAAAATATGATCAGAAGCTTCAGACTCAAACACCCCGCAGAAACCATGCAGTTTAGTTTATATAAGGGGGCTGTAGACTGCACCGAGCACTAGAGAACCCGATAACATGAACTTCACCGTCAGCTGAAGCACCAGAAACTAACTGGTCAAACCGTCATATGTCACCATACGTAGAAAGCTTTAAATACGCATTCACGGTGATTTTGTTGTTTTTCGAGAGGGGAATGTGTTTGCAGAGATTGGGCAAAGTGCTTCATGTAACTCCATCTCAGAACGTTGTAGCCAAAATTAGCAAAATCCCCAAAATCGGTTCAGCAGTTGTTGACGAAAAGCTGAAGACCGTTGGAAAAATCTTTGACGTAATAGGTCCAACGTCTTCGCCATATGTGATTATAAAACCAACGATTAAAGAGCCCGAAACGTTAACCAACAAGCAGCTTTACCTGCTTCTCTCGAAAAAGTAACGGAGCTAAAAAGTATGAGTGGAGATAACAAGCTGCACGAAGAGGTAGAACCCTCACAACCAGCGCAACGTGCTGGATCCATCAAAGTACAATCATGCCCTGAATGCGGAAGCAACAGGTTAATGCGCGACTACGAATGCGCCGAAATAGTCTGCATGGACTGCGGATTCGTGGTAGCAGCCAAAATAGCCGACAGAGGACCAGAATGGAGAGCATTCGACGACGAACAACGCACAAAACGAACAAGAGTAGGCGCACCATTAACATACACTATCCATGACAAAGGCTTATCAACAACAATCGATTGGCACGACCGCGACGTATACGGCAAAAGTCTCTCGCCAGGGCAGAAAGCACAAGTATACCGCCTCAGAAAATGGCAAAGGCGCATAAGAGTTTCAGACGCCACAGAACGCAACTTGGCTTTTGCCTTATCTGAAATCACAAAAATCTCCAACAACCTGAACCTTCCAAAAAACATTCTGGAAACCGCCTCAGTCATATACCGAAAAGCCGTAAAAGAACGGCTAATACGAGGCAGATCAATCCAAGGCGTAACTTCCGCAGCAATTTACCTAGCGTGCAGGCAGTGTGCGTTGCCACGAACTTTAGATGAGATATCTCAAGCGTCAACCGTGAACAAAAAAGAAGTAGGTCGCAGCTACCGCTTCCTAATCAAAGAACTTAACTATTCTATTCCGCCGCTTCGACCCAGCCAGTACATAACCAAATTCTCCAATCAACTAACCATGCAAGGTAAAGTCGAGGAAATCGCCCACAAGATTCTAGCCGCGGCAAAAGAGCTTAAACTCACTTCGGGCCGTGGACCAACGGGCATTGCTGCCGCAGCGAGCTACGTCGCTTCTGTTTTGACGGGTGAAAGGAAAACGCAGAGGGAAATAGCGGAGATTGCACAGGTGACTGAGGTTACTATTCGGAACCGTTACAAAGAGCTTGTTGAAAGGCTGATGTTCCAGATAAGCATTTGACAAACCTCAAACTCTTTTTTTTTTACCATTCGCGATTGGCTTAGGTTAGGCGAACAGGCAAAATGTTATAGCTTAATGCGGGAAAATGGTTCTTGTACCCACCGTGCGAACTCAACACACGGAGGTTTATGAATTGGTTGACTGCCCGAAATGTGGAACAGAAGTAGTCAAAGCGTTTAAATGCTGGACCGTGTCGCCTGCGAGATACAGTGCAAAAGGGTATGTACCTGAATTTCGAGTTGGAATTTTCATGTGCCCAGAATGCAAGTCCAAGTTTAGGTCCAAAGTAGACTCAAACGTGAAAACTGCGGGGACAAAAAACGTTAAAGTTTTAGTCGAAAGAATTAAGGAGATACGTGAAGGCCTCAAACAAACCTTAAGGGGTTTGCGGGAAAAAATAAGTAAACTGGAAACGGAACGAGTGACTTTGTTGGTGGAAATCGAAAAGCTCAAAAAAGTTGCTGAAGCACGCGCTAACGCGCTTGAAGTCGACGTAAAAGAGCTGCGAGAGGAGTTAAAGTCTCTGAGAGAGCTTTTAGGCGACGGAGAAGAAAGAGTTTAGCCTCTTTCAAACCTAAAAATCTGAATTTGTGCATAGGTATTTTTTTAAGCATGTGCGTCGCTAATCTTGTTATGCCATACAAGTTCACTTTCGATCTTTCAAAAGTTCCCCGCTTCTTCTTCACAGAGGTTGCCAGAGTTAGCTACAGTAAGGGCATGCACAAAACATTCCTTAAAACCTTGCAGGAGCTTATAAAAAAATTCAGAATTCAAGAAGCCACAGGGCTGAATCTCTCAGACGCTGTTATTCTTATCCAAGACCTCATAGACTTGCAAGCTGTGAACCTTATGGAAAGAGGCAAGTTTCTGCAGGCGAAAAAAAAGGCTCTTTTTCTTCCGCATTGTTCCAGAAAATACATGGACAGTCGATGTAAAGCTGTCTTTGACGCAAGCATTCCCTCTTATACTTGTGCGCATTGTTCCAAAGATTGCTTAGTCAACGAGGCAGACTGCTTAGCCAAGAAAAAGGGATACGACGTTTATGTGTTGCCTGGAGCCTCATGTATTCCTAAAATCTTGGAAACGCATCGTTATGAAGGCGTTATTGGTGTTGCATGCGGCGAAGAAATTAAGCTTTCCGGCAACATCTTAGGCGGCATAGGTGTGGTTGGGCAAGCTATACCGTTAATAAAGAACGGGTGTGCAAACACAGCTTTCAACATGGAAACTCTGGTTAAAACCCTTTAATGCCTGTGCTTTCACTCGCTTGTGGCGTTTCTTGAAGACATGGGACGCCAACGTAAGAGAAACCTCTTCTTTATTTTAAGCACAATGCTACTTTACGAGTTCACGTTTCTTCCATCTAAGATTCTTGCTTTTGCACTTTCTGCATTTTAACGCAGTCGCGGCGTTTCTGACTCCGCAATCCCTGCAGATCTTCATATACAACCTGTGTTTCTGCGCAATGGCTTTTTTGATCGGATCTAATATCGGCATTTGCTGACCTTCTATCTGGTGCTAAGACTCAGACTGTTATCTGTCAAATATACTTTTTGTCTCAAAACCGATATCAAGTTAGCGCTCTAGCGCGTGAAAATTCGTCTATACCCCCTCTATAAATAGATTCAACCTTTGTTCAGGCTTGTGTGTTGATTTTCCACATGCTTTTTGGGCGTTTTCTGCGCCAACACGGATAGACCCCCTATAGGGAAAAGCCGTTTTAAACAACGATTATTTGAGGGTGTATAGTTTTAGCTGTTCTAAACACATTGCTATAGGGCTGAATTAGTATCTGCGCAAGTGGCTTATAAAACCGTTCTTAAATGTCCAATCATTAAAAACAGTTTGTTCTTATAATATTGTGGATTAAATTTTAATGCTGCTGCTGCGATTTGCTTACTGCAAAAGCATGTATCTCTTGTTCGGATGTACAGGAAGTTAGTCAAGAAACGTTGACTGAGCTTAGTCAAGAAACCTTGACAAAAACCCTTTTACCATAGAAAAATCTGGTGCTATATGTGGGGTAATTTGTGAAAAAGCAAACGCTCGCGGCCACTTCACTCTCAGTGCTCTTGCTCACAGCGTTAGCTGGAGTTTTTCTTCTTAAAGTTGGATTAGCAAACCCATATGTTCCAATTCCAAGCCGACCGAAACTATATGTTTCGCCTCCAAACCCCGCTGCTATTAATGTTCTGGAACCCCAAAACAGCACTTCATACAAAGGAACTAGCGTGACCCTGCGTGCCTCAATAACTAACCTATCAGATATCTACGCTATCTCCTGTTACCTAGACAAAAGAGAAATCAGCATCTCCCAAATACCTTCTTGCTATGTGAATTTGACCAACTTGTCTGAGGGAAAACACACCATAAAAATTACCGTGTCGAACCAGAGAATGCAAACTTGGCATTTTTGTTATTATGATGATGATGCAGACGCTATTATCCCTGCGCCTGATAGAACATACAGCTACGTGGTGTGGAGTGATTCTGAAGTTAGCTTTGTGATTGATAACACTTCTCCGAGGGTTTCGATCTCGTCACCTCAGGAACAAACGTACAGTTCTGACGTGATTTTGGACTTCAAAGTGGACGAGCCAACTTCTCAAGTTGCGTACAGCTTGGATGAACAGGCGAATGTGACGATTTCTGGAAACACAAAGATAACAGGATTATCCGACTGCGCACATTCGTTAATACTTTATGCGTGGGATACTGCTGGAAACGTCGGAGCCTCTGAACCTGTAACTTTCAAAATAACCGTTTTTCCAACAACGTTGGCTATAGTAATAGTTATTCTAGTTTCAGTTGTTGCTGCCAGTGCAGGCTTACTATTCTACTTCAAGAAACGCAAAAGGTAAAACTGTAACGTTAAGCTTCTGGCTTGGCTGGTTCTGCTTTTGCCTCTGGTTTGGAGGCTGTTTCTTTTTTGCTTTCAGCAGGCTTTTTCGGTTTTTCGATGATTTTCGTGTTGATCTGAACAATCTCATCTGTTATGACGCTTCCTCGAACCGTCTTTCGTCTCCGTTGTCCCTTGTCTTGAGGGTTAAAGCCAACTCCGCCGCTCAACACAACTTTTCGGCGGACTCCGCCATGAACATGCGGTCTCATAGGCACGCCATCTCTGTCTGAGCCGCCCGTTATCTGCAGTTTGTGCGCGGGCAAATCCACCACAACGCCGTCCACTGTTTCTCCAATTTTTCTTCCGATAAAGGGCGCGGCGCGTGCTTCTTCAAGCTCAACTATTTTTGAAGTTCCAGCTTCTGGGTCGGACACTATTACCTTGAACTTAGCCATTTGATGATTAACTCTCCAGCGGAGTATGAAGTTGAGCAACTCTCTATTAAGGATTTATACGCGCTCGCTAACAATCTCCGCTTGAGAGAAGCCCAAACCTTCCATCTTCAACAATTCCAACTGCCTAGCTATCGCATCTATGCTCAGGCACCCTCCTCAAATTGCAGTTTTCCTTCAATTTTCAAGCACTTATGGAAGTTTTAGACAACTTAAGGCTCGGCCTCAGCGAATTAGCTTCCCAGAGACACAACAAAACGAGACAACAATACACAATCAACGTCTGAAAATAAAAAAACTTGTGAAATTATGCAAGTTCATTGGGATTTTGAAGAACGGATATTATGATGTATGGAAAAATCTCAAGCAAAGGGAATTGAAAGAAATTGCTTTTCAGGCTGTAATGACGTTTTCTTGCTCTACACTGAGCGTTCCTTTTCGTCCGATCCGCAGTTGCTTCTCGCCTTTAAACGCAAACACCTGAGCATCTCTAATCTGAACAAAGTCGCCGACAGAAACAGAGTCTATCTGTGCATCCCAAAGGGTAAGCTTGATTGTACCAGTCTTATCCCCAATCAGAGCGTTGGCCAAGACCGCAGAATTTCCAAACCGCGTAAAAACCGAAACAGATTTGGATATTTCAAGAACCTTAGCACTCAGATTAACATGTTTCATTCCAACACGCAAGCCGCCAATAAAACTGGATTGAAAAGCATCAGCCTTCCTAGTCAAGTACCTGCGGATCCTGTCACAATCCATAAACTTTCTAAGAGGATTACCTCTTTCCGAAAGAAAACTCTCGGAAACCCTAAACTGCCCAACCACCGTCGAGCCGTTCATGATCAAAAAGATCTTCTCGTCTCTAATCCTGCCACGACATTCGATTGAAAGACTTCCGCACAAGACTTTCTCGCGCTCTTTTGCCGAGACCAAAGCTTGAAACAACGTGTCAGGGTTAACACTACGCTTCACTGAAAGAAAAGCGAGATATTCGCCCAATGGCACGCCCTTGTATCTCAAGCCCTTTGTTCCCCAGCGTACTCGCCATAGCCACCTCGATAAAGATGAGAAATGTCGAGTATTACTGATCCGCCCCTTTTCTAAAGAACACCAGCAACAGTTATCAAAGCATGCTCGCTATATTAACATAGCCAAGCAGGGTTTCACCTTGATCTTATTCTCTGCGCTGATTAGATACTTAAAAGATGAGCCTAAAAAGACTCAGGATTAATCCAAGCTTCAGGACTCTGATACTTCACAACGCGTTGGATTAAATTTTAGTTTCCTTCCTCAATTAAAAACTCAAAACAAACGCCCTAAATCAAAAAAGAAGGGCAAACTTCTATATGCTACGTGTCATGTTTTGAACTAGAAGAGATTGAATATGAACCGCGAACAGTATAAATCGATAAGGAAAAAGCCAAAACGAAACAGCAAGATTAGTAAATATAAAAGTCGAGTGCTTGCGATGGCTAAAGATTGGAAACCCACTACTTCTCCAAAATTGCGTGAAGCTTACCCCACTAAAATTGAATGGGTGACGAAGGTAATTCCCGAATTGAAGGAATAAAAAAGAGCGTAGATAGGCATTTTGGGCTTTGAACGTTCTTAAAACCTGTTCTTGAGGAATTCCTACTCCTTTGTGAGCATTATCTCAATCGTTGAAACCATCCGTGCTCTGGTGTCGCCCTCTCTTGGTGGCATCTCTTCTGTTCCTATTGCAATTTTGCTTACTTTAGGTCTTTTAGGAAGCGGTGTCTCGTTATTTCCGCTGCGTCAACGGCTGTAGTTATTGATTTTCCTCTGGCCCGTTTAATGTGTCCTCAAAAGAGTTTATTGGCTAACATGCGTATCATTTATAATTCGATACCTGACGTCGAAAAGCCTTAGTACAGCTTCATGCCTATGACTTTTGGGAGGCGCTCACGATTGTTTGAGGAAGAAGACGTTGAAGACGACGAAGGTTGGGACGAAGAAGGAGACGACTGGCAGTAGCAGCTAACCTTATTTTCGAGCTGATTAAGAAATCTCTTGTTTGGTTGCAGTTTAGTCGACTATTTCGTTCAGTATAAATTTAAGTCAAGAGCCCCTTTCACGTTGAGGCAATTTGAAATCATAAAAGACTACTTAGCGCTCAGGGCGATTTACGTGTGAAGTTTTCATTCGTAGAATATGAGGTTTTGTTCCTCTAAGCTTTCGTGAAGCTTGTGCACTGCGTCGTAAACGTCCTGCTCTTTCTTCGCTCCGGTGACAACAAGCTTCCCGCTTGCGAATATCAGTATAACCACTTTAGGCTCGTCCATCCTGTAGATCAAGCCTGGAAACTGCTCCGGCTCATACATCGCTTTTCTAAGCGTAACAACTGCCTTCTCCAAATCTACCTTTCCGCCTAGACTCGCAGAGGCAACAATGTTCACAACCTTAAAGCTCGGCTTGCTGAGGATGATTATTCCAACTTTCTTCAGTTCTTTAACAACTTTCATGATTGCTATGCGGGATTCCTTTCCCGATCTTGCTCCTATGCACACCATCTTTCCCGAGCTAAAAATCAACGTAGCCGTCTTCGGTCTTTTCAGCCTGAACACGAGTCCAGGAAACTGTTCCGGACGATACTCTACGCCTGGATAACCCTTAACGACAGCGTTTAAGTCGACTTTCTGGTTCATAGTTCCAGTGGCAACAACATTTTGAAGGGTTATTACGGCTTCAGTCTTCGGCATCAAATACCGCTTCTTATAGTGTAGCGGATGCTTAAATAGCCTTTATAAAAGCCACAGGTTTCCCGTTGTGGAGAACTTCTGGACGCTCCTTTTTCCGTAGTAACGCACTATTTCTCCAGTCGGTTTTGAAGCGAAAACATACCCGAAAATTCAGCGCTTGCTTTAAAAGAGGAATAAAATGGAATTGCGCGGCCGGTATCTACACTATCAACGGTGCCGCCGAACAGTGGGCGTTTTGACAGAATTATTGTTAGCCATGCGAACGAACGTCAGATGCAAGAAATTAGAAGAGGGGATTGTGCGGGTGACCTCTCCACTGTGGTGGGGGTTCAAACATACCCCAGTCTCCAAAATTAATTCTCTGTAAAGAAACTAAGAAGACAAAGAGAAAAAAAGAGGGAGTGCGCGGGAGATGTCTCCACTGGCTTCATCATAAGGATTTAGCATGGAGAAATCATTTGTCAGAGAGATTTTTTAGACTCTGGTCACTTAGACTTACGATAAAAGCGCAAATTTTCAAATGCGCAATCTCTACAAAACCATTTCATGAGCTACTATCAGTGGGAGCCTTTTTCGAAACTTTTCGCGGTCTTAGAAGCCGGTACAAAACCATAGAGAAAAGCAACCCAAACATGACAAGTATAAAAAGCAACAAATTTTCTGGAACTAAAAGAAAGTCGAAGAAAGTTGATAGAAGCCTCCTAACAGGATTCAGAACTGGATCAAAAACAGATTGAGGCGGAAGATTTTCTTTAGATATCGTCAAGTGTTCATATTCAATGTCAGAGGGAAGGTCTACAGAGCGCGGTAGCATTTCTTTGTTTGCTGAATAAAACTGTGATGAAGCCGACATCCATGCAAAGACTGTGGAGACCCCGTAAGCATCAAGTGTTGAAATCCTTCGAACCTCGAAAGTGAGACCTGTTTGCGGGTACATGAGGTCCGCAGTGCTATTGCAATGTCCCAAGCCTAACGCATGCCCCAGCTCGTGTTCAGCAATATTCTGCAGTTCAAGGTCCCCCAAAGGCAAGCCAAGCCCATTCTTTGTTGCCAAAGTGATGTCGCATTTTAAAAACATGCCCTGACCAGCTGGATAAGCCAGAGTGAGCCCCACTTCGTCAGAGCCGTTGTTCACTTGACTTTCAACCCAAGAGATGTAGACATCGAAGCCGTGCGATTGTTCAGTTGAAATCGTTGGAGCCAATTTGAGATTAGAAACGTAGGCGAAATTTGGATATTTAGATGCAAAATCCGCGAACGCGTCGTTCCAAACACCCACTGCTTTTAACGTAAAATTGACGACGTTCGGATTCCACCATGATGCCCCCTCGTTTGGAATGAGCAAGATGCTGATTGTTGAATGATCCCAGGTAAGTTCCTGCAACTCAATGGAATATTGTGACTGAGCGTTCGAATCTCCGATGCTGCAAGCCACTACTGCCAAACATAGAACAAGCAGAACCAAAACCTGATTCAGTTTCATCTTTCAAAGCCCAGAACTACAGTTAGAAACATGTATTTCGAACTTCATAAACGTTATTCTGCCGCTTAGCCTCAAAAAAGCGATAAAAGATTTACCTAATAAAACAATGCGACTTTCCCTCTAAAAGACGTTAGCCTTCTCTTCTTGCGGAATGATGATAAAAAAAAGGAAAGAAAGCCGCGCTATCTTTTTACTCTACGTGGACTCTGAAGAGGTCGATGTCTTCGCGCATTGTAGGTGTTACTTCCAGGAAGTCTCTGACTGCGCGTTCTACGTCTTTTGCTTGGGTCACGTATCTTCCCACGATGATAACGTCAGCGCCTTTTTCCAAAGCTTCTTTTGCGGTTTCTGGCACTATTCCGCCTGCAACGCCAATTAAGAACCGTTTGTCAGGGAAGTTTTGACGCAACTCCTGTATGCGGTCTAATCCCAAGGTTCGCCCTGTTTCCTGATCTATCCCTCTGTGGAGGATCACCATGTCTGGGAACTCTTTTAGTCGCTTAAGTTTTCCCACAGGGTCTTCAACGTTCAACATGTCCACGACCCCGTATATTCCAAGCCGTTTCGCTTCGTGCACAAACTTGTCAATAGTTTCGGGTGGCGCCAATCCCGCGGCAACCACAGCGTCTGCCGTGTCTTCGTAGGCTATGTCAACCTCAACCTTTCCCACATCCAACGTCTTCAGGTCTGCAAGTATAAACGCGTCTTTGGTCACATCTCTCAGATCGCGCATCACTCTCGTTCCGTAACGCTTGATCAAGGGCGTCCCAGCCTCTATGATTATCCTGTCGCTTCCAGGAATCTGCGCGATGACCTTCTTTGCTCCTTCCAGTGTTGGCGCGTCAAGAGAAATCTGCAGGTAGGGTGGTCTCCATAAACGCGGAACCTTAAAGCCCATTATCGGATGCATCGCCCGGTCCTTGTCATAGAGCATTTTCTCAAGTGACGGATACTTCTTTAAGGCTCTGCTTAACGCCAGTTTTGTGGCGCCGTAATTATACTGGTATATCCTGCGGTAATCACTTGCTTGCGGATGAACGAACACGCTGCACACTATCACCCAATCATCCAACTTATCCTTCGGAATCACTCCTTCCTCAACGGCATCTGCTACAGCCTTCGCAACAGCGGCTTGGGCTGGACCGAAAATCTTTCCAGCGTCTTCCATGTTTTTGACGGTTACCTTCGGCACAAGCAACGTGTGCGGCTTCGGCGGGAGATTAGGTCTTATAACAGCCAGCAAAGGAGTGTGACCAACCGAGAGATTCGAAAAGCCGTTAGCAAACGCTTTCCCAACTGGCCCGTCTTTGTCGCCTATCAAAAGGTCCACATGAGCAAGCTCGTTTCCTTCGCCTAAAAGAGCCTCACCGATCAGATATGCTTTTCCCATTTCGACATTTTCATGCGGAATATCTGTCGGTATTTGATCTAAAATCTCTTTGAAGTCGACATTAAACTCTTTTAGCCAAGTGTAAAGTGTGTCTCTGTGAATGTTTAGAGCTTTTGCTGTTCCCGATATTGTCGGTTTTGTCGGTCTAGGCTTTCGCGCAGCTCTTGATGTGACCGACTTTTTGGCGGCTTCCGCCACCAGTTTTACAAGCTCTTCTTGAGTTTCAGGTTTTTTGCTGTCCATACCCGACATTTGTTGTTACCTCTGCGCTCTTTGTATAGAAGCTTGTATATAAGAGTGTCGGAACAAGTGGGCCTTTTATGATCAACCTTTGAGTGGGTTGTCGGGGTTTACTCAAAAATTGCTTTTCCGGCTAGACATTTTTCAGTGCCGCAGTAGTGTTGCCGTATGATGTGCCGAGTTTTCTTCGGTAATTCTTTATATTTTAGTGTGCAGTGAATGTTAACGTTCAACGTATGCTGGTGATTCAATGTCGCGGACTGATTGGGCATGTTTAATCGCGGTCATATTGGGATTTGTACTTTTTCTCTACGGCGCCAACTTCTACAACGCCATTGTCGGATGGATCGGCGTTTACCTTTTCTTTGGCGGGATTCTGGTTTTTCTTGTTCTTTACATTTACGGTGAACTGACGAAAAAAGAGGAAGTTCAGAAGCCGTAGAGTTCGCTGTATTTTTCTCTGAGGTATCCTAAGTACGGTCCAGCGTCCAAGTCGTTTCCAGTTATTCTCCTTATCAGGTCGGCTGGGTCATACAGGTCTCCACAACTGTGCACGTTTTTGACCAACCAGCCCTTTATGCCTTCCAAGTTGCCTTGGGCGAGTTGGCTACGCCAGTCTTGAATGTCCCTTGCGAGCGCGGTGAGCAACTGTCCGCTGTAGATGTTGCCCAGCGCGTAGCTGGGGAAGTATCCGTAATAGCCGCTTGCCCAGTGCGTGTCCTGCATTACGCCTTCAGAGTCGTTTTCCACTTTAACGCTTAGGTACTTCTGGTATTTCTGATTCCAAGCTTCGGGAAGTTCGTCTATTGCTAGTTTGTCGGCGAAGAGGTCTTTTTCGATTTGGAAGCGCAGTATTATGTGCAGGTTGTAGGTTACTTCGTCGGCTTCGATGCGTATTTTGGAGGGTTGGACCATGTTTATGGCGTGGATGAACTGGCTTAAGCTTACGCTAGCTAGCGCGGGTGCGGCGATTTGTTTCATTTTTGGCATCATGTAGGTCCAGAATTCTTTGGAGCGCCCGATGATGTTTTCGTACAGGCGTGATTGGGATTCGTGGATGCCATAGGAGCATGATGCCCCAACGGGTTGATATTTCCATTTCGGGTTCAGATCCTGCTCGTAAAGCGCGTGACCTGATTCGTGGAGCACAGAGAAGATGGCGCTGGCGTAGTTGCCAGGGTAGTAGTGGGTGGTTATGCGTACGTCGTCGTAGTATCCGTTGGTGAACGGGTGCTCTGTCTCGTCGATTCTTCCGCCTGCGGTTGTTGAAACGGTGTCATAGCCGAGTGTCTGTGTTAGCGCATGAGCGATTTTGCGCTGCTTCTCCACTGGCACGCGGACGCGAAGAACACTAGCATCAGGTTGGTTCGGGCTGTTCTGGATTTTCTCCAGCAGGTTTACGAGTCCTTGTTGGAATTTATTGAAAGTTGCCGTGATGGCGTCAGAGGTCATTTTTGGTTCGAAGCTGTCCAAGAGCGCATCATAGGGCGTGGTTGTTTCTTTCACTTTCATAAGAATCTGCGCCGCCTGCTTGCTTAACGCAACAAGTTTCTCCAAGTCAGGCTTGAAAACAGCGAAGCTCTTTGCCTTTTTGGCTTTTTTCCAAACGTTCACGGTTATGGCTTGCTGCTTAGCAAGTTCAGCGACGAGTTTTTCTGGCAACGCGGTCTGTTCATCGTAATTCTTCTTGATGAGGTAGACATTGCGTTTTTCCACTTCACCGAGGCCTTCATACTGCGGGTCTGTGAGGATGGCGTTTAGGAGCTTTCCAATTTCTGATGCCGTGCTCATCTGATGGCTGATGCGGCTGAAAAGCGCGAATTGCTGGCTGCGCTGTTCCACTGCTTTGGGCGGCATCATGGTTTCCATGTCCCACTGAATTATGGCTTCGGCTGATTGGAGAACAGCCAAGTCTTTAGTTCGGTTTAGGAGACTTTTATAGGCGGATTGGATGTTGCCGGTCATAAGTATCACCTTGTTGTTTTCTGAGTCTATTGGGTGCTGCTGCGGTTATATGCTTTTTTGCGCCGATACGGACCTACTCCTCTATAGTTTCTGCATGGAATCTCTAATAGGCGGCAAATATGATGGTTTGACATGTTCAAGAAAGCCAGCTTGGGCTACGGCTAAGGCGAAAAGTCATAGAATTTGACTTCGGTTAAGAAACTTCAACAGCCTCAGCCAAACCCCGCTTAACCAAGAGCTTCGCGTTTTCAACAGGCACAGACCCAACATCCTCAGCCGAAAAAGGCCCATAAGTCTTCATGTCCACGCCCACAACCGCCGGAATAGCCTTCAAAAACCTCAAAGTGACCCTCTTGTGAACAGTGGCCGCCTTTGCCGCAACTACTTCTGAAACCTGACCCTGCAAAAACTTCTTAGCAAAACTCTGGTAAGCGTCAACAAAGGAAAGAAAACCTGCACATAACTCGGCTTCTTCAGCTGCCAACAGGTCCGAGGGCACTTTCTGGTTTTCCGTGAGCAACTTGACCAGTTTTCTGTAGCGCGTCCACACCAACTCATCAACTATGCGTTGCACATGCGTCAGCTCATGGGCAAGAAGCCCTGCCTTCACCGCCTTCTTATCAAGCATCCTGCTCTCTTCCTTAATCCTCCGCACGTAATCCGCAACGCGAGCGTAAAAATCCGTAGGCAAGCGTCCCAACTCATCATTCTCGACCTCAAACCGCCACGCAGCAAAAAGTTCGTCATACACGCTAGCTCGCCACCTCCGCTCTCCCCTTGCGAATCAGCAGCACTGCTGCGGCTGTCGGAACCTCAACCGTTTGACTCCTGTAAGGACCGAACACGTTTCCACCCAACCTAAATTCTGGCACATCAGAGACAAACACTTTCACTTCGCCCTCTTTAAAAGCTACTGCCTCCTCGAACGGGTCAAAATCCGCGAGGCGTTTAATGGAAAATTCGATTTTCTTCAAGCCCGTTTTGCCATGTAAAGTGCCGTTCATCCTGATTAGGCGGTGCGTGTCAGTGGTGACAACCGTGTCGATTTTCGAAGATTCCAGATCCTTCACGTACTCGGATAATCTCCGCCAAGTTCCAACGCTGACACCTTTTACGCTGCTCCACCTGCCTTCCTCAATGCACCGCTTCAGAATTAACTCTTTGTTCCGCAATATGACTGCTGAGTTTCTTTTAACACCAGCGTTCGCCAAGTCCTCTTTTGTGGCATTTGAAATGAAGTTTCTAAGCCCCAGTTTTAAGCGCCTATTCCAACCGAAATCATGCAAACTGAAACCGCGTGAGCGGCGGCGCCTGCGTGACCCGCCTTTTGCTTTATTATTGAACACGGCTAAGCCGAGTCCAGTGACGTAATCAACGATTTCTTTGCGAGCTATGGCATCCAGCGTCTTAACGGCTTCGTTTTCAACATGAACGTGGTACCCGCGATGACCAGAAAAAAACGCGTGCATCTCGTTATCGGAAAACCCAAAGTCCATGCTCAACATATCGATGAGCTTGGCGGTTTCCGTTTTGGCAGCTTCCAAGCATTGGTCACAAGCCCACGTTTTTGCGTCAAACTTTTGACCTTCGCAGACTGGACAGGTTTCAGGGGTTATGCCTTTTCCGCTGAAACCGCATTTGGTGCAAGTCCATTTATCATGGATTTTGTCGCATGGCGTGGGAATGTGGTCGGCGTCTATGTCAAAGACAAGGTCGGCGCCAAGCCAGCCCTTCTTATCCATCTCCACCGCAGGATTTTCGTAATAAGCACAAGAACGGTAAACATCCGAAGGAACCTCCTCCCCTAGAAACGTGCGAAGATCGCTTATGCGCGCAAAAACCCTGTGCCGCAGCATTATTCGTTCCTTAAAGAGGAGAAAACCGAGTTCCCTCTGACCAAGCGAAGAAGGAGAGGGAATAACCGTGGACGGGGCATTGTAGAAATCAAAGAATCGTTCATAAACGAAATCGCTGGAAGCCTCATTCACCCTGCCCGCTGCCCCCTGTTTGTCGTAGATGATTTCACGCACCCAAATTTAACCGTTAACCTCGCTAGCGTTCAAGCTTAAAATAGCGGCACTTTCTTCCATCAGAACACGTAAGGGAAAAACCTTTTTTTAATCGGTGTTTGCCAGTCCTCGCGCCACTGTTTTAAACACATAGGACAAGTAACCTCGAATTTCTGCCAAAGTGAGTTTTGACTTTCCACATTTTCTGTTAAAAAACAATATGGGGACTTCTTTAACACTGAAGCCTCTTGAGAGGGCTTGCCTTACAGTTTCGATTTGAATTTCGTAGGTTTGGCTGCGCAAACTTCCGACAGCAACCCTCAGAAAACTTGTAGAATAACAGCGGAAGCCGCTTGTGCAGTCCCGAAGTTGCAAGCCCACCAAAAATTTAGCCACAACGTTTGCCGTTCGACTAATCATTTTCCTTGTGAACGACCACCCAGCTATTTCGCCGCCTTTGCAGTATCTGCTTCCTATGACTATGCCGCATCCACTTTGCATGCTGGACAGAAGTTGAGGCAGGGCTTTTGGGTTATGCGAATAATCAGCGTCCATCGTCATTATAACCTTGGGTGGGGACTTCAATGACAAAAATATTTTGAACCCATCCGTTATGGCGGTTCCTAACCCGCGCTTTTCTGGTCTAACATAGAGGAGGATGTTTTCGTATTTTTTCTGCAGGTTTTTTACGATCTCCGCGGTTCTGTCAGGGCTAGAGTCATCAATAACTAGAATTGCGGTTTCCAGCGGGAGATTTTCAATTTCAGCAATTAAGCTAGTTATGTTTTCCGCTTCGCGGTATGTGGGTAGAATCACACCGACGTCTGAGGCGTTCCTTAAGGCGCCCATTAATTGAGACATTAAAGTCGCCTAGTCTATAAGCAGTTGAAATGGACTAATAAATTTTGACAAAAAAGTGCAAAAAACAAATTCGCGTTTAATGGACTTGGTTGGCGCGCTTCAGTTTTCGCCTATAATAAGCTAAAGGGTGACGAACCCTCTCACACAACACGTCTCTGTTAACACAAACGCCGTGAGTCTGCAAAGTCGCACATTGAGGCGGAGTGTACCTTGTTCTGGAGCCTCTTTCCCCTGCGATGTGCTCGATTTGATAGCGCGTTAATCTTTCGTTATAATCTGAAAAACTCTTGAACAACTCGTTTACCTTCTCTGAAGGCATACCAATGCTTACGAGAAAAGAAGTTAGGGTGAATCGACCCACATGCGAAAGGTGATGCCCTTTCGACACTGATTCCTGAAGGGCTACGATGCAGGGTGGAAAAGCTGATTGCGAAACAACCTTCGGGAAGCCCTCCATCTCCTCCTGGCCAATCCTTTCCTTGGCTAATTCTAGTAACTGCTCTGCTATCTCAGTTATTTTCTCTGGAAAATTTGGAAGTTCAGTTGCGTCCAGTCTTGTTTCAATGCGTCTTCGAACCTCTTCTTGCAGCAGTCTTGCAACATCTTTCTGGTTTAGGTAAACCTTTCCATTCGCCAAAACGCGGTTTACCAGTTTCCACTTCATGTCTCGCAGATGAACCGTGTTCCGCAAATAGTCAGGGAAGCTGAGCGCAAATTCGAAAGGTATCTCAGAGTTTCCGTTTAGCCCAAGATTCCACTCGAAGTCCTGTGCAATCGCCATGATTCTCTCGCGAGTTTCAAATTGCATATCGTTAAAAGCTTGCTTTGCTTCGGCGAGAGCGTACCGTTTCTTGATAAAGGAGTTCTTAGTGGCTATCGCCAATATAATCGCTACAGGGAAGGAAGGGATTTCCACGTAATTTTCGCGTTTTTCGCCAACGGAGACAGACAAAATGGCGTTTTTCACCCTTCCTTCGGCGCGGTTGAGAATCTGCCCCATTTCAGGATTCGCAAGTTCTTCGATTTTCAAGCCTAGTTTTTTCATGTACTCGGCGGTTTCTTTCAGAAAGGGATATTTCGCCAAATCGTTCTGGGTGAATCTCACCGTTTCCATTTGCATGCGGCTATTCACGTTATTCGGTTTCGATTCTTGGCGCGAGGAAGAAAGTCAGTTTTCCCTCTTTTGTTTGCTGAAAGTCGATTCTCACAGGCATGTCAGTGGAAAACTCCAGCGTAGCGATGTCAGACGTGGCTGATGCCGCCTTTATGATTTCAGACAAGTAGCTAAGGCTGAAAGTAGCTTTCGAATTTTCTTTCACTTCCAAGTCCAGCAGGGCGTCGCTTCCCTTTTGAAGAGTTATTGTTGCACCCATCAAGTCGCCCGAAGCGTTCAGAACCAGTTTCTCAGCATCTGCCTCTATCCGAACGTGGTCACTTACTAGCTGTGCGTCTTCTATTGCTTGGCTCAGCCCTTGCGTGGTGGTTTTAGCTTTTATGTTGAAGGCTATTTTGGGCGTCGGAACTTCTTCTTCTGATGCTTCAAGAGTGGGCATGGTGAAGTTGCGGCTGTACTTTCCTGTTACTTTGATCTGAAGGCGCCCAGTTTTATCGTCAAGAGACAACTCTACTGCCTCATCTTTGCCTGCGCGTCTGAGAAGTTTCAGCAACTCGCTTATGTTTATGCACATCTTCGCGGGTTCTTCACAAACATATTCCTCAAAGATTGTCTTTGGCCATTCAAAATCAATCATGGCAACTCGGGAAGGGTCCATCGCACGCAGTTTCAAACCTTCAGGCTCGATTTTGAAGGTGGCTTCATCCACGAGAATGGAGATGGCCGTAGCCATGTCTCTCAAGAGTTTAGCGTCAGATACCTTAAGCTTAAACATGTCCTTTTTCCTCGCTTAATGCTACACAGAGAGGTATTAAAGATTTTAGGCACTTAAGCGTAATAAAAATATTCTTGAGAAAACCTGCGATTAGGAACGCTACGCGTGCGACAAGGGCGAAAGATTAGCTGTATTCTCTGAACGTGTAGTTGCATTTTGTACAGCGCAGGAACTGAGTTGAAGACTCATCGCTGCTGCGGGTTTGGACTTGCCAGACGTATGCAGTGTTGTTCCCGCATTTGGGACACTCGATTCGAACGGTAGGTAACGTTCGGAGCTTCTGTTCTTCCTTGCCTATTACAGCTACAAACTGTTGTGGATTATGCTGGATTGTCTTGCCGATTTTGGGTTCAACCTTCTGGGCTGACTCCTGCTTTTTGTACCCGCATTTCGGACATACAAGCATCAAGGATGCAGCTTTTTCTGTCTTTGGTTTTTTGAATTCGAGTCGAGAACCACATTTCGGACAGAATTCCATGATTTGGCACTCCGTTATCCGTTTTGGATTCCCTTTGCGTGGTCTCTTTTAAACTTTTTCCAATTCCACGACTACAGGCTGCTGATTCCAGATGCGATAAGATGCGCAACACGCAGAGCTTCAGGAATATTGCTCCGAGTCGAGGTCAATCGCAAGATTTTTTGGGCATCCTCTTTCGAGATTCCAGTGGTTTGTATGTAGATTTTTGCTTTCGCGTTTCTCGTTGAGACTTCAACAGGTTCCCACGCGTTAAGGATCGCCTCCCAACGCTCTTCGCTGTTAGGCAGGTTTTGAAGCGCTTTATGGATCTTGGCGAGGTCAGGTTTTTCGCGCGTTACTGTTATAACAGGCAGCTTTGTCGCCGCATTGAGCTCTTTGACATCCACTATGTTGAAGCCAGCGAACGTTATGCCGTTCAACATTATCACTCGCAACTGCCTATAGTGAGATGAACCAGTTATCATGGTGGATATTTTTTCTGTGGCGTCGAATCCATCCACCGCTATCCTAGTGTGCATTACACCGTCAAGCCAGTAGCCTCCTCTGAAAACAACGCCGACCACTGAAACCTGACCTTTTACATGCGGGACAAACGCGCCGTCGTCTACGCCTAGAACTCGGATCTCAGGTTTTATCACGCGAAAACTTTTCTGGCTCAAAACGGTTTTTTCCTCAGCAGTTTGGATGGTAATTATTTTGCGGACACGTTATAAGGTTAGCGTGTACGTGTTAACTTTCGAAAATACTACTGGAAAATTATGTCTTGTTGTTTCGGATTAGCAAACGTGAGAGAAACTATGCTTTGAGAGCTTTCGCCAGTTCTTTACTGAAAGCGTCGTTTTCTTTGAGGGCTTTCTCCGCAGCCTTAACCAACGCGTCTTCAGGTTTCGCAGCGCCTTTCATCCTAATGTAAATTACAGGGTTCGACGCTAAAGGGTGAGGCACGTCGTAACCAGCTAAATCCACGCGCTCGTCTTCCAAGAGCTTTTTCTGCAGCAGGTTACAAAGACCGTGACTTGCATCTTCAACTTCGATCTTGAGTTCGTTCTTTTCCTTCTTTAGCACCTTGACTTTCAATTTCAGATCTCCCCTTTTCCATAGTCCAAAGCGGTTTTACGTTTTTCAACGTTGCCGCATTTTGGACAGTGCATATCATATCGCTTGAGTTCAAGCAAATTTGCGCAACGAGAGCAGAAAGCGTAGATTACGCCTAGATTTTTATCGTTAGTGGAAAGGTGGTAAACCTGGTTTTTGTCGCTTATGACTTTGGCTCGTATGATGTCGCCTGGTTTGCACACTTCAGTCATGGATTTAACGTATCTCTCCCGCACGTCGGAAACGTGAAGTACGCCTGTGAAAACGCCTGAAAGCTTCTTAGAGCCAAGCTGGAAGATTCTTACCAGAACGTTGTCGGATTGGGCGTGACCTACTTGTCCTACGACTGTGGTTGAGACCTTGGGAACGGATGTGCCGTTGATTAGTGGATAGACAGAAACACGTTTGCTAAGTAGGTCCATTAACGCGCGACCAACAATTTTGGAGTAGATTACACCGTCTCTCACGTACGTTCCAGAATCTGGAATGAATTCTTCAATAACGCCTAAGCGTTCTCCAGGCAACACTAAATGGCCGCTTTTATGACCAGATGCTTTCTGATTCATGCTATTTCCCTTATTGTGAAATATAAGCGATACAGAGGCTTTCTCTGAACGGGTATATCCTAAGTTTCTGTACTTCTCAATAAACCTTTTGATTTGGTTGGTTGCTGTGTGGTTTTTGGGTTTTTTGTTTAGAAGTAGTTGTGTGTTGTTGCTTAGCACTTCTACTTCTTTCGGGTTGTTTTTGTTGCTGGTTTTTTGGTTTTGGTTTGTTTTTTGGTTTTGTTGGAGTTGTGGCTGTTCACAAAACGTGTTTATATGTTGCTCGATTTTGACCGCAGCCCCGCAGTGTTCACTTCTATTCAGTTTTTGGCTTCTTTCTTATCACGTATAGGTCGGTTACTATCTCCTGTTTGGCTTTAGTGTGGAAATCAAACATGCGAGAGATGGTTAACGGCAAGGCATAAACCGCCACAACATGTCCGCCGTGCTTCTCCACAAAACGTTGAATAAACGCTGAAGCTTCAACCTGCAGTGGCTGTGCGTTGTTTGCTTTGAGCCTGCTCATCAATTTCTTATCAAAAACAGGATGGTTATGCAGAGAGTAAACGGCGCTGCCCAGCTCTATGGCTTTTTCTAGAAATCTGCGGTCTGCATGTCGTTTCTGTATGCCGAAAGGGGGATTCTGCAGTATTGTGTCGAACGTACCTGCTATGACGTTGATGTCGCCTGTGACCCATTGAGTCTTGCCTTTTAATCCTGTTTGTTCAGAATTCGTGTGAGCCGCCTTAATCGCCGTTTCATCTATGTCTACGCCGACGACGCTTTCGGCGCCTAGAAACGCCGCGCCCAACGCCAGTCGTCCTGTACCGCAACCTAAATCCAAAATCTGTTTGCCGATGATGTCGTCATAAGTGTAAGCAGCGAGGTGAAGCATCGTTGCTGCTGCACTTTCAGTAATTGTGTATTGTTCAAGGTTTGCTTTAGGTTCAGCATGCGGCTTAATCCTTGATAAGAACAGTTCAAGGTCTAGTTTTCGAATAAGCCGTTTTTGAGCAGGGTTTCCCATGAGGTTTCGCCGGCGACTACCATAAACTCGTTAACGGTTAACACAGGCTTTAAGAATTTCGAGGGGGCTTCAAGAGATACTCTTGGGCAAGCGGTGTTCACGTACGCGTCCACGGATGGGAACTCCATTAGCGCTTCGGGCACGATTTCCCTGACTGCAAAGAGGATTGCGGTTTTTCCGTTTTTTTCAGCGGTTTCTTTGATTTTCAAGGCTTCATCGAAACGCTTTTGCCCTATTTTCAAGCCGATTAATACGCCGAAGGTTTTGGCGTGCCCCGCTTCTTCGATGCAAGCCCACCGCTGTTTAAGCACGGTCTGTGCCTCTTCATCTATGGAGTAAGCCCTATTTTCGTAGGGATCTGCGATTATCGTTGGTTTGGATGTGCTGAGGGCTATGCCTAACGCGTGGAACCTTCCGCCGCCAATGAAGAGGAAAGCTTCAACTTCGTTGGCTACTGACCTGACGTTGCTGTAGTCGCAGCCCAGCACCTGCCCAGCGTAATTCACCCGTCCAGCATCGCCAACCACCACGGTCTTTCCAGCACGCACAAGAATTTCCCGCGCCTCATCCAGCGTCTGCACATGCTGCACCGTGGTCGCTAAGCCTATTTTGGCATACTTGCTCAGCAGTGGAACAGCTTTCTCGACAGCGTCAGCAATTGTTATGGTTGCTCTGGCTTCCACGTAAACGGTGGGAACCTGCTCGTGCTTCATCAGTTTCGCATGCCCAAAGTGCACTATCAGGTCGATTCCTAAGCGCTGTGCTTCAGTTGTGGCTAAGTCGCAAGCGCCGTAGCACGGGTCAGCTGATATTATGGGAAGGGCACCTGTTTTCTCGATGATTTTGGCTAAGCGCGGACCTTCAGGTTTTAAGCCTTCAGGTAGCTGCAACAGAACGCGTTTTGCACCGAGCTTGGCGATTTCCCGTTTTAATCGTTCTTCCTCGAAATCGAAGCCTTTCATAAACGATGCGCCTACAAGATGCTCCTGCGAGAAGAGATAATAGAAAGAGAAAAAGACAATGTTTGCACTACTTGTGAGTCTATGGCGTCCATTCCCAGTCTTGGGTTGGCTTCTTAAGCGGACAGCCCTTTGCTATAGCAGCCTGCTCCGCGAGCCGTTCAAGAATTATCTTCTGCTCAACGCTTGCAATATGCTTTCTCGTGGCTACGATGGCGTCGTTGTTTACTGATATGCTGTCGATTCCAGCGCGGACGAGGAACTCTGCGAAGTCTGGCAGGTTTGAGGGCCCTTCGCCGCATATTGAGACGGTGCAGCCGTTCTCATGCGCCACCTTAATCAGATGCGCAATTATCCTTTTCACCGCAGGGTCTCTTTCGTCAAAGTAGCCCATCTGACCCAGCCGCTCAGAGTCGCGGTCAATCATAAGAACGCCCTGCGTCATGTCGTTTGAGCCGATGGAGTAACCGTCAACCATCTTGGAAAACTTGTCAGCCATTATGGCTATGGCCGGAGTTTCTGCCATGAACCATACCTTAAAGTCGCGCGACCGCTCCAATCCTTCTTCCTTCATGATGGCGAGAACTTTCTCGGCTTCCCAGAGGGTGCGAACCATCGGAAGCATAACCCACACGTTTTTGAGCCCCCATTCCACGCGACATTTTTTGATGGCTTGGCATTCAAGCCTGAAAGCTTTCTCGTACCACTTGCTTATGTAGCGGCTGCAGCCTCTCCAACCAAGCATGGGGTTTTCTTCAACAATTTCGTATTTTTCGCCGCCTTTCAGGTCTCGGTACTCGTTGGTTTTGAAATCGCTTAAGCGCACTACAACGGGGCGTGGTTGGATGGCTCTTGCCACTGTGGCTATGCCTTCTGCAAGCTTGTCCACGAATTTTTGGCCTTCGCCTGTTTCGACAAAGTGCAGTGGGTGTTCGCCTATGGCGCTAGCCAGAATGAACTCGGTGCGCATTAATCCGATGCCTTCGAAAGGCAAGTTCTTGTAAGCGTCTATTTTTTCTGGAACCCCGAGGTTCATGAGGATTTTCGTGGCTGTTACAGGCACTGAGTCTGCAGCGACCGCAATTGCCCCAGCGGCTCCAGTCATTGCTGCTTCTGCGGCTTCGCGCAAAACGCCTTCGTAGATTATTCCGTTTCTCGCGTCCACAGTGTACTCTTTACCCGTCTTCATGACTTGTGTAGCGGTTTCGGTTCCAACAACACAGGGTATGGCAAGTTCACGGCTTACGATGGCGGCGTGCGATGTTACTCCGCCCTTGTCGGTTACTATTGCGCTTGCTATTTTCATGAATGGGACAAAATCGGGGTTAGTCATATCGGTTACGAGAATATCTCCTTTCTGCATCTTTTCGGATGCTTCGTCTGGTGAAAGAACGACTTTTGCTACACCCACGCCGTAACCTCTCTTACCCGCCGCGGATCCTTTTGCAACAACCTTTAGGTTCTCTTCAGGCTTTTTTCCTTCTACCTGTGAAGTCTTTTCCATAGGCTTGCCGCTCCAAACTGTTTCTGGACGAGATTGAACTATGAATACGTCCTTTGGAA
>CAZJBY010000023.1:0-31634 GCA_964544495.1 uncultured Candidatus Bathyarchaeia archaeon
AGACCCCTTTGATTTTGAAATTCTTTCATTGACTTTGTTCGGTACTTTCCTGAGACCCTGCCAAAACATTCAAAAACCTCAATATTATGTCCTAATATACAATATACTCTACGTGCGGTATAAACGCTTGTGACTGGTACGCCACACCGACAAGAGACAGTTAATTCTTGTTTCTTTTCTTTTTTGGGTTTTAAGCAATGGGATAGTTAAACAAACGTTACCTTTCGTATATTTTAGCAAATTCATTCAGAATTTCAACAAAAAAGAAAGAGAAAAGCTTACGTGTGACATGGAAAAAATCCTAAAAACGAACCGAGATACCTCACCTCAGCCACTTTTTGATGACTCAGGTTGATTTTTCGCGCGCTAAGATTTTTAGTCTCAATTTTTTTGACAAACGCCGTGCTATGTTTACCTATGTCTGTAAAGTATGAGTTAAAGTATATTACCTATGTTTTTCAGCGAGAAAATTGTAAAGTTTTATTAGCTAACATGTACAAAAGTGTACCTTGTATCAAAAATTCAACGGGTGGTGACTTTATGGTTAATGAAGGGAGAGGGCGACTTTTTAGGCGAAAGGATGGTAAGTACCTGATTTACTTGCCGAAGGACTTGGCGGAGGACAGCATGTTCCCGTTCAAGGGAGCAGACAGCATATTCGTCAAAGTTAGCTTCAAGCTGGGTGGCAAAAATTTGCTTATAGAGAAGTGGGTTCCTCCACCAGAACCAGAAGAATAAGCTCTGAAGAAGTGTCTTTTGACTCCCCCATTTTTTTGTTGTTCACGAAGTTATTTCTCCTCCACACATAGGACAATTAAGACACTGTTTAATGTTGTCAAATTTCAGTTATTATGGAAAATCCATAAGCTGCTTTCTAACTTCAAATGGCGAAGATTAACTATTCAGTAAGTTTTTCTAACTTCCTTTCAATAGATTTATTTGTTTCAAAACTTCAGAAAGAGTTGTTGTCATATATGTGGTGCCTTATTGTTCGGCAACCTTATGCTTCGCTCATTGCATATGGATGCAAAAAGTGGGAATTCAGGTCATACAATAGTACCAAAAGAGGAACGATAGCGATAGCTTCTTCGAGAGGAACTGCTCTAAAAACCGCCAGCAACGAGTTGAATGCAGTGGCTAAACATTTCCCAATTTAATCCAGAGCCTGGTTAAATCAAACAAAAAAGGCAAGTTGCACGGGTAATGTCGCCAGAATCCGTAAAGTTAATAAATCTCACGTGAAGATTACATCATGCTACTTCCTAGCAGTGGAAATTGCGTACATCCAAGTTTTAGGGAGACAGAAAAATTTGGCACAGAACAATGCAGCTAGCCAACTAGTCCTCAAAGGAACAACAACAATCGGGGTCGTCTGCAAAGACGGCGTAATCTTAGCCTCTGACACCCGCGTAACCATGGGCTACTACGTAGCTCACAAAGCCGGGAAAAAAGTCTACAAAATAGACGACCACCTAGGCATGACTATCGCAGGAACCGTTGCCGACGCTCAAAAAGTCGTCGACATACTTATCGCCAACGCCAAGCTTTACAAAATCAACATGAACAGGCCAATACCTGTGAGCTCTGCGGCTAGGCTAATTGCGAACCTGCTTTTCTCCGCCAGATACATTCCGCTTGCGACACAGGTACTAATAGGCGGCGTAGACGATACAGGATCCCACGTTTTCAATTTGGACCCCTTTGGAAGCTTAACAGAGGAGAAATTCGTCTCAACTGGTTCTGGCTCACCCATAGCCTACGGTGTCCTAGAAGACAAGTACCAAGAGGACATGCCCGTTAAAGATTTGCTGCCGATAATTGTTAAAGCTGTTAATGCAGCCATGAAACGCGATATTGCAAGCGGCGACAGCTACAACGTCACAGTAATAGACAACAACGGTTACCGAGAGTTGTCAAAAGAGGAGAAGACTAAACTTCTGACAAGCTGAGGAAGTTAAAAGGCGTGGCGCGAAACTCAGACAAAGATAAGATCGAAATAAGCCAGTACATACTTGAAAAAGTTCCAAGAGAAGCAGAAGTCACCAGAATAGAATACGAAGGACCAATGCTGGCCGTTTACACCAAAAAACCGGATGTTTTAGTTGATCAAAGCAGCATAGTGGCAGAAATCGTCGGCGTAATACGAAAAAGAATAGTCGTCCGCCCAGACCCATCAGTGAGGCTTCCAGAAACAGAAGCAGAAAAGATAACGCGGGACCTAATTTCACCAGAGGCAGAGATAACAGACATAAACTTCGATCCGAGCCTAGGCGAAATAATAATCGAAACAAAGAAGCCAGGCTTAGTTATCGGAAGAAATGGCGCAGTCCTGCAAGAGATTATCAAGAAAACAAAGTGGCGTCCTCGTGTCTTGAGAAGTCCTCCAATCAAATCCAAGATTGTGACTCACATGCGTCATTACCTTCATTCTGAAAGCAAAGAACGGGAAAGAATACTTCGCACTGTGGGTGAAAGAATTTTCCGACCGAAAGTTTACGATGTGGGCGACATTAGACTGACCGTGCTTGGAGGCGCTCAAGAAGTAGGTCGCTCCGCATTTCTAGTCAAAACCAGAGAAAGCAGCGTCCTGTTGGACTGTGGCATCAACCCGGGCTCACAGAGGCCTTTTGAGGCTTTTCCACGTTTTGACTCTCCCGAATTTCAAATTGACCAGTTGGATGCAGTGGTTATAAGCCATGCTCATCTTGACCACTGCGGCTTGGCGCCGTTTCTTTACAAGTACGGATATGATGGTCCGCTCTACTGTTCAGCCCCGACTTCGAATTTGATGACCATGCTGCAGTTGGATTATTTGGATGTGGCGAACAAGCAGGGAGTCACAGCGCATTACGACCAGAAGGATGTTCGCGAATGCGTTTTACATACGATACCGCTTAGATTCGGCGTCGTCACCGACATAGCGCCCGATATTCGTTTAACCCTGCACAATTCAGGGCACATACTTGGCGCTGCCATGGTGCACTTGCATATCGGCGAAGGCTTGCACAACATTGTCTACACCGGCGACTACAAGTTTGGAAGAACCATGTTGCTGGAGGCAGCGGCAACAGAGTTTCCGCGTATTGAAACCGTAATCACGGAAAGCACTTACGGCGGACAAGAAGACTTCATGCCTTCCAGAGTTGAATCAGAGGAAAACTTGACCCATGTTATAAACGAAACTTTGGAACGGAAAGGCAAAGTGCTTATTCCAGTGCCAGCGGTGGGCAGGGCGCAGGAGATAATGCTCATTATTGACGGTTATATGAAGCGCGGGTTAATGAAGGAGGCGCCCGTGTTCATTGAAGGCATGATTTCAGAAGCCACGGCGATTCACACTGCGTACCCTGAGTATTTGAGCAGGGAAGTCAGGCACAGCATCCTCCACGAAGAGGTTAACCCGTTCCAGTCGGACTATTTCACGATCGTGGAGCATCCGAGCGTTAGGCAAGGCATAATCGAAGGCGAGCCCTGCATCGTTCTAGCCACTTCGGGAATGCTGGAAGGCGGACCCGTGATAGAATACTTCAAAAACTGGGCAAGTGACGAAAAGAACACCATAATCTTCGTCAGCTACCAGATTGAGGGCACCATGGGCAAGAGAGTGCAGAAAGGAGTAAACGAAGTCACAATGATGGACAACGAGGGCAAAATGGCGGTCGTACAAGTTAAAATGCAAACAGAGTCCATAGAAGGCTTTTCAGGACACTCTGACAGACGGCAGCTAATCAACTATTTAACCCATCTTAAGCCCAAGCCTGAGAGAGTTTTTGTGTGCCACGGAGAAAAAAGCAAAATAATGAACATGGCTAGCTTCCTTGACCACAAAGCCGGTATGCCTACTATTGTTCCGGCTATTTTAGAAACTTTTAGGCTGCTGTAGGCAGAGGCTCGTTTGAGACTCGTCTTTTTTCTCGCCATATCCTTATGTTGTGGGGGCAAATAACTACTCGTTCTTCACCTAGACGGGCAATGTCTCCACTGATGGATTCAGCGAACTCATATAGCTCGTTTACCGCGCGTTTCACGTCTTCTATGTTTTTGCTGGCGAGGGGGGTTATGCGGAGAATAAGGATGTTGCCTTTTTTAACTTCGCTTTTTATGTTTTCCAAGTCTGATAAGTCACGGAGAGGCATGGCTTTCAGGTAGGCTTTGTCCGAATCCTGTTTGGCTTCCGAAAGCGGTGCAGTTTCTTTTTCGTTTTCTTCTTTCCTTGATTTGCGGAATAGTCCTATAGCTGGCAAGTTTTTCTCCTCTCTATTTACTATTTAATTACCTTTCAACAGTTAAGCGTTTCTTAATTTCAAGTCTGAATTTTGATAGATAATATGAATTGAATTAATAAGTATCTTATGAATCCACGCTAAATATTACAACTTATGTTCAAAATATCCCCGCCTGGTTGATCTGAAAAAACCTCAGCCATTCAATTACCCTAGTCTTCAGTGACTAACTTTTTAAGCAGCAAAACATCATAATTTTGTGAGGATGCCTGTGGTCTCCAACGGTAATTCGCTCATAGCATACAATGTTCTGGAGAAGAGAATTATCAATTCGGGGTTTTGCACGTTGTGCGGAGCATGCGAAGCCGCCTGCCCAACCAGCGCGTTACATGTGAAGGATGAAAAGGTACACCGTTTGCATGACTGCTCGAAAGACATAGACATCTGCCCAATCTGCTACGAAATATGTCCCCATTCCGAAGCCCTCTTACTAAGGAGCTTAAGTTTCGTTGCAGACGCACCAATCAAGAACGAGGCATTGGGCTATTACCGAAAAATAGTGCTTGCCCAAGCGGTAGACCCAAAACTAAGGGAACAAAGCCACGGAGGCGCCGTGGTCACTTCGCTCCTGAAATATGGAATCGAAACTAAATTTTTCGACAGCGCTATAGTCTCTCAGACCGAACCTGAGAACCCAGCTAAACCCAAGCCTGCGGTAGCCTTAGTGCCCGATGACATACTTTCAGCTATAGGAAGCAAGTTCTTTCCCTCCTCAGTTGCCAAGGCTTACGGAAGAGCTGTGTATGGACATGGAAAAACGTCAATAGCGTTCATTGGGGTACCTTGCCATGTGCTGGCGCTCCGCAAGATGGAGGCGTGGCAGCATAAGATTATTGACCATTTGAAGATAACGATTGGTCTTTTCTGTTTCGGAACCTTTTCGTTAAGTTCCTTGCTGGATTACATTAAAGAAAAATACAAAATCGAGCCTTCAGACATCAAACGACTCAGGGTAGCTTCCGAGTTTGAGGTTCACACTGAAAACGGTGTCACCCAAATTCCGATGCGTGAAATTGAAAAACACATTCTGCCTAGCTGCCGCACATGCACCGACTTTGCCTCCGAACTTGCGGACATATCGGTTGGAGGCGCCTACCCGTTGCCAGACTGGTCAACCGTTATAATCCGAACTAAAGCAGGAGAAGACTTCTTTTATGATGCAGTTGCAAACGGTGTTATTAACACGTGGGTCATCGAGCAGGAGCCGAAGGTTTACGAGCGAATAGTGGTAGCGGCGATGCAAAAGAGAAAGGCAGCGCTTAAGGAAGCTAAGGAAATGGAAGAGGTTTATGGCTATCTGCCGGTTCTGATGCTTAGAGAAACAGACGCTCTAGCTGACATCAAGATTAAAGAGATAATGGCTAAGAACATCACAACCGTGCCGCAGGATATGACGATCAGCCAATTCTTGAATTACGTGGCTAAACATCACCACATCAGCTATCCGATAGTAGATGAAAAGGGTGAACCTGTTGGGTGGGTTACCTTGGAAGAAGCGTCAAGCGTTCCAAAAACCAAGAGAGACACCATGCTTGTCGGTCAAATAGCCCGGCGGAAACTTGTTGTCGTTTACCCTGACGAAACCGCGTTGGATGCTTTCAAGAAAATGAGTGAAAACGAAACGGGTCGTGTCCTTGTTTTTGACCGCGAGAATCCCAAAAAACTTTTGGGCATAGTTACTAAAACAGACTTGATGCATACGCTGATAAAATAACACTGCGAAGCCACTTCAAATTCCAATCATTGACCACTATGCCTTAAGGCGCGTGCAGAACAAATGTTATTAGGTGATTCAATCCATATGGCATTGGCAAAGGTGCCTAGCAGATGGCAGAATGTACTGCACCGACATCAACAAAAAGGATAGACCCCTTAACTCTTACGATATTAGCTGTTATCGCGGTTGTGGTAGTTTTAAGCGTCGCGATTACCGTCGGCTACAGAAATATAGGTACCGTGTTCCAACCGGGAGACACAACTTATCAACCCGGAGGAACTGTCTACGAGGTAATGTACATTCTGCTCACCGTAGGAACCAACGTTCTATACCTACTAGGTGCGCTGGTGGTGTCCTTTGGCGCCTTGCTCGTGACAGTTCGATTTATTCAATGTAAGCTGCGAGACCCGTACAAGCCATCCTGTGTTACTCGCTACCTATCTGGATATTTGACGCTGAGTCTTGAATTTTTCATAGGCGCTGAAATCATAAAAACGACAACCACAAGGACATGGGAAGAATTTTCAGTGCTTATCCTCATCATCCTCAGCAGAGGTCTCTTCAGCTTAATCCTGTACTTGGAAAGAAGATGGCACGGCGGGACGGAAACGGAATAAACTTGTATCTTGGAGCAAGTTCCGACATAAATTAACCTCTTTGGCATTAAACCATCAATCATTTTGGTTTCGTTGGTTAAGATTTAAATCTATGTTGCGTCTTTCATAAAGACTAGCTCGGAGTTCAATGGTTACGGCAAAAAATTCATCACATAGACATACTACTATTTCCGACGGCGAGTGGGACCTTCTTTTAGATGGGTTTATCTTAGTTTTAAAGAACAGTGAACACGTGCCTAGCAGACATGGCGATATCCTTAAATATGTTCATGAAAAATCACGTTGTTATAACATATGTGAAAAAGGCACAGGCATTAAACGTGCCCCGTGTAAAAAAGCTCTTGAGGCAGAATTGATGGTTAATAACGAAATCGTTCAGGGAGGCAAATTGTTTGGTTGTTGAGACTCTAATCGCCTTCCTGTTAATCTTTGCCAGTGCCTTATTCATCTATGTGCTTGGTCGACGTGCCGCACCTAAGCATGCGCAAAGTGACGCCGAGCTGTCAGAATACGCTTGCGGAGAAAAAGCGCCCATTCAAAGGCTGAAAATCAACGTGTCACTGTACAAGTATCTCATATACTTCGCGATTTTTGACTCCTCAGTTTTGCTGCTAGCTTTTGCCGCGCTTCCTGCAGAAGGAGTCAACGTGGTATTGCTTATACTTTACCTTTTCGTAATGCTGGCGTCGAGTCTGATTCTTATTGAAGGAGGCAAACCAAATGAGTAAACTAGCCACATGGGCACGGCTTAAGTCTCCTTGGGTTCTCCACTTTAACTCTGGCGCCTGCAATGGCTGCGACATCGAACTCGTCGCCCTTCTAACGCCGAAGTACGATGTTGAACGCTTCGGCATAAAACTTGAACCCTCACCCAGACACGCCGACGTCTTGCTAGTGACGGGATCTGTCACACAACAATGTGCCGAACGATTGAAACGCATCTATGACCAAATGCCCGAACCAAAATTCGTAGTGGCTATTGGCGCCTGTGCATGTTCAGGCGGAATATTCAGAGGAAACTATGATGTGCTCGGCGGCGTGGACAAAGTAATCCCCGTTAACGCTTACATTCCTGGGTGCCCACCTAAGCCAGAAGCAATAATCGATGGCGTTGTGAAGCTCCTTAACTCATTGAAACCAGAAAAACCATCAAAAGAAGAGAAGAAAAAATGAGCCCAAAAAAAATCGATATGTTAAGTATCTTACAGGCAAAATTTAAAGGTACATCAGTCCAAGTGCAGCCTGAGCAGCTTGGAAAGGCAGCAATTATAGCTGACGCTTCGACGAACCGAGACGTTCTCAAAGCGATGCTGGAAGCGGACGAAAAAACCGCTGTAATCGCCATAACTGGAATTGACCTCGGCGCAACCCTAGGCGTCTTCTACCACATCCGAACCTCCAAAGCCGGAATAATCACCATAAAAGTGGAAGTTCCAAAAGAAAAACCTCAAATCAAAACAATAAGCGACTTGATGCCAGGAACGGCTTTTGACGAGATGGAAGTCACAGACCTAGTGGGCGTGGTTTTTGAGGGCCATCCGAGTCCTGGCAGATTGGTTTTACCTGACAACTGGCCCGACGATGTTTTTCCGCTGAGAAAAGACGCGAAACTTGACAACCTCCAATATAAACAGACGCCTCCGAACGAAACTGAACCCGCAGGTAACGAAAATATTGTGAAGATAATCGTCGGTCCTCAGCATCCCGCACTGCTGGAGCCTGAAAAATTCGCGCTCAAAGTGGAAGGCGAAATCGTGAAGGACGTTCAGCCACGTATTGGCTACGTGCATAGAGGCGTAGAAAAAGCAGCTGAATCACGAACTTACCTGCAGGACGTTTACCTAGTTGAGCGCATCTGCGGAATATGTAACGCGTGCCACGCTACGTGCTTCGTTGAAGCGGTTGAGAAAATTTTGGAAACCGAGGTGCCGCTGAGAGCCAAGTACATAAGAACAGTACTTTTAGAGCTTAACAGGTTGCACAGTCACTTCCTTACGTTAGGACATGCGGGGCTCGAAATTGGTTTTGAGACTCTGTTCCAGTATTTCTGGCGTGACCGCGAGCCCATAATGGACATAACTGAAATCATATCTGGTAATCGAGTTATCTCGTCAGGCATGACAGTGGGCGGCGTGAGGCGCGACATTAACGAGGCGGACATCCCCAAAATTAAAGGCATGTTAACCACCTTGAGAAAGACACTGCCCTTCTACAAAAAAGTTTACGAGGACGAACCGTCGATAAGGATGCGCATGAAGGATGTGGGCACGCTAAAGAGAGAAGACGCTCTGAAATTATGCATTGTCGGACCAACCGCAAGAGGCTCTGGCGTAGATATTGACGTTCGAAAGGATGAGCCCTACGAAGCCTACGGGGAAATTCCTTTCAAAATGATAACCTACAATGAGGGTGATACATGGGCTCGGATGAATGTTCGCATGGATGAAGTTGAAGAATCAATCAACATAATCGAGTACGCTTTAGACAATCTACCTACTGGTCCTTTCAGGGTCAGAGTTCCAAGGGTCGTGCCAGCTGGAGAAACCGTAAACCGCGTTGAAGCCCCGCGAGGCGAACTCTTCTACTACCTCAAAAGCAACGGAACAGCATATCCTGAACGTGTTAAGGTACGTACACCGACATTCGCCAACATTCCAGCCTTTCTAGCAACTGCTATCGGAAGCAACATCGCGGATGTACCCCCGAATTTTGTGAGTTTAGACCCTTGCTTCTCATGCACTGACAGGTAGGACGAAGAAATGGTTTTGGACGTGATGTTTGTTTTCCGTGTGCTTGTCTTTCCAGGGTTCACGTTCTTGTTTTTCTTCACCATGTTCTGCGATTGGATAGAGAGAAAGATCGAAGCCCGAATGCAGAACCGCATGGGTCCCACATTTACGGGTCCAGCAGGCATTCTTCAGCCTTTCGCTGACGTCGTGAAGCTGCTCACAAAAGAGGACATTGTTCCGCGTGGAGCAAAAAAAACCGTTTTTAGGCTTGCGCCCATCCTTTCGTTCTCAATTATAATTTTTGCTTTGTCCTTTTTACCCATTGACGGCGCAGCTGTAATACCTAACTCAAGCTTTTCTGGAGATTTGATTTTTATTATGGCGTTAATTACTTTAGCTAACTTTTTCCTGTTTCTTTCAGGCTGGGCCTCTGCGAATCCTTACGGCGACATAGGAGCTGCAAGAGTTTTAACACAGTTTCTCGGCTACGATATTCCCTTATTCCTTCTGGCGTTGGCGCCCGCGTTTTTAGCTGGAAGCTTGACTATTTCAGCCATAGCCGCGAACCAGTATCTTCCCTTCATCCTTTTAGCGCCTTGGGCCTTCGTGCTGTTCATAATAACGCTTCAAGCGGAGTTGGAGAAAGACCCGTTTGACATTCCGCACGCAGAAAGCGAAGTGGTCGGCGGGTTAGAAACCGAGTTTTGCGGCGGCAAACTGGCTTTTCTGCGCCTCACCCGAGATACACAAATCGTTTTTGGAGCCGCCCTTGTTGTTGAACTGTTTCTGGGAGGACCGTACGGCCCAGTGTTTTTCGGTCCAGCCGCACCTTGGTACTTCTTATGGTTCGTGCTTAAACTGTTAGCTGTCGTAGTAATAACCGAGTACGTAACATGCCTGTTCGCGAGGCTACGCATTGATCAAGTGTTAACGACAAACTGGAAAGTGTTGCTGCCTCTTTCCGTGCTATCACTTACGCTGACAATTGCAGTTGCTACTTGGATCTATCCTATGGTGACGTAAACAATGGCAAAGAAAAACGGAAAGAAAAGCAAATCATCTGTAAGGCCTATGGTTAGAGCACTGCTATCTAACCTCTTCAAGAAACCAGCCACCTGCCAGTACCCTTTTGTAAAAGCTGAAGTTCCCGAAGGCTTCCGAGGCAGACAAGTGTACAATATTGACTTGTGCATCAGCTGCGGCTTGTGCTCCAGAGACTGCCCCGCGAAAGCCATTGAAATGATTGAGGTTGACGGGAAACGGCGGCCATTATTCCATCTGGACCAATGCATCTTCTGTTACCAGTGCGCTGAGAGCTGCCCGAGGAACGCCATAATGAGTTCAAAGTTTTTTGAGTTAGCTACCACCGATAAATCGTCTTTGGTGGTGAAACCCGAAGAAAAAGTTCAAAAAGGAAATGGTGAGCAACAATGATCTTGGAAATTCTGTCTGCAGGACTAATAATATCGGCTTGTTTAGCGATTTTTCTTGACGAAGCAGTTTACTCCGTTGCCGCCCTAGCAGGCATGTTCTTCTCAACCTCACTGCTGTACGCGTTCAGTGACGCTATTTTCGTTGCTGTCTTTCAGTTTGCAGTAGGCGCGGGAACACTGGCGATTCTGTTCTTGTCTGGAGAAATGCTGAGTCAAAAACCAGCCAAAACCTCACAGAGAAACCTTCTCTTAATCACCGTGGCAGGAATAATATTATCGTTGCCCGCAATATTCCTCTCAATTTCTGAGATGCCCGTTGCTCTTTCTGGAATCTCTTTTGGAGAAGCACTGTGGGATATGAGGGCTGTGGACGTTGTTCTGCAAGGCTTCGTTATAATGACTGTGGCTTTAGGGGTGGTCATAGTTTTACATGAGAAGAGGAAAGGTGAAAAGTGATGGACTTCGTCATCTTATCCTTGATTTTGCTGGCGATTGGCATTTACGGCTTGTTAACTAAACGTGACCTGTTGAAAGTGTTTGTGTCGGTTGAGTTGATTGCAACGGCTGCCACGCTGAATTTTGTGATGCTTGTACCGTCTCTAGGCAAGGGTTTAGGAGAAGCTTTTCTGGTGTTGGCTTTCTCCACGGACACCTGCGTGAGCGGCGTAATCTTGGCGTTGTTGGTGATTGTCCACAAGAGATATGGAACAAGCGACATCGGCGATTTAGTGAAAATGGAACAGGAAAAAGAAGAAGTTGTTGAAGAAATTGTTAGAGAAAGTGAGGTTGAACATTAGTGTTATCTGATATTTCATCATGGCTAGTTTGGATACTTCCTTTAGTTTCCAGCATATTCGTTCTGCCAATCGCGCGTCTCAGCGCTAAAGCACGCAACTATTTTGTTGTCCTAGTGAATTTGGTTACGGCCATATTGGCGTTTTCCCTTGTGCCTGACGTACTCGGATCTTCCGTACCTCTCGGGTCACCTGTCGCTTGGATTTCTTCTTCCATAACCGCGGGCGTCTTCATTGACGGGCTCAGTGTCCTGTTCACGGTTTTAGTTGCCTTCTTCGGTTTGATAATAGCAATTTACTCTCTGGGCTACATGAAGGGCGAAGAAGGGTTAACGCGTTACTACTTTTTCCTGCTGCTCTTCATAGGCTCAATGATAGGGCTTGTCATCGCGGATAACTTCCTTCAAATGTTCATCTTCTGGGAGATGGTGGGTCTCTGCTCTTACGCGCTAATCTCCTTCTGGTACAAACGCCCCGAATCCGTCCGCGCAGGAGCTAAAGTTTTTCTGATGACGCGCATAGGAGACGTAAGCCTGCTAGCTGCCATTGGGCTTCTATACTCGCAATTGGGCACGTTCTCTTTCACCGAAACAATCGCTAACATCGGAAACATACCCACACCCACCTTAACCGCAATAGCTTTTCTCGCGTTGGGCGGTGCCATCGCCAAGTCCGCTCAGCTTCCCCTGCACACGTGGCTGTACAGCGCCATGGAAGCACCAACCTCCGTCAGCGCGCTCTTGCACGCCGCGACAATGGTTAAGGCAGGTGTTTACCTCATCGCAAGACTCATCCTCATTCTGGGTCCGCTTGTGGTTTTACTTCCTTATTGGCTGCCCGCCGTAGCTTGGATTGGCGTGTTGACTGCGTTTGTAGGCGCGACCATGGCGTTTTACACTCCTGACATCAAAGGGGTCCTTGCGTACTCGACAATCAGCCAATTAGGCTTTATGATGGCTGCGCTGGGCAGCGTCACCGTAGCGGCTGCAGCCTCCTTAGGCTGGTTCGCCAGCTTGTTCCACATGATGAGCCACGCCTTCTTCGAAGGATTGGGCTTCCTCTTGGCAGGCGGCATTATCCACGCGCTTGGAACCCGTGACATGAGGTTGATGGGAGGCTTGAAGAAAGCCATGCCAATCACTTTTGCATTAAGCATAATAATGATTTTAACCACCAGTGGGTTGCCGCCTTTCGCAGCCTTCTTCAGCAAAGGTCTCGTAATCACAAGCCTAACGGAAACTGGAAACCTCTGGCAGGTGATTTTGATTTACGTCACCACAGCTCTCACATTCGCTTACAGCATCCGATTCCTGACGTTAACGTTCATGGGCAAGGAGTCCGAACACATAGAGAAACTTCACCCGCACGAAGCACCAAAAATAATGCTGTACCCTGCCGCCGTACTTGCTGTCCTTTGCGTTGCATGGGGCTTTATTGGACCTTGGCTGGGCGGCTTCATGCAGGTTGAAGGTGAAGTGAGCTTGCTGGGCGCGTTTTTCAGCTTGGAAACGCCGATTTTCTTCGCCATTCTGGTTCCCGCTGGCTTAATTATATATCTAACTTACTACAAACAATCTGAAGTCATGATGAGAATCAGAAGTAGCCCTAATCCTTTGAAAACCGTTTTGAAGCACGGTTACTTTTTCGATGATGTTTACGAGAGGATAACAGGCAGAGGCGTGATAACTATCTCAGATGGAGTCCGACGCGCGAACGAAACTGTAATGGGCGGCGTAGGAAAACCTGCCCAAGGGATAGTGAACTTTGCAGGTCACCTCCGAAGTTTTGAGGGCTTTTTCTCGGGGCGTCTGCCTCAAGCCATAGCTAACTCAATGGTCAAAGTGGCGCACAACGTTCAGAAGTACCTTGACGTTTTAGCGGATGACCTGTTAAGCGTAATAGCGCATCGAACAATGCGCGGTGCAGAACATATGAAGAAGGTGCCTTCGTCCTCTCTGCAGCATTACATAGCCGCTGCCTTACTTGGGTTCATACTGATTCTGATACTGATAATACTCACGGTAGGGATATGACATGTTTCCTTCTCTCTTGTTAGTTTTTGTTCTGCCCGCCTTGGGCGTTCCATTTGTCTACTTCACAGGAAAGAAATCTCCGCGAGCAGCCGCAATTTTAGTTGCGTTAATCGCGCTGGTTAACATGATACTGCTTTTCACTACTGTACCCACCATCCTCAACAGCTCAACCCACGAGTACATAGAACGCTACGAATGGATTCCGATATTACAATCCGAATTTACGCTCTTTGCAGACGGCATAAGCGCATCACTAGCAATCATCACCACGGTGCTCATCATAGTGGCAGCGCTCTTCTCCGTCGACTACATGAAAGAAAAGAAGAATTTAGCGGTTTACTACTCTCTTTTAACGCTGCTTTCTATAGGCCTCGTAGGCGTATTCATAACCTCTAACCTTCTGCTCTTCTACTTCTGCTGGGAACTGATGCTTGTTCCCGCGTACTTCATCATCGGCGGATGGGGATACAGAGACCCGTATCGCGCCGCGTTCAAATTCTTCATATTCACGCATGCAGGCGCCGTTTTCGTGCTGTTGGGCATAGGCGCAATTTACATGGTTACAGGCACCACAGACATGTTCCAAGCTCAAGCAACGTTGCTGACAGTTAGCCCTGACATCGTGCGGTGGATACTGCTGTCCCTAACGGCAGGCTTCGCGGTGAAGATGGCCGTGGTTCCGGTTCACATGTGGCTACCTGACGCTCACTCCGAGGCTCCGTCGCCTATGTCAGCGCTTCTAAGCGGGGTCATAATCAGCGCTGGCGCTTACGCTATTCTGCGTTTGTCGCTGGGAACAGTTTTTCCGGCGGTTGCGGGAACCACTTTCGGGATTGATTTTCTGCATGGCTTGACCATTTTCGGCGTGATTTCAGCGTTTTTCGGTTCACTTATCGCGCTGGTTGAAACTGACATAAAAAGAATAATCGCTTACTCCAGCATTGCCCACATGGGCTACGTTATGTTCGGGCTGTCGCTCTTTCCATCCTCAGCTATAGTTGGCACAGTGGCCATCACAGCGGCTATAACAGGGACAGTGCTTCACCTTCTGAGCCACGCGGTAAGCAAAGGGCTTTTCTTCCTTTCCGCAGGAGCCATCATGCATCAAACTGAAATCAGAGACATCCGCGACATGGGCGGACTCGCCGGAAAAATGCCGTTCACAGCTGTTGCCTCAACTACTGCAGCGTTGAGCATAGCCGGAACGCCACCGTTCGCATGCTTCATCAGCGAGTTTTTGATATTCGTGGGTGCGTTTGAAGTGATACAAAATGACGGCTTCTTCCTGCTGCCAACCGCGCTCATGCTCATAGCCACGGTTCTCTCGCTTGCTTATTCACTGAGGTATCTGTCTCATGTTTTTCTGGGACACTCAAAAGGTGAAAGTGAAAAGAAGATTGTGGATGTTCCCAATTACATGAAAGCGGCGATGGCTATCTTGGTGGTTCTAGTGATTGTTCTCGGTATTTATCCTAGGTTCTTTATAGACTTGATTCAGACAGTACTGTTTATTTGAGGCGTGACATGCTTATGGTTGGGCTAGTTGACGTTGTTTTACCTATAGTCAGTTTGGTTGTTTTTGCACTTTTGACTCTTCCCGTCTTCAAAGTCATCCGCAAAACCCAGCGCAAAACCGGCCTAACTCTGATCTGGTTTTCAGTAGCTTTTCTGGTCTCAGGTGCCGCCGTGGCTAACTTAGCATTACAATATTACGCTCTGGCACCGTCGCCGTCACCGCTGCCGTTTCTCAACATTACTCTAACAGGTCCGTCATCAGCCGATTTTTCCAGCGCTTTCATGATAGACGGGATTTCAATCTACATGGCGATAATGGTCGTCGCTGTCAGCGCGGTTGTCCTGATTTACAGCATTTTCTACATGGACTCAAGCAAAAGACCCTCAGAAAGATACTTCGCAATCATGTTGATTCTAACCGCAGCCTTAATGGGTGCCGTGTTTTCCGGAGACCTTCTAACGCTCTTCATCTTTTGGGAAGCGGCAGCCGCAGGCTCCAGTTTCCTGATGATCTACAAGAAGGATCCAGTGTCTTTGAATTCCACGCTGAAGTATCTGGTTATGATAATAATAGCGTCAGCCTTCATCGTCTTTGGGCTCTCCATAGTTTACGGTTTAACGGGCAGCTTGAATTTCTGGGCTGTACGCGAAGCGTTGATGGTTTTAGCGAATAAGGATCTTTTGTTGATCGCGTTTATTTTAATTGCCACGGGCTACGCCATTGAGGCGGCAATTGTGCCCTTCCACTTCTGGCTACCCGATGCTTACACTGCGGCTCCGTCTTCTTCAGCGGCATTTCTTTCCGCTCTGATAGATCAGGGAAGCTACTACGTTCTGATACGCGTTCTCGTGTTCATTCTCACGCCTCCCGCCGTGCTGAACTGGACGTTTATGCTGGCGGTTATGGCGGCGTTAACCATGATTGTGGGCAACCTGTTCGCGTTGATTCAGGACAACGTGAAGCGTTTGATAGCGAACATTTGCGTGGCGGACGTCGGATACAACTTGGTGGGGATAACCAGCGTAACGGCGCTGGGGCTAACGGGCAACCTCTACTTCTTCCTGATGGGCGGCATCACCACGGCGCTTTCCTTCATGGCAGTCGGTCTCATCAGCCGCCACGGCTTCAGAACATTTGATGACTTCGCTGGCTTAGGCAGGAAGATGCCGTTCGCGAGCTTGGCTTTGGTGATAGCGGGACTTTCTTTCGCGGGAGTTCCGCCTTTCGGCGGCTTCATGGCAAAATACCTGGTTTTCACCGCAGCCATACAGGCCAACTTGACCTGGCTAGCAGTCATAGGCGTCCTGACCAGCGTTCTCCAAGCCGCATACTTGTTTAGGCTGGTGAATTACATGTACGCGAAAAAGCCCAAAGACGAAAGCGTAATAAAAGAACCGAAAAGACTGCTTATTCCCATCTTCATCCTTGTAGCTGCAGTAATCGTTTTAGGCTTGTTTCCACAGATTGTATTCAACCTAATCAAGCCCGTGCTAAACCAACTCCAGTTCATTCAGGTCATTCCATAGCATACTCCACTTTGGGTTTAAGTGAAAATTCTTGATTTTTTACTTGGTGAATTAATGCAGTTTTCAGAAAAATAGGCTGAAAATGGTTTTTTCAGAACATGTTGTTGCTGTGTTCAAGCAGACACATAAATTTAAAAGGACTTCGCATATAAAAAGTAACGAGGCTAAAGAAAATGTCTAATAGACTTTCTGGAATTTCTAAAACAATCGCTGCTATAGTGCTAGTCATAATAATCATAGTTGCAGGCGTCCTCGTTTACTTCTACTACTCCTCAACAACATCCGCTTCCAAACTCACTGTTTATGCACTGTGGACTGGAACCGAACAATACAATTTTGAACAAGTGCTAAGCAACTTCACGGCGAACACAGGCATAGATGTCACGTACGTCAGCCAAACAACATCCGACATGCTGATTACTGTAGCACAACAAATAACTGCACCGCCCTATGACGTGGATGTTTTAATTGTTCCTTGGCCCAACTGGATTCAAGACAACTCAGCATACTTGACACCCGTTACCGATCTGGTCACCGCCTCGCAGTTTCCTACCAACATCATAACCGCCGTTTCCACACCTGCTACAATATGGGCTGCTCCTTTCAAGCTATCAGGCAAACCAGGCTTCTGGTATCGACCGAGCTTTTTCGAAGCTAACGGTTTGACCGTGCCTACCACCTACGATGAGTTCAAGAACACTCTCCTCCCAGCCATTACAGGAATATCAGGCGTTGAAGCAGCAATAGCAAGCGGCGTAGACGCCAATGGGCTAGGCTGGCCGCTGTCTGATGTCACGGAAGCATGGATAATAGGTCGCGGCGGATATCAACTTCAGCTGGACTTAGAAACGGGTCCAAGTGTGAGAAACTGGACAGATTCACAGGTGACTTCAGTTTTCGACGAGTTGACAGGGTTACTTGAAGCAGGCTATTTCAGCGCACCCGCAGAATGGACAGGTCAGATTGCGAAGCTCTGGGAAGGAAAGTATGGGCTGTTCTTTGAAGGCAACTTCGTTACAGCGCAATCTCAGGTGGAAAACAAGAGTGACATTGATTTCTTCCCATTCCCAGAAACTGATGGAGTCTCCGGGTCCGTTGACTACGCGGTCCTCACAAAAGATGCGCCACATATGGATCAGGCGAAACAGTTAATCCAGTACTTGGCAAGTGCTGACGCACAGGAAATCTTGGTCAAGCAGGGCGGAGCTCTAGCAACAAACACTGGTGTTCCAGCTTCTGCTTACTCGGTGACTGACAAAGAAGTTGTAGACTTCATGGGTCAAGCAGGCATAACCATTGTTCCAGACCTTGACGACACGATAGGGGGCGATTGGCAACAGACTTTCTGGGATCAGCTGAAACTTCTTTGGACCGACCCAAGCACTTCAACGATGAACACGGTGTTAAACAATCTACAACAGGCTGCGATAACGCAACAAGGCACATAGAAAAACGCACATGTGATGGGTGTCAGTGCGTGAAGAGGAAAACCCGAAAAAAACCTCCCTTCTTTTTTCTTTTACGACGTTTTTTCACGGTTTCTCGTCTCTTTTTGATTCCTGCCTTCCTTTTGTTGATAATTTTTGTTTTCTACCCAATTGTTGATACCGTTTACGTGAGTTTTCTCTCTAAGGGGACAGGGAATTTTGTTGGTCTTGCCAATTACAATTACGTTCTTTTCGAGAAAGTTAACCCTCTCATAAACATTCCTAACATACTTCAAGGTCTTTTTCCTATGGGCGCGTTAATCCATAACCTCATCTGGATATTGATACATCTTCCTCTGACAGTTATGCTCGGTCTTGCTTTCGCGGTTTTGCTCAGAGACGTGAAGGGTGGCACAATAGTGAAAGCCATCGTGTTTTTGGGCATCGTCGTTCCCTTGGTGGTGGGCGGTGTTCTTTTCCGTTATGTATACGACAGCGATGCTGGAGTTGTGAATGCTGCTCTTCGCATTGTAGGTTTAGGAGCCTACGCAAGGGATTTTACACAGTTTCGGGAAACCGCATTATTTAGTGTAATACTTGGGTCAATCTGGATATGGACAGGGTTCGCCATGATTGTTTATTCTGCTGGTTTAGAAGGGATACCCAAAGAAATGTATGAAGCTGCCGAGATTGACGGCACGTCAAGGTGGAAAACCTTTTGGCGAATAACCGTTCCCATGCTACGAGCTACAACACTTGTTGTGATTACATTGACGCTTCTGTGGGAGTTGAAGATTTTTGACATTGTGTATGTCGTGACTCAAGGAGGACCTGGCGGTGCAAGCAGCGTCTTGGCTTTTGAAATGTATAATCAGGCATTTTATGCTAATGATTACGGTGCTGGATCAGCTATAGCGGTGATACTGACTTTGATGACTTTCGGAGTTGCCGCTTATCTAGTTAGCAGGATGTCGAGAACTTGAAGGCAGCCATATCTTCTCTTCTTGAACAAGCGAAAAAACGTGTTTTCGACTTCTTTAACAAAATTAAGTCATTCAGGATTAAGTTGCCCTCGAAAAAACCCAAACTTTCCACCGTAATTGTGCACTTAGTGGCTTGGCTCATAGCACTCATCTGGTTAATACCGTTTCTCGGCGTGGCAATCGCATCCGTACGTCCGTTCAGCGAAGTGCAGTTTGGCTGGTGGAATATTCACCCGTTCACTCTAACTTTCAAGAATTTCGTTGACACATGGACAGGTGCAACAACACTTCCGCTGAGCCGCGCAATGCTCAATTCCTTGATAGTGACGATTCCTGCAACGTTTATACCGATTTCGATCTCAGCGTTGGCGGCGTACTCATTTGCACGGTTTAGGTCCCGCACTAAAGACACATTGTTTCTTTTCTTGGTTCTTTTGCAGACCATTCCGCAACAGATGGTGATTGTGCCTATCTTCGTTCTTTTCAGAAATCTGAATCTCTTAAACAATTACATTGGGCTTATTCTGCTTCACTCCGCTTTTGCATTGCCGTGGCAGATTCTTTTCCTAAGAAATTTCTTCTCCGCTCTCCCGATAGAAATCGAAGAAGCCGCCCTTGTCGATGGCGCCTCCCACTTCAAAATCTTCTGGCGCGTGGTTCTCCCGTTAACGCTGCCCGCGTTGGCTTCCCTGATCTCACTGCAGTTCGTGTTCGTTTGGAATGACTTCTTCTTTGCCTTGGTAACCATTCTAAATCCAACCGCCAAGCTAGCACCCCAAATTATACCTCTCCTAATCGGCAGATTGAACTTGAACTATAGTCTTTTAGCTGCAGGCTCCATCCTAGTTATGATAATACCAGTCGCCATTTACGTGGCGCTACAGAGATACTACGTACGAGGCTTAACCGCTGGAGCAGTCAAAGGCTAAATTCCGCTTAAAGCAGCGCCAGCCCAGTTTTCTTGTCAAACACGTAAATCTTGTCTTCCAAAAACTCGAACTCTAGCTCATCGCCCAGCTCAGCCTTGAAATCCGGCAGCACCAGCGCCTTCACCAAGTACTCCCCAACCTTCAAATCCAGCACTTGGCGATCCCCTAACGGCTCATCTATCTCCAAGATAGCTTTGATTAAGACATGTTTTAAGCGCTTGTCCTGTTTCTCGTCAGGCAGCGCTACGCCTTCTTTTGCTGCTTCAGCTGCCTCTTTCTTTATGTCTGCGGCGTCCTGTGATTTGTCGTGTACTATTATATCCTGAGGTCTGACGCCTAGAACCAGAGACGAAGGCCAGTCCTTGGCTTTTTCAAGCAGCCGTTGAGGAACTGGGTACTTGAAGGGGCCAGCGTCGAAAAACCAAGTTTTCTCTTTTGCAAGGTTGCAATCGAAGAAGTTTGTGGGCGGTGTGCCTATGAAGCCTGCTACGAAAACGTTTACGGGGTGAAAATAGATGTCAGCTGCCTTTCCGAACTGTTGAAGGGCGCCATGGTTTATTATGGCGACGCTGTCGCCCATGGTCATGGCTTCAACCTGGTCGTGAGTGACGTATACTGTAGTTACTCCAAGCTCTTTTTGCAGTTTCTTGAGTTCAGCCCTCATGTACACGCGCAATTTCGCGTCCAAGTTGCTCAGCGGCTCATCCATCAGGAACACTTTAGGCTCCCTCACCATCGCTCTGCCCAACGCCACCCTTTGCCGTTGGCCTCCGCTTAGCTGCTTAGGCTTCCTGCCCAAAAGGTTTCCTATTTGCAGCAGTTTTGCGGTGGCTTCAACTTTTTCTTTTATCTGCGCTTTTGGAACGTTGGCGTTCTCCAAGGGGAAAGCGAGGTTTTGGAACACAGTCATGTGCGGGTAAAGCGCGTAAGTCTGGAAAACCATGGCTATGTCCCGTTCTTTGGGCTCCAAATCGTTGACAAGGCGGTCTCCAATGTATATCTCTCCCTCTTCAGGCGTTTCAAGTCCTGCAATGCACCTGAGAATCGTGGTTTTCCCGCAGCCCGAAGGCCCCAGGAGAACAACGAACTTTTTATCTGGCACTTCCAAGTTGACTTTGTCCGCAGCCACGACTGTGCCGAAGCGCTTCGTTAAATCTTTTAGCAAAACTTTAGCCAAGAACAACCCTGCCTATCTATAGGAAGATACATGCATAAAGCGTTTTTGCCGCGGTTTATATTCCAATACACACCCCCCCTCAACGCACAAGAAGAAGTAGTGCTAAGCAACACCTCACAACTACAACTAAACAAAAAAACAGTATGGCGCCGGGAATGGGATTCGAACCCATGCGGACCGTAAGATCCACGGGCTCTCAAGGCCCGCGCGTTATCCACTCTGCCATCCCGGCTCCTTCTGTTCATATTGCGCTTCCTGTTTATTTCTGTTTTCCGTTCCCGAAGCGCCACGGCTCAGTAAAGGTAATTAACCGCCAAGCCATTGGACGTTCATATGGGAAACAGCGTGACGGTTTTGATGACTGCAGAGTTGCTGGACTCGATTTTTGAAGGAGCGAAGCGGCTTTACCCGAAGGAAACTTTTCTGCTTCTCCACGGCAAAAAAAGCAAAAGCGAAATCCGCGTCACCGACCTTGTTGTTCCTCCCTTAGCGGTTTACGGCTACGGGTTTGCCAATCTTCCGTTTCACATGTTGCCCATGGACTTTTCCGTGGTCGGCACGGTGCATTCTCACCCGTCAGGAAACATAAAACCTTCCAGAGTAGACCTCAACCACTTTTTCGGGCGCGTACTCATGATAGTGGGCTTCCCCTTCGCCAGTGCACAGAACGTTGCGGTTTACGACTCAAAAGGGGAACGACTGCCTTTTCAGGTAACAAAAGAATAACAGGCGTGCACGCTATTTTTCTGGAGCGCCCGCTGTCCTGTATGCTTTGATGAATTCCATGGCGAATCTGTCAGCGTTTTTTTCTGTGCCCCTGTGCTGCTTGTCCACGGCTCTGCTGCGGAGGTGATGGTAGAACTCGTGCAGAATAACGAAGGGGTTTTGAATCACGTCGCTGTTGAGCACTGAGATTGTCTCGTTCTTGGATGTGTAGACGCCGAAAGCCGTTGCTTTGCGGCCTTTAGGCAAGCCTACTTTCAGTTTAGGCGTGCTTGTCTTGTAGTTTTTTGCGAGGAGGTCCAGAGCTTTTTCCGCTTGACCGTTGAGAATGAGCCAGACGATCAAGGGTTTAAAGTTGGCTTGCAATAGGCGTCACAGTTGTTGGTTTATGTGAAGCAAAAATGCACTGTTAAAAATTTAAAGTGTTTGGACTTTTCCACGTTATAGAGCTTGGACCACGACTGTGAGGTTGTTCACGACTGCAATTAGAAGAAACGCTGTTGCTGCGATGTAGGCGCCTCTGAGGATGAGACGTGAGCATCGGAATGAACGGGTGCTTTTGTCTGGTGTTCGCATCAACGCTTTTTCTGCTTTGTAGAAAAGTAAGCCGATGATTACGGTTGTGGAGAGTTTTATGGCCGTAAAAGCCAGTAAGTTCGTTCGGGTTATGTCCGCTAGGAATGGGTTGCCTTCAACTGCTCCGAAGTAAGCTATTCCGATTATTGTTGTTAGCCAATCCATGGAGCCCATCAGAATGAGCGATAGGCTCGGGACTGCTCGGACTCTGAGCATGTTAGCCTTCTCCTTTCTCCCTGTTACTTTTTGTATTATGCTGAGCTTGTTTAAGTATTGAACTGCGAGTAACGATATATTCTCAAATCGAACTAAACAAGACAGCAACTCTGGTCTGCCACGTGCCGATGTGCAAAACGAAAGTCGACGTTTTGTTTCTACACGAATTCTCTGTGCTTTAATTCCTTGAAACACGAAAAAAGGGGAAGAGATTGGTGTATTTTGGCTTTTTTTTTACTTCTTGCCTCTAAGGAAGATGTATGCGCCGAGAGCGACCACGACGATTACAATGACCGCGATCGCCGCGTATATTGCTTCCATTGGCAATGCGTTTGGTTCGGGCTCAGGCTCAGTTTGACCGCCAGCAGTCGGCGAAGCCACCGTGAAAGCGTTCCACTCACCATAGGCCGTGTCGTACTGAAGACCCTTGCTTCGTTGGCCATCATAGTAGACTACCCAGCCCCAGTCGCCAACCTCGGTTGGGTCGTATGAGAAGCTGAATTTGCCGCTGTTGTCAGTCGTCGCCGTCAAAGCCACGTCTTCGCCACTGGGTGTGGTTAAAGACAGCTTTATCTCCGCGTTCGGAATGCCTGGATGCATGTCACTTTCAACAGGTACGTACGAGCCGCCAATGTATGCGCCGTTCTCATTGATATTCCACTGGTAAAGCATTTGGTTTGGATTACTATTCAACTGTCCCGCGATAGTTATGGTTTCATTGTTCCACATTGAAGCGCCTTTGCCAGCCGCTGCGCTGATGCTCATGCTCACCACTGGAGAATCGTCAAAGCAGTAGATGTTCCTATCCATTCCGCCGATGTAGAGTTTTCCTTCCCAAATGGTTGGAGAAGCCTCAACGTTGGCACCCGTCTGGTACGCGGATACCGCCGATCCATCTTCGGCGTCGAAGCAGGAGATGCTGCCGACGTCGCTACCAATGTAAACTTTTGCACCGCTTATGTCGTCTGCGTAGGCAGCTGAAGAGAGGACTTGATAGCCAATCCACGATGTCCATGTACGATTTCCAGCCAGCTGATTAAAGAATCCAACTGGTTGTGCGTCTCCCGTACCTGGATTCTCAGCGTCCATACAAGATACTCGCATGTTCTCGGGGAAGTAGAGATTGCCTTCAAAGTATGTTGGTACCCATACGCCTCCAGAGTTTCCTGTAATATCCTGGTTATAAATGAGTTCGCCTGTCGTCCTATTAAAGGCTGCCAGTTTCAAGCCACCGCCAAACGCGCCACCGTAAAATGGTGGCACATCTGTAACTCCGTAAGTTACGCCGCCTGGAACGTAGACTACGTCACCAGCTGCAACTGGGGTGCCAGTGCAGAAGTATTGAGTAGGCCATGATGTTCCGTATCCTATGCCTAAGTTGAGTCCTATTGTGTGCCAGATTTCGTTTCCTGTGTCTGCGTCTAGAGCGTAAAGGTATGTGTCTGTAGATGCGATGTAGATTACGCCGTCATAATAAACTGGTGAGCCGCCGATTGGACCTCCAGTAGCTTGTTTCCACTCCTGGTGCCCATCAGACGTGCGAAGACAGTACACGTTGCCGTCTAAAGCACCTGCATAAACCTTGTTGCCAACAACTATCGGTGAAGAACGCGACTGAAGTTCCTGTGGCATCAGTATTTCATCGAAGAGACCGCCACCATTTGCCTCCCATAGTTTTTCTCCAGTTTCTGCGTCTAAGCAATAGAAGGTGCCGTCGTCAGCACCCGTAAAGACCTTTCCGTCAACCACGGCAGCAGAAGCCCTGACTTTGTATCCAGTCGTGAAGTTCCATATCATCTCGCCAGTATAAGCATCAAGACAGTACCAGTTATAGTCTTCGGAGCCGATGTATACTTTGCCGTCTACAACTGCTGCTGAACTGCTAATTTTAGCGCCTGTTTGGAACACCCACTTCGGAGACGAAAGATCTGAGGGACCAGATTGACCTATAGCTACTCGGGGTTGCTCGTTGTTGCCGACAAAGCCGAAAGGCCAATCCTTCGCGGCATCTGAACCAATGCAATACAAGTACCCACTCCTGTAGAAGTAGACATTTCCGTAGGCAACGGAAGGCTGTGCAACGTTAAAGCCGTCAAGAGTCCATAGTTCTGTGCCAGTGTATGCGTCGAAACATGAAAATGAGTACCCAGGCATCACCAGTCCAGCCGTAGCTGAACCAGCGCTCTGGTCACATTTGCTAGCGTAAACTTTGCCACCGCCTAACGCCACAATATTGTACGCAATGTTGTAGTATGCAGGCTGCTTCCACAGCAATTCGCCTGTTTTAGCATCCCAGCAGGCAACCCAACCGTGAGGATCATTAGGTATCGCGCAATCATAGTATCTTCCGTAGCCAGCCGCGCCCCTATAGGCGAAGTATGCTCTTTCGCCAAGTTGGCTTGCGTCGTATTCCCATTGCACTGCACCTGTCTCTTCATCCCAGCAGGTCACGCACTGAGATGCGGCAGCCTGATAGAAGTTGCCATCGTAATACAAGCCATGCTGCTGTACCACTCCACTCTTAGGTGCCTTCCACAGAAACTCCCCAGTTGTAGCATTCAATGTATATATGTAGCCTGCTGTGGTTCCAATATAGAGTCTTCCATTGCCGTATCCTTGGATTTCTGAGACGTCCGAGACGGTATATGTCCATGCTAACTCTGGATTCGTCGGATCAGCTAAGCTTATAGCATTAACCAAACCTATTTTTTCAGCCATGTCAAAGGACAGCACAAATTTCAGTCTCAGCGTACTAGAATATGAACCAGGGAAATATTGGGCACTTCCGGGATGACCCATATAATCGGGCACAACATAGCTCGCTACAAACGCGCCGTCCCTGATCCTGTGGACTTCTGGACCGTTGCAGTCAACGAAAAGATAGTCCTCATCGATCTTAGTTATACCACCCGAAGAAGCTGCGCTACGTTCGCAAGCTGCGCTCCATTCAAGCTCACCAGTGAAGGCATCAAATGCATATAGAGTGCTACCCCCACCAGTGAATCCGCCCCCCGAAACCGTGAAGGCTTTTCCCTCGAAAACACAAACGGTGCCACCACCGCTTGTTGCTGTTTTCCATAGTATGTCGGGCTTTTCAGGTCCTGGTCCAGCAGAGAAATCTGACTGGTTCTCGTTGGCGCCACCAGTTGTCCATTCGTACTGCAGCAAATCACCGTAATCTTTTGCGGTTGAAAGCGGCGTAGCCTGAATAGAAGAGTCAATAATCATAGATTTTCCGATCAACACTAAAGCCGAAGAGATCAAAAGCAAAGCCAAAATCGTAACTGCAATCTTTATGTTTTTTCTTGTTTTATCCATTTCTTTTCACCCATTAATGGGTTTTTATGCACGATTGAAACCTAATATTATTTCAATCATACAGTGCCCCCTTATGTTTTGTTTAGTTTTTAACAGCTATTATGTAGCCCTTCTACGTACAATTCCGCAAAATTTAAGCGGTAAGACCGCTTAATTAGATAGTGGGAGGTCTCCGTTCTTGGAAGAGGCTGTTACAATTCTAAACGATTTAGGGTTGACAATCATGCAGGCCAAAGCCTATATGGCGCTTGCCAAATCTCACTTTTTAACCGTAGCGGAAATTTCAAACCTCTCCAAAATACAACGAACAGACCTCTACAGCGTGCTTAAAGACCTTGAAGAAAAAGGGTTAGTGGAACGAGAAATAGCCCATCCGATTAGGTATAACGCAATCCCATTTCAACAAGGTTTAGATCTTTTACTCAAAAAGAAAGCCGAGAGCCACGTTGACCTGCAAAAAAAAGTAGCAGATTTGAGACACACTCTGGGAAAACTGCCGAAACAGCGTTCCACAATAAAGAGTGAATCAAGGTTCATAATTGTGCCAAGAAGCAGAATAATCAATAGCATAGAGGACACTCTTGAGAAAACGCAAAAAAGCGTCGACTTAATCCTTTCGCAGCTACAATTCTCAAAAAGTTTCGTTCTTTTTTTCGATAAGATGGAAGCGTCATATACTCGGGAAGTAAAATGGCGGTTTATCATAGAGAAGCCAGATGGAGGAAGACCTTTTTGGGATCAAATAGCTCACCTGAAGGCGAAACCATCTTGCCAGGTCAGGTTTTTAACTACTTCTCCTCAAACAATCTTAGGCATATACGACCGAAAAGAAATCTTCGTCTTCGAGACCCCAACAGAAAACATCGATGGATCACCTGCCTTGTGGTCAAACAATCAAAGCATAGTTTCTATTGTGACCGATTATTTTGATGTATTGTGGCTTACCGCAATAGAAACTGAACCTCCAAAAAACCGAAAAAAAGTCAATATGCCCCTAATGGAATGATAAAACCGTCAAGAACCTGAAAAAGGAAAATAAATTAATAGAAGCAGAATTTCACTATGTCCCTCCTTAGCGAGAAAGACGAAGTGGCTATATACAAGAAGAGGAAGTATAGGATAACGCGAGGGCCGGTAGTCTAGCTCGGTTAGGACATCTGCTTGACGTGCAGAAGGTCACCGGTTCGAATCCGGTCCGGCCCACCACAATCCAGAGCATTTTGAGGCTGCTGAAATAGGAGAAAAGCAGCTAACAGTTCCCTCACCGCTTAAATCCATATATATGTAGCATTTTAGCGTAGACCGTTTTTGAACGCTCGGCATCAGAAAGTTATGAAAAAGCGAAAAGTAACCAACATTACCTGCTTAGTGTTCGTGTCTCTTCAAATTAACTATAACTCCTATTATGTGAAGCTGACCCTGTGCTTTTTCCCATTTTTGCTTTTTCAAGACAAGAATCCATGTTATTGTTGGTTTGAATCGTAATTAAAATGCGCAGAGATTTTGAATTCGGATAGTCGCTTCCAAAAACTTAAAAGCGATTGGCAATTTAAATAGATACTTAATTAGATTACCGTTGAGGATGTGAAAGATTGAGAGGAAAGGCTATTTGGGCGTTAGGCTTCTTTACTATTCTGTCAGGACTAAACGCAGTAACCGCGATATTTCTGGCCATAAATTTGGGAATAGAGAACAATTTTCAGCCTTACTTGATTGACAGCCTTACTGGGGGAATTCCAGTATATGTCTATCTCATAGCCTCTATCGCTGCAACGTTGATTTTCCTTGGGGGAACCGCCGCCAGAGTAGTAAGTGAATTATCAAACAAAGACTTGCTTATGCAGATTGCTGAAAAAGCAACCAATTTGGAGAATGGCCAAAAGTTCCAGCAGTCAGTTCTAGAGAGTCTAAAGGCGAGAGTATTTTTGGTTGATGAGAGCTTGGACGCGGCTAAGAAGGACATTGCAAAAAGGTTTGGTGAGCAAGACAAGGAGATAAAGCAGGTTCACGCCAGCTTGGCTAATAGGTTTGACAGCAAATTAGCTGATGTGACGAAGCAAGTTGGAGAAGGATTTACTGATCAGGCAGAGATGCTTAAACAGTTCCACACAAGTTTAGTCAACAGGTTCAACACTAAACTAGCTGAGGTCGATGACGGAGTGACGAAGCGGCTTGCAAAAATTGAAGACAACACGCAGAAATATGCACAAAGAATCAATAAAAGCACAACAACCATTATGAGGCAAGAGGGCGAAATAGAAGACATCAAGTCAAAACTCGTAAGGCTAGAGGATGAGTTTGTCAAGCCGAAACCCCAACTAACAAGCCAGAGCAACGTAGAAGATGTCAGGGGAATCGGGGAAACTACGGGAAATGAACTGAGAGAAATGGGAATAACGAACGTGGGCGAACTAGTTTTGACAGACCCTGCGGTGATCGCGGAGAAAATTGACATGTCCGAAAAGACGGTTGAGAAGCTGCAAGGAAGAGCCCAACTCGCCATGGTTCCTGGCATAACTGAAAAAGACTTAATCTTATTGGAAGACGCTGACATCATGAGCAGAAAAGACCTAGCTACTCAAGACCCAATTGACCTCGGCAAGAAAATAAGCGAGATCTTCAAGGCTTGCGTTGAAGAGGGAAAGCTCTCAGAATTGGACAAGCCGTCAATCGAAGAAATCGACGCTTGGATAAAATTTGTAAAAGCCTAGCTATCTGGTCGGCAAAGTTTATTCCAAAGCCAGCTAGCCACCTTCTTTCTTTTTAATTTTTAACGACCTCAAGCGCAGTCTCACGTTAAACGATTTCAAGGTTCACGCGCGGCAACGCTTCTACTAAAGGAACTTTTCGAGGATCGTCTTTGTTTCAAGAATCTGTTTGGTCGTGCATTTTGAGTTTAGTTCTATAGTTAAAGGTCTACTGTACCCGTATTCCTGAAGTTTTGTTAGAAAAGTCTGAGCATTGGCGTTTCAACTTTGAACGGTCTGTGAGCGCGGTTGCTTACGTGAACGTGGCAAAGTTTGTTTTTGTATTTTTCAAGAAGGCTCAGAGTTTGCCCGGTGGTCTCGGCGTGGCAAAAATCCAAGGTTACGCCCATGCCTCCGTCATCCACTATGCTCAGTAATTCGTCTATTTCAGCCACGTTTTTGCCGAAACTCTTTGACGCGTAGGACAGGTTCTCTAACGCCAATCTAAGCCCTAAGCGCTTAGCGTAAGGATTCAGTGCCTCGAAAATCCGCATCAGGAATTTTCTGCGCAGTTTTTCTGGCAACTTCCTTGAAACATTGGAATGAACAACCATAACTGGAGCTGAAAGCTTGTGTGCAAAATCCGCTGAGACTTGCCCATAGTAGACGGCTTTAGCTATTTTGTCTTCGTCTTTTACCGGCAAAGTGGCGGAGTGGAGAGTTAGGCAGTTAAGCCCATGTGTGTCGATGAGCTTTTTCGCAGGGTACACGGCTTCTTCGTCTTCTTCCTCAACGCACTTCATGTTAAACTCTAAATTCTCAAACCCCAGCTTTCTAACGGCGAATATGTTTTCGTCTAAGGGGTATTTCGAAAATATTCCGTTGGACAGGCTTAGCTTCAAGTTTTTCGTCCTTCAAATCCGTCTATTGGAAGAAAAATCTGTCACTTTGATTTTAGTTTTTCAGTTTTCGACTTAAGAAGAGCAGGATAGGATAGAGCACCAGTACTATTGTCCCCACGATGCCATAGTTGAAGAGTGGCCTGCGATAGGTGACTTGATTTCCCTGAGGAATAAGGGTTCCCTTCAGTTCTCCTCCTAAATTCTCGAATTGCAATGTGTAGTCGCCGAGTTCAGTGAGTTCAAAGTCAAGTCTACGGGGCTTGAGATGTTTCCGCTTTCTCGACGCTGATCCAGGATTTGGCCGTCGCAGCCGTAGATGGTTAGGGTAATGTCCAATGTGCCGCTGAGTTGAAACTTTGTGTCCGAAAAACGTCTAGTCCAATCGGTGGCAGTGTCAGTTGACGGTGAAATGAAGATTGACGCGGTGTCTGTACCTATTGAGTAGCCTGTGCTGCCTAAATCGGATTGTTTGAGGCTTATGGTGTAGTTTTGTTTTTGATTTGGCTGGAGGATTACGGGAATTTTCTCGGATTCCTGGTTTGTTGCGAAGAGCATTGTCTGTTGCTGGGATGTGAGTGTTAAGGCGTAGGCGGTCCATGTTAGAAGGGCGACTGCGAATATGGTTGAGAAGATGAGGGCGGTCTTGCTTATTCTTCGGGCGTGCTTTACTGTTTTGGCTGATGAGTGCTGTTCTTATCAGTTTGACGGCGGCTTGTCCTATGGTTGACAGCGCGTATTTTTCGTCTTTAGTGCGCGCTATTATGTCGCCTAGGTTTTCGATGTGGTAGCTGAGGTGCCCGCTGTCTATAGCGAGCGCTTCCAGTATCTCCGAGTAGCTGCGTGGCTTTTCGGCGAGCATTCTGAGGATTTTTCGCCGTAGAGGGTGTTTTAGGGTTTTGAAGATCAGCGAATAGGGTTCTTCTTCGATTTTGTCTTCGCCCACTGGAATCCCATGTGGTTAAGGGAAATGTGGCAGCTAAAAAGATTTTTGTGAAGAAACCTTTACAAGAAACGTGCTTTGCTGACATCTTAGAAAAGCTAAAACTGAAAACTAGTTTAGATTGAATTTGAGTCATTCGCAAATCTTAATTTTCTTATCAGAGAATAGTGACATAGAGAAAAAATGGGATTAAAACTACTCGTAGTAACGCGCATAGGATTTATTCTTGCAGTTCTTGGAGTATTCATCATAGTGGTATCCTATTTTGCTCAATACGATTATGCATTGGGTATCGCTTTGGTCATAATTGGCTTGCCGTTTTTGCCATAGGTTCTTCTATCAAACCATCCCAAAGGCATTGATATTTTTAATAATCTAATCTTAGCGGTGCATTCTTTGACATTTTGCAACAGAAATTCGTAGATGCGATAGATGTCTGGGAAGCGCTGAGTGTTAGCTTCACATTCACGTTCAATTTTCACACGAAACTAATTCTTCGCCGTTAGTCTTCTGTGTATTAGTCTTCTGCAAGTTCAACAGATACTGTGTCGGTATGGGAAGGTTTCTTGCCTTTTCTCTTTTCCAGCTTAATCTCTCTTCCTTTCATGAACGCGTTTTCAGCAGCAGTGATTTCATCTTTTGCGTTGCCATTGAATTTTGGTGATTCTACAATCTACCCACTTTTATAATTACTAAGCAGTTTAGGTTATATTAAGAAGCGTTTTGCTATTCACAGCACATAAAATAAACACAAATATTAATGAAACAAAAACTATCCATTGACCATGTATAGGCAAATTGAGCAGATAGGAGAAACTGTAAAATGGAGGTTAAGGGTCTAAAGTCGCAAAATCGCTACAAGTTAAGCCTTCTCACTTTCACGTTAATCACTGGGGCAGCTCTTTTGCAAACAAGAGATTATCCGACTATGGCGGTGACAGGTTGGAATACAGTAGTTTTTAACTTTTTGGCGGTCATCATGTTTCTAATTCCATGTGCGCTTGTGGCGGCTGAACTCGCTACAGGATGGCCGGGCGAAGGCGGAGTTTACAGGTGGGTTAAGGAAGCCTTCGGAGAACATTGGGGCTTTACTGCTAGCTGGTTGCAG
>CAZJBY010000024.1:0-31045 GCA_964544495.1 uncultured Candidatus Bathyarchaeia archaeon
TTCGTGCCTATTGCCGTCGTTAATGGGGCTACTTCCATTTTGTCAGTATCTCTTCGCGTTGAAACGTGGCTTTGCTCAGATAGAAGAGGGCAACGTCTGCAAGGGCTAACGCTCCAGATAAAATTAGCGCAAGCGTGACCAGCGGGAAAGTTGTTACTGTAGAGGCAAAGACCATCACAAGGATTATTGGCAGGATAATGAAACCGCCAAGTTGCTGAGCTGCGCGTATGTCGTTTACCCTAGAGGATATTATTACGTTGGCTTCCACGCTGAGGACACAAACTAGCGGAGTCACGACACCCATCACTACTGCCCAATACACGTTTGGAATTAGGAAAACGTTTAGGTTAATGGTCGACCAGGTGTCTATAATAATAACAAAGATTAAGGCTCCGATGTAGGTCGCGCCAACACATGGGATAAACGCTGCCAGACTCTTGCCAAACAATAGCTCGCCGTCGGTGGTTGGTGTTGCCAGCAACGGTTCAAGGCTTTTTTCAAGTTTTTCACCTACAAAGCTGTAAGAAGCAATTATCGTTGGGAGAATAGCGGCAATTATGACGAAGTATGCTGTGAACAGATTTACTAGTGTTGTTGCTGCTTCCGTTAGTTGCGCTTGCGTAAGTGTAGTGGCTTCGGATTGCAGGGTGAAAATGAGAATTATCGGCACTAGTACTCCTAGTAGGATGGGCAGCGCGATTAAGCTGTAAAGGATGTACTTGTTTTTCCTGAATACGCCTAAGTCTTTGGTGGTCACTATCCACGATTTCCAGAGCCTCACTGTGCCTCAGCCTCCCGAATCAGCTTTAGATAAACATCCTCAAGAGACGACCGCAACTCAGTCACAAACTGCACGTCTCCGCCGGCTTTCACAACCGCCCTTACCAATTCAGGATTATCCTTTTCGGGATTTTCCACGTCAAGTATCAGCTTGTTTTCACTTGTACGAACGTTCTTCACCGCGCTCAGCTTCTTAACGGCAGCTAAAATTGCATCGCTGACGCTTTCGAGGTGTACTACTGTTTTCCTGTTAGATGTGCCTCGCTCAAGGTCTTCAGGAGAGCCAACCGCAATTAACTTAGTTTTCAAAATTGCTATGCGGTCGCAGATTCGCCCTGCCTCATCCAGATTATGCGTGTTCATGAAGATGGTTCGTTTCTCTTTTTTAAGGTCGAGAATGAAGTCTCTGACGGTTTTGGATGCTTCAGGGTCCAAGTTTGCAGTTGGTTCGTCAAGGAACAACACTTGAGGTTCATGAATTAAAGCTCGGGCAATAGCGATTTTCTGTTTGGTGCCTTTAGAGAAATTTCCCACAGCCTCGTCTTTTCTTTCCCATATGTCTAAAAGCTTGAGCATGCGCTCTATGTTTTCTTGCCGCTTCTGAAGAGGGACTTCGTAGAGTTTGCCGTAGAAGTCAAGGTTCTTGTAGGCGCTGAGGCTCTCGTACAAGCCCACGTTCTCAGGCAGCAGCCCCACCATCTTCCTTATCGCCAAGCAATCCTCTTCGCTGTCAACCTCGAAATCGCCGATTCGCGCTTGCCCGCTGGTTTTTGAAATCAGGCAGCAGAGCATCCGCACGGTCGTGGTTTTCCCAGCCGCGTTGGGCCCCAAGAATCCGAATACTTCGCCTTCGTTAACTTGCAGGGTGAGGTTTTCAACGGCAGTGAGGCTGCCGAATTTTCTGGTAAGATTCTCAGTCTCAATCAAGCGAGTTCGCCTATTTGCTTTCGTATTTTGATTCTTCTATCCGCTTCTTCTCCAACTCTTCCTCAGTAAGTTGCTGTTCAGGCTGCTCCGCCTTTTTCTCTTCAGGCGGCCAAGTGACTGGATCCTTCACCGAGGAGTATATGTTATACCAACCGCTTTTTCCGCAAGCTGGACACTTAACTCTCTTGTACGGACCAAGATGCGGTCCTAAAACCATTCCCGCCGTGATGTCTTGCTCAAAAACGTTGCCACGCTTCTTGCACTTCAATCGCGCCATAAAAACCACCGAATAACGAAAGCCTGTTCTGCCTAAAAAACATGTAGGTCCCCAACTTCAAGCAGCCTGATCAGGCACTTTCCGCGTAAAACTGAACCAAATAAGCTAAAACACTTTTTCTTCATCACTCACTTACTCAACACGGAAAACGCGTTCCCTTGACTAAATTTTTATTCCACCAACAAAACACCAGCTTATTTGCCGTCTATTAGGCGCCTAATAGCTGACGTATGCAGAAACTATGGAGGGGGTAGAATCTGCCGTGCGCAGTTTTCTGTTACTCTGTGGGTGTGGGTGAATACCTCGTTAAGTAGCCTTTAGTGATTCTCGGGGGTTTCGGCTTCCATGCTTCTAGGCGCTTTTTAATTTCCTGTTCTGTCAGCTCCACTTTTAGCACGCGGTTAGGGATGTCTATTGTGATTGTGTCGCCGTTCTTAACGATGGCTATTGGTCCACGGTCTGCTGCTTCTGGGGCAACGTGGCCGATGCATGGTCCTCTTGTGGCGCCTGAGAATCTGCCGTCAGTTATCAAAGCAACGGATTCGCTTAAGCCCATTCCTGCTATTGTGGCGGTGGGGATGAGCATTTCAGGCATTCCTGGTCCGCCTTTTGGTCCTTCGTAGCGGATTACTACAATGTCACCTGGCTTGATTTCGCCTTTTCTGATGGAGGCAACGGCTTCTGTTTCGGAGTCAAAGACTTTTGCGGGTCCGCTGTGCTTGAGCATGTTGGGGGAGACAGCCGCTGTTTTCACGACTGACCCTTTGGGCGCGATGTTGCCTGTTAGGATGGCTATGCCACCTTCCTTGTGAACAGGGTTCGTCAGAGGACGGATAACGTTGGCGTCTAAAACTTTGGCGTCTGCAATGTTCTCGCCGATAGTTTTGCCAGTAACGCTGAACGAGTTCAGGTTGAGCAGCGGTTTCAGCTCGTTCATTACTGCGGGTATTCCTCCAGCGGCGTGCAGGTCTTCCATGGCGTAGGGTCCGCTTGGAATCATGCTGCATAGGTGGGGTACTCGTCTGCCTGTTTCGTCGAAAACTTTCAAGGCTAAGGTGACTCCTGCTTCCTTGGCGATGGCGGAAACGTGCAGGACGGTGTTTGTGGAGCCGCCTAGTGCCATGTCCACGGCGACGGCGTTTTCGAATGCTTCTTTCTTCATTATGGCTGAGGTGGTGATGTTTTCTTGTGTGAGTTTGACGATTTGTTCGCCTGTTTCCTTGGCTATGCGCAGCTTTAACGCGCTGTTAGCTAGTGAGGTGGCGCAGTAGGGCAGTGACATGCCTAAGGCTTCGGTTACGCACGCCATGGTGTTGGCGGTGAACATGCCGTTGCAGCTGCCGCAGCCTGGGCAAGCCGCGTTTTCGAGCCTGCAGAGTTCTTCGCTGGTCATTTTGCCTGCGAAGTATTGTCCTAAGCCTTCTGGAACTGAGGCGTAGCCGATTTTTTTTCCGTCAAGCCATCCGGAAATCATTGGTCCTCCAGTTACCATTATGGCTGGGATGTTGAGTCGTGCTGCTGCCATGAGCATGCCTGGGGTGATTTTGTCGCAGGAGGTTACGAGGACTAAGCCGTCTAGGCGGTGTGCTTGTGTCATGACTTCTACGGAGTCGGCGATTAGTTCGCGGCTTGGTAGTGAGTAGCGCATTCCTTCGTGTCCCATGGCTAAGCCGTCGCAGATGGCTATAGTGTTGAATTCGAAGGGTGTTCCGCCTGCGGCGGTTATGCCTGCTTTCACGGCTTCTCCGATTTGGTTTAGGTGGATGTGTCCTGGGACGATGTTTGTGTAGCTGTTTGCCACGCCGATGAAGGGCTTGGCTATGTCCGTGTCGGTTAATCCTAACGCCTTTAATAGCGCTCTGTGAGGCGTTTTTTCTATTCCTTTTTTGATCATGTCGCTTCTCATTTCTGTTGCCTCGTGAATTTGAATGGTTAATTAGTGTATTTGTTTGGTGAGATTTAAGTTGTTTCCGCTGCGCTCTTGCTGACTGTTGCGATTTTTTGTCTATAGCCCCCCTTATATAAAACGTACACTCTAAGCGTGGTTTTTCATAAAGTGTGTACTTTTTTACAGTTAAAGTGTAAAAGCATAAAGTGAGGCGTTGTCGTGTAGGTTTCGCGTGGTGCACAGGGCAATGGGGCACTCTGGGCTTAGTCAAGCGCGCGCATTATCAAACATACCTTGTGCCTATTCACCGTCAAAATCCATAAGCATTCCAGAATCCCTGTGCGCGTGCCTTTTCCTTGAAATCACCTCATACCTCGACGTGCCGTGCGTCGTCGTCGAGATTAAAATTTAGTGCTGCTGCTCGAAAATTTAATAGTCTATGGGTTCCCACAATATGTTGGTGTTAACGGAGACGGTAAGCATGCGTGGTTCTAGACGCTATCAAGCTACAGCTTTGTTCACATCAGTTATATTACTTTCAACAATTGCTTGTTCTTTGCCTTCCGCCAACGCAGCCGACGCAACTCCAATCTGGAATTTCAAATGCGGCCTACCTTTGATTACAAATCTGGTTATGGCTTATGGTCGAATTTATGTAACTGCAATTAGTGCCATGACTGGCTACACACACCTATACTGCATTGACGCATCTTCGGGCAGACAGGTGTGGGACTACTACGGCTTGCAACCTAAATTCCAAGTCGAGAACGGCTGCATTTACATAAGCGATTTGGCTACACTCATTGAGCGGTCTTTTTTCTGCGCAAATGCTTCCACAGGCGCCGAGATATGGCGGTATAATGGGTATATTGGCTATATTCTTGGAAAACCACTCATAGTTGGGAAACGCCTGTACACAGCAGGGTCCGATAAAAATCTCGGTGGGGTAGTCTTGGCGCTTGATGCCTTAACAGGCGAAGTCATATGGTACACCTATCGTGGCATAGTACACGCATCTTCTATCGTTTATTCGGACGGCTACCTCTATGCAACCAGCAACTTCCAAACGGACACGGGGTGGAAATGTGTGCTCTACGCGCTTGACGCTTCAGATGGCGGATTGAAATGGATTTATGAGGAAACGGGCACATTAGATTCACTTGTTGCAACCGGCAACCATGTCTACTTCAGAAACAACGGCGTGGTGGCTCTGAAAGCCTCAGACGGCTCCACGCTCTGGAACAACACGGTAACGGTCTTCCAGAACCCAGATGACGGCTCCGAAGTCTCATCCATCGAACCTCCACTCGTTGATAACGACAGGATTTATGTTGCTTCAGAAACCGGCGGCGTCTACTCACTAAACGCCTCAGACGGTACATTCTTCTGGCATTATCCCGTCAAAGAATGGACGTACTCGATTACTCTGCGTCCTTTCATAGTTGAAGACTATCTGTATATACAGTCTTCTGCAGGTGTGCACTGTTTCCTCGCGTCCAATGGAACGCTGCTTTGGAACTTTATTCCCGCTGGCAACAACGGCTTTAGTGGAATTAACCCTGCTTACGATAATGGAGTGTTTCTCGCTGCCTCTTCAAGTGAACTTTACGCTTTGAACGCATCCAGCGGCAGGCTAATTTGGAATTACAGCCTACCTCACAATACTCATGCTTCAGCGCCCTTACTCAAATCTGATGTTGTATATGTGGGAGAAAGCAACAATAATAGGTACGATTTCACAAGTTTTGTTCTTGCTCTGAAATCGAATGTCACGTCTCCGATTGGTCCTGAACCATCGCCACACCCTTCAGTAGTTCTGCTTAATCCAGAAAACATGACGTATACTGATGGAAGTGTTCCTTTGGATTTTGTGGTTGACAAGCAAGCGGCGTGGATAGGCTACTGTCTCGACGGGCAAGACAACGTCACTGTCACTGGAAACGTTACGCTTACCGGTTTGTCTGACGGCGAGCACACGCTGACGGTTTACGCTAACGATACTTTCGGATTCATGGGAGTCTCAGAAACAGTCACATTCACCGTCGCCACTTTCCCAACAACGTTGGTCACTATTGCCGTAGCGGTTACAGCGGCTGCTGTTTTTGGTGTAGGTCTCATAGTTTACTTCAAGAAACGCAAACGCTAACAGTGCCAACGAAAGTAAGTATTTTAAGCCTAAACTGGGAGAGTAAAAAGCCATGTTTATGCCGCGTAAGGTTCTGGAAGAGAAGCTCAAGCAGATGCTTGCTGAAGACGTTGGGCAGGGTGACGTAACGTCAGAGGCTGTTGTCCCCGCAGGCTTGACGGTTGAAGCAGAAGTCTTGGCGAAGGAAGCGGGAGTGGCGGCTGGAATCGGAGAAACCGTGATTTTTGCGGAGAGCCTTGCTCTAAGTGTTAAGGCGGAAGTTGCGGACGGCGACGAAATCAAGAGCGGCACGGTACTTTTGAGGATTTCTGGGAACGCCCGAACAATTCTCTCGGCTGAGCGGACGCTGTTGAATTTGCTGTCGCGCATGAGCGGCATTGCCACGGCAACGCGGAGGCTCACTGAAAAACTGCGAAAAGCGAATGGAACTGCGAAAATCGCGGCAACACGCAAAATAGCGCCGGGTCTTGGCTACTTTGACAAGAAAGCCGTGGTAATCGGCGGTGGTGACCCGCACAGGTTGCGGTTGGACGACATGATTCTGATAAAAGACAACCACGTCGCGATAGCGGGAAGCGTGGAGAACGCGGTGAAAAAAGCCAAAGCATCGGGCTCTAGCGAGAAAATCGAGGTGGAAGTTACCCGCGTTGCGGATGCGGTGAAAGCGGCGGAAGCGGGCGCTGACATCGTTATGTTGGACAATTTTTCTCCGAAACAGGTCAGAGAGGCGGCTGAGGCGCTTAAGAAGGCAGGGTTTTTTGGGAAAGTCCAGTTGGAGGTCAGCGGCGGAATCACCGAGCAGAACCTGCTGGAGTACGCTTCGGCGCAGGTGGACATCATAAGCATGGGCGCGTTGACTCACAGCGTCAAAGCGTTGGACATCAGTTTGGAAATTGTCAAGTAATGTGCGTTTTAGGTTGCAAGCAGCAGCGTGACAAGCACCACAAGGTTTACGGTGGAGTGGGCGATAGCCGAAACCACGTAGGAGTTCCAACGGTGATAGACGTATCCCAGCACCAGCCCAGCGGTCATGGCTGAGAGAATATAGACCAGCTGCGGGTCGAAATGGAAAAGCCCGAAAACAAAAGCAGAGGTTATAAGCGCGGGTATAAACGAGTACCTGCGCGTCAGCGTGCTCTGGAGAAAACCTCTGAACGCGAATTCTTCACAAACACCCGCCAGACCCAACGCCGCTATAACCGCGATGAGTCCCCCAGGTGAGGAGCTAAGATCGGTTATTATCGCGTTTGATTCTTCAACCGCTTGACTAACGCCGAAGATGGCGGTGAGCACTACAGAAACAGCGATATCCACAAAGAGCAGCAGCGCCGCCGACGCGAACCCCAGCACCACAAGTTTGGGATTAACGTCTAATCCGACGTAACGCTTGATATCCACATGTTTTGCCAACATGTACCCAAGCGGAACAATCAGTATAAGCAACTCGGAAAGAACCAAACCAGGTCCATTTCCTAAAGTATAACTAAAGATATATCCCAAAAACAAGATCAGAAAGAAGGTGACCACTATAACCAGAACGGCGTCAAGGGTAGGCACCGCACGGACCTTTTCTTGTTCCACGGGATTCGCCTCGTTCAATTTCAACCACACACAAAGGTTTTGTAACTCACGTCTTCGGCTTTATTCTTAACGCGCGAAAACCTCTGGCAGATGGATTCAGGGTTTCCACAATATTAACCTTGCCTAAAACATCAGCCGTGTCTTCAGCATATCCGCGCACATCATGCTCCGCCGCCATAAGCGAGCGCAAGTAAACCCTTCCATCAGCTATTATAGGCTGGCACCTAGAAGGCAAACCCAACAGCAACGCTTCCTTTTTCTCCAAAACCTGTCCGCAAGCAAACAATATAGCCTCAGCGCTAGCCGTTAGCTCGGCAACTCTCACGGGAATACTCTCTTTGCCGATAGCCAGCATGTCCAGCCCATATGTTCTTTTGATTTCGCCAGCGATTTTCCGTAGCCGAGGCAACAACCGCAAAAGATGCTGCCACCCTCTGCCTGAAACGCGCATGTTTGAAAGCTGAACTGGAGACAACTCTTCAACAGGAAGCGCGCCCAGAGACAAGTCCAAATGCACAACGTCGGCTTTTACGCTGCCTAGCAGGTCCCTGCAAAGCTCAGCCTCACCCACTATAACCTCGTACCCGTCAGTCACTTCCTTGAAAATAGGTTTAGCTAACCGCACATGTGCCTCTCTGAACGGAGGCTCAACCAGAACCGAAGCTGAGGCAATGAGGTACAACGGCGTAAAATTCTCATTTAGTATCGCCGTTGAAGAATCCGCCGACACAATTCTCAAGTTTTTCACCCGCTCATAATTGGGTAACGGCAAAATTAGCTTTGCTCTCTGGCGCGGTCATCGGGTTTCAGGTTCATCGCCAAAAGGTACATCTCCGAGCTCTTGGCTCGGCTTGCCTTCGGCTTCACAACCTTAACCGTCTCAAAGTGCTTCTTAACCGTTTTCACAAAGCCCGGTAACATGTCGCCTTCGAACACCTTAACAAAAAAGTTTCCTGAAGGACGAAGTATGCACAACGCGATTTTTAACGCTTGAGTCGCCAAGTCTATCTGTCGTGCGTTGTCAACTTCCCATATGCCAGAGATGTTAGGCGACGCGTCTGAAAGCACAACGTCGGCTTTTCTGGGCAGAAAATCAAGGATCAGCTGCAGTGTTTCAGGCTCAGTGAAGTCAGCAACAATCGTTCTAACGTATTCTTGGGAGAAAGGCTCCATCGGTTTTAAGTCTACGCCTAAAACGAAGCCTGTCTTGCCAGCGATTTTTCTGGCGGCTTGAATCCAACCGCCCGGCGCCGCGCCCAAATCAACCACAACATCGCCGTGGCGTATGAACTGGTATTTTTTTGCGGTTTGAGAAAGCTTGTACGTCGCTCTTGAGCGGTAGTTTTCAGCCTTTGCCTTTTGATAGTAGTAATCTCGCTTTCTATCTTGGATCCAGGCTTTGGGCAAAAACGTCGCCACCTGACGCGTCTGAATCCTCTTTATCCAATGACAAAATCCATTCGGTAAGTTTCGCGCAGTTTTTCGGCGAAATCGCGGTTGTCGGGTCACATCTGGCGTTGTCTTGGCACAGCAGGCACGGGCAGTCCGCGATGGATTCTATAGACGGCGGCATCCGTTTAGGGAAAAGCCTGTACGTCCATCTTCCACCCTGCAGTTCTTTTTCTCTGCGAATCAGCCCTTTTTCTTCCAGCTTAATCGCCACTCTAGAGCCTTCCCTGCTGCTTGCGCCTAGTTCCCGCCACAATTCCGATTGCAGCACACCCTCATGACCAGTGTTAACAACGAAATGAAGGGCTTTCTGTTCCAGATCATTACGTTTCGGCATAACCTATCAGTTCCACGTACTACATTAAATATATGCGTTGGTTCCAGATAAAAATATGTATCCCCACAATTGAAAGAAACTCATGGAAGGACTGTGCAAATGAAACAATCGGCTGAACCGCTCTGTTTAGGCGTAGAATCCACTGCCGACGACTTCGGCATCGGAATAGCCACCTTCAACGGCGAAATATTAGCCAACGCCTCAAGCGCTTACATCCCAGAAGAAGGAGGAATTCACCCCAGAGAAGCCGCACGACACCACGCGGAAGCCGCAGACAAAGTTCTATCTGAGGCTCTGTCCAAGGCTGGAGTGAAACCCAAAGACCTGTCGCTAATCGCTTTCGCTCAAGGCCCAGGACTAGGACCCTGCCTTCGCACCGGGGCAACAGTCTCCCGCGCCTTAGCCGCTTACCTTGAAGTGCCACTCGTGGGCGTTAACCATTCAGTAGCCCACATCGAAATAGGAAAACTTGAAACCGGCGCAGTAGACCCCGTGACACTTTATGTTTCCGGCGGCAACACCCTCGTCTCAGCTTTCGACGCCGGACGCTACAGAGTTTTCGGCGAAACCTTAGACATCGCGCTCGGCAACTGCTTAGACGTTTTCGCAAGAGAAGCCGGTCTCAAGCACAAGCGCGGCTTGCCGCTCGGCGCTGCAGTGGAGCAGTTAGCCGCGGACGGCGAGAAGCTGATTTCACTGCCTTATGTTGTTAAGGGCATGGACCTGTCTCTGAGCGGGCTGCTGACGGCTGCAACCACCCTGCTCCACAAAGGCGGGTACAGGCTGGAAGACTTGTGCTATAGTCTTCAGGAGCATGCGTTTTCCATGGTTACGGAGGTCACTGAAAGAGCGTTGGCGCACACCGAGAAATGCGGAGTTCTTTTGACGGGAGGCGTCGCAGCCAACAAGCGGTTGCAGTCCATGCTTGGCATCATCGCGGAGGAGCATGACGCAAAGTTTAATGTGGTGCCGCGTCAATTCGCCACGGACAACGGTGCCATGATTGCTTGGACTGGAGTTTTAGCCTACACGCACGGCTTGGTCACGCCCGTGAAGGAGAGTTTTGTCAAGTTGCGGTGGCGCTTAGATAAGGTGGATGTGCCATGGGTGCAATGACACTGTTCAAGAAGGGGGCAGAAGCCAGCCTGTTTCTGGCGGATTGGAACGGGCGCAAAGTCGTAATTAAAGCGCGGCTTCCGAAACGGTATCGCCCCGCCGAGTTGGACGCGAAAATCAGAAGCTACAGAACAGCACATGAGCCGCAGCTTATGCATAAAGCGAAAAAAGCTGGGGTGCCTACACCCACGATTTTTCTTGTGGACATGAAGAACGCTTCGATAACGATGGAGTTTGTGGAGGGCAAGCAGGTGAAGCAAGTTTTGCCTCATGCTTCCCCGAAGGAAAGACAGGAATTATGCGTTAAAATCGGCACGTTGATTGGAAAACTGCATAAACACGGAGTGATTCACGGCGACCTGACGACTTCAAACATGATTCTAAACGGCGAGGGCAAGATTTTTCTAGTAGATTTCGGATTAGGAGAGAAAAACGCTGAGATTGAAGCGAGAGGAGTGGATTTGCACTTGATGAAACGAGCGTTGCAGAGCACGCATTATGAGACGGCGGCTGAATGCTTCAAGCATGTGCAGAAGGGGTACGCCGCGATTTTGGGCAGGGAAGACGCGGAAAAAGTTTTTGAGAAAATCCGTGAAATAGAACGGAGAGGTCGATACGTTGATGAAAGCAAGCAAGCTGAGTTCCCGTTGAAAGGCAGAGTTGTGTTCTTTGCGACGGGAAACATTCACAAGTTCAACGAAGCCCGCAGCATACTGACGAGGCTTGACATAGCCGTGGGCATGCTCAGGATGAAAGACGTTGAAATCCAAAGCAACAGCCTCATGGAAATCGCGCAGACAAGCGCCCGAGAAGTGTTCAAGCGGTGCCGCCTACCTGTCATAGTGGAGGACGCGGGGCTCTTCATAGACGCGTTGAAAGGGTTTCCAGGTCCCTACGCAGCTTACGCATACCAAACGATAGGCAATGCGGGGTTACTGAAGCTTATGAAAAAAGTGGAGAACAGGGAAGCCACGTTCAAGTCGGCAATAGCCTACTGCGACAGCTTGGATGACCCTCTGTGTTTTGAAGGAAAAGCCGCTGGGGAAATAACAAAAGAAGAGCGTGTGGGAAACGGTAAGTCAGGTTTCGGGTTTGACCCCATCTTTCAGCCCTCAGGAAGCGCTAAGACGTTTGCGGAAATGACCCTGGAACAGAAAAACGGTTTCTCACATCGTGCAATGGCGGTTCGCAAATTCGCTGAATGGTACAAAAAGCTTCAATAATCCTCAGCATCATTCAATGGACTGCTACTGGGTTTCGAGTCGCAACTGGGTAGCTCGTGAGTTTATTTTTTAAACATAAAATATTAATACGGATTAGCTGCGAAACTAATTCTAAAAAGCGTGCGCTCTGTGATCAATTAAATAAAATAACCAGTGCACTTGGAGATTTCCAAAATGAGGCATGGTTTGGGTTCTGAACATCCGCTTTGCGACAGAATTCAGCTTATCATGCTAATCTTATTTTTTGCCGTGTGGAGTGTTGATTCTTTGGGTTTCTTCATGTTTGGGTATTCAACTGTCATTTTTGAAGCGCTAGCTTTTCCAGTGCTTTTCGCAGGCACTTTAGTATCCTTGTGTCTCAGCTTTTATCTTATATCAAAGTCTCATAAAGCGGTTTTAGAACAAGTTAACGATCCGCCTAAGCTTGTTGATTCAGGCGTATACGCTTGGGTTAGGCATCCGATGTACCTTGGAACCTTGCTCTTTTGTTTAGCTTTTCTATTCATCAGCGTCTCGCTTGTTTCAATTGTTATTTGGCTTGCTTTCTTCATCTTCTTTGACAGAATGGCAACATATGAAGGAAAAAAGTCTGATCGTGATATTAGGCGAACAATACATTGCTTACCAACAACGGGTCTCCAAATGGTTTCCAGGAGTATGGTGAATTTTGACAATTCAATTTTGGTGTTGAGCAATGAATAAAATGTCTGAGAGAACTTTTTCTTGGAAGGATCATGCGCCAGCAACCCTTTCAACCGTTCTTTTTATCTCGCAAATAGTTGTTGGCATTTATTTGGTGTCTGAGGTTTCGCAAATTGACGTTTTGGCGTATGTTGGGGTGGGCCTTTACTGTTTTTCAGGGATTGTTTTTGGTATGTTTCCAGTATTCGAGTTTCGTAAAAAAGGCGGAGTGAAAAAGGGCCAAAGTTATATTCACACAACGAAACTTGTCGACACTGGAATATACTCAGTTGTTCGCCATCCACAGTATGTAACTTTCATAATGTGGGCATTTTCCGGGATGCTGCTTTTTCAACACTGGATTGTCATCCTACTGGGTGTTCCTGTTATCCCGTTGACGTACATTGATTTAATCAGAGCAGATAAAGCCTGTGTGGAGAGGTTTGGAGACGACTATAACGCTTACATGAAAAAAGTTCCAAGAGCTAACTTTTTGCTCGGCATCATACGCCGATTCAGAAAAAGTGAGAGATAGGATTGTGTGTTGAACCAGATTTTAATCCTAAACTCAAATCTAATTAACGAAATAGTGACTGAAAATTGAATATGAATAGATTAATAGACACTGTGTTCATTTGTTCCTCTGTTATTTTCAATATTTCAGTGAGTGCTTTATACATTGCAACAAAACTGGGGGATATGGTACTCCTGCAAGCGTGTGGTGGTATTGTCATTTCTCTGATGGTTCCTTTCACTATAACATTGTTAGGATATCTGAAAGAGAAGGCGAAAAAAAAGACGATAATATCTAATGGACTTATTATCGTCTATCTTTCTTTGGAATTGTTATTGGATTACGTCCTTAGAATTCCATTTAGAGGTATAGTGGCATTTCATGTTACTTACATCGTAGTCTTCTATGCTGCTTTGTTTAGTATGATAGCGGTTTCTTTCGAGAAAAACAAGAAAATGGGTTACTCAGTGATTGTAACATTTTTGATATTGATGGCGTGTTTGGTATTTTATCTGTTACCATTCTAACATATGTTTGGAATAAACTCCTTGTCCCAAAGCCACTAGTTTTAAATATTCGTGTTCCGTGGGTCATAGTGCTTAAGGTGTGTAGATGCCGAAAAAGGAAAAAGGAAGGTCCCATTCAACCAGACCCGTCAGCAGACGCCCGCCAAGCTGGTGCAAGTACCAGCCTGAAGAAGTTGAAGCTTTCGTGATAAAACTGGCGAAGGACGGACAGTCGCTCAGCGCTATAGGCACGATTCTCAGGGATCAATACGCGATTCCGTTGGTGAAGCCCATAACGGGAAAGAGCATAAGTGACATACTGGAAGCAGCGGGAATGGCGCCGTCAATGCCTGAAGACTTGGCTAACTTGGTCAAGAAAGCGCAGGGTCTCGCGGTTCACATGGACAAGAACAAGAAAGACCTTCATAACAAACGCTCCATGCAGGTTATCGAAGCGAGAATTCACAAGCTTTCAAGATATTACAAGCGAGAAGGCGTTCTGCCAAAGAACTGGAAATACAAGGCAAAAGTAGCATCCATAACTTAACGCTATCTCGCCCAAAACTATTTCACTTTTCTTATGCACAAGAATTACGGTTAGCACCAGCTTTAAATCTTGATTTCCCCTTTAGGCAAAGAGTGAATCGCCATGGCTGAAGAGCAAACACCTACGGAACGCTTTTTAGCGTCAGCCGCACAAGCAGCAAAGGCTATCATGGAAGCCGTGGAGAAAGACGGTTTCATCCATGTTTTCTCGCATTTAGACGCTGACGGCGTTGCCGCAGCAGGGATAATGGGGAAAGCGTTGTTCAGGCTTGACGCGCGGTTCCGGCTGAGAGTAACACAGTGGGTTGACGAGAAAATCATAGGCGAAATCGTGGCGGACAAGCCGCAGCTGGTTATTTTCACGGATTTCGGAAGCGGCTACCTTGACCTGCTGAACGAAAAAATTCCCAACGTCAAAGTCGTAATCTTGGATCATCACCAAATAACGGGAAACGTGGAAAACGAGAATTTCGTTCAGGTTAACCCGCATTTGCATGGCATTGACGGCGCCACTGAAGTCAGCGGTTCAGGAGTTGCCTATTTTGCAGCTAAGGCTGTTAATGCGGAGAACGTGGATTTGGCGCCCATCGCGCTCGTCGGCGCTCTCGGAGACATGCAGGATAAAAACAAGCAGAGAACACTTTGCGGCTTGAACGACCTGATAGTTAAAGACGCGGTGGCTGCGAAGTTGGTTACGGTGGAGAAGGACTTAACTTTCTTCGGCAGAGAAACCCGCCCCATCCATAGAGCTCTCGCCGCCACAACTACTCCGTTCATCCCCGGCTTAAGCGGAGAAGAAGACAAATGTTTGGCTTTTCTGGCTAGCTTGGAAATTAAACTTAAAGAGGGTGAACGGTTTCGGGCTCTCAGGGACCTTACGGAAGAAGAAAAGAAAAAGCTGTCTTCAGCGCTTGCTGACCATTTGATTGCAAGGGGACTGCACGCCGATGTGGAGAATCTCATAGGCAACGTCTACGTTTTAAACCGCGAGGAGCCTTGGACGCCGCTTCGGGACGCCCGCGAATTCGCTGTGGTGCTGAACTCCACGGGGCGCTTGGACAGACCAAGCCTCGGCATTGCCATCTGCATGGGCGACAGGGGCACGGCGCTTGAAGAAGCCAACAAGGTCTTGGAGGATTACAGGAAAAGCATCAGCACTTACTTGGGCTGGGTTATGGAAAAACCCGAACGCATGAAGGAATTCGAGCACATTTACGTTGTTTACGGGGAGACGTTCATTAACGAGAAGATCATCGGCACAATCTCGTCCATACTGGTTTCTGGACTTGAAAACCCTGAAAAGCCGCTTATAGCTTTCTCGAACATCGAAGCGGAAAATGCAGCCAAGTTTTCCGCCAGAACCACCGCCATGGCGCTCAGCAGAGGCGTCAACCTCGGCGACGTTATGCGCGTCGCTTCAGAGAAGTACGGCGGAAAGGGCGGCGGTCACAATGTGGCTGCAGGCGCTCAAGTGCCCATCGACCAGGTTGAAACCTTTGTAAACACCGTTAACGAACTTGTAGGAAAACAGCTGAAGGGCGAAGACATTGGAAGCGACGATAAGGCTTGAGTATGGCGACGCCAAAACCGCTGATGCCATTACCAACGCGGTTTCCCCAGACAACTTCAAAACGCCAGCTGGATTAGTCATCAGAACCGAAAAACAAGGCAGCCACGTACTCACCGAGATAAAAACCGAAGGAAAACTCGCCACCTTCATAGCAACCATTGACGATTTGCTTTTTTGTGTCTCCACCGCGGAAAAAACGCTCCGTGCAGTAACCAAAGCGCGCCTTAAGAAAAATCGGTAATTTTTTGAACTTAACGATTGCGTTTCATTAAGTAAATCAGTAGACCTAAGCCAAGACCAGCCACTGTTATTACTACCGCAACCACAATCCATGTTGCATAGAGCGGAACTGTTTCTTGAGCGCCAGAGTCAGGCGCAATCTTCACAGCCCACACCTCATTATCACGGTTGGTAGGTTCTCCTTTGTAGCCGACAAAAATGTATCCGCCATCAGAAGCCACGGTTACAGATTCAGGTGTGTTATCGCCTAAGCTTTTTTCCCATTCTAACTCTCCAGACGCACTTAACTTAACGACCACCCCAGCTGGGCTACTAATAGTATCGGTTCTTCCTACGAGCACGTATCCTCCGTTTCTGGCTTGAATCGCTCCACGAAGACCATCTCTGCCAGTTTCACCATAAGTTTTGCTCCACTGCATATTACCCTGTGAATCGCACTTCACAACCCAGCCATCAGAATCGCCTGCGCCAAAGGAGGCTGTTGATCCAGCCAGCAAATACCCTCCATCTATCGTTCTAACAACAGAGCTGCAATCGTCACCATTTTGTCCGCCGTACCTCTCTTCCCACTGGACATCACCGTTTGAATCAGTCCTGACAAGCCACATATCGCCCCGTGTAGAACCTGCAAGTGCATATCCACAATCATCAGCCTGGACAATAGAAAGAACAATACTGCTCTCGTTGGGTTCTCCGTACGTTTTGTTCCACAAAAGATTACCCTTCGAATCGGTTTTGACAAGCCTGGACTCGGTTCCGTAAAGCGGGTGATCACCATAACCAACTATGGCGAAGCCATCATCGTTAGTCTGAATCATAGACGAGACGAAAGCGTCAGCGAAGGCAGCATAAGTTTTATTCCATTAAATGTTTCCTTGAGAATCTATTCTCATTAAGTTAGCTTTCCCTGCTTTAGCTATAGCATAGCCACCGTCATTGGTCAAAACGGCAGACCGCATCATGCCTTTTATATAATTTTTTCTCCACTGAACTTCCCCCGTCGCGTCAGTTTTGATAAGCATAAGCGTTTCGTTTGTCCAGCTTCCCCCACCTATAGGCGTATTTAGCCAATCGCCAGTTGTCCCCGCTATGACGTAGCCGCCATCACCTGTGGAGAAAGCGGAAACCCCATACATAGCACCATAAGTCCTATCCCATTCGGTTGCAGGTGTCTCAGAAGCAGCATGTGAGGATAAAACAAACGGCGACAGCAACAGCACGGCGAACAGTACAATAGTGATGATTCTAGAACGCGGCAAACAGGAACTAGGCGCCTTCAAAGCTGACACCTCATTATACTAGATAGTGCAACAGCACCACTTATGATTTATGGAGAAAAAACCTCTTTTCGAAAAAGCAGAAGCAAACAGCAGTAAAGTGAACCTCGCCTTACTTGAGTAAGATGTTTAACATGAAGGAGCAGGCATCAAGCCAGTCGTACTTGCCGTCTATTAGGCTCCTAATAGCGGTTCTATGCAGAAACCTATAGGGGTAGGTCCGTATTGGCGGCATGATGCGAAGCTGCGTTTTAGAAATTCAACCCGCGTTTCAGCCTTTAAATAAGGGGGGGTATAGACTGTTCCGAGCAGCTAGTCACACGACCCAAAAGCATTAAGTCCTTGAACCGCCACCAGTAAGTCATGCTGCGAATTGGTCACAGAGGCGCAAGAGCTTATGAGCCTGAAAACACGCTGCTCAGCTTCCAGAGAGCCTTGGAAATGGGCGTTGACGCCATCGAGCTTGACGTGAGAAAGACGAAGGACAACCAGCTTGTCGTCATCCACGACGCAGACGTCAAAAGAACAACGAACGGCAAAGGCAAAGTAAACCAGCTCACGCTCAAAGAAATCCAAGCGTTTTCAACGGAGAAAAACCAGAAAATCCCCACGCTCAACGAAGCGCTTGATTTTCTGGACAAAAAAACAAAAATCATCATCGAACTCAAAGAACCAGACACCGAACAACAAGTCCTCAACGCCATCCACACCAGAAACCAGCAAAACAACGTCATAATCGTCTCCTTCAACGAAGAGGCATTGCGAAACGTCCGAGAACAGGACAAAAACATCCAAACAGGACTCATCTACGTCAAACACAAAAACCCCATAAAAACCGCACAAGACCTACAAGCCAACTACCTCCTCCCACTCTACAGATTCACCCACACCCAAAACATCCAAAAAGCCCACGAAAACGGCTTAAAAGTCATCGTCTGGACAATAAACACCCCCCAAGAAGCCACAAAATACCAAAACAAAGGCGTCGACGGCATAACCACCGACAAACCCGACACCCTCAAACCGTAAACCCTATATCCCCCAGAAACACTTTCCCAAAAGAAACACACGCGGGCCCGTAGCTCAGCAAGGCTAGAGCGGCGGACTCTTAATCCGTAGGTCGCGGGTTCAATTCCCGTCGGGCCCGCCATCCGCCGAGCACATTTGTACTGCTTCCTGGCGTATCATCTGCTTCAAAGAACGGCTGAGAAGGACCAATTGGTGATTCTCAAAGGCTTCCGGATCCATGCGAGTGACAGCGCCTTCAGCTAATGCGTCTCTAGTTAGAAGTTGCTCCGGATTCATTCCCCAAGCACGGATAAGCTCTTTTAGCGCGTCTATCTTGCTGACTCGTGTTTTAGGTTTGATGGATAGTCCTGAGGCGGCGTAGGCGTTGCGGAGTTTCTCCACTCCGAGGCTTTGTATGTCGTGGTAAGTGTCTACTGTGTGGCCCATCATGTAGTCAACGTAGTCTGGTTGAAGGCCAAGAGCTAAGAGTTGTGTTTTGAAGTATTTGCGTAGGCTGTGCACGCGCAGGTCGTACATGCGACCTCTGGGTTGTTTTACGAGACCAGCTTTAACGTAGAGCTGATGCACCAGCTTGCGGATCTGCTTGGAACCTATCGGTCTTGGCGTATGGCTTGTTTGGTCTCTGATTAGAGGCGACTCGTCTGTGAGGTTTTCGGGCGGGGGTCTTCTGTCTGGAGATCCGCGGCTTCTCTGCTCCAGGTACAGTTTAAGGTATTCAGCTGCTTCAGCGCCTAGAAACGTGTCGTAATCGTGGTATTTGCCTTTGGTGATTTCAGCTTCCACATGCACGTGAATTGGAACTCGGTTGCTTTCCATTTCATCCCGCACGTGAAAGTACTGTAGCTTCGCTAATGTTTCTTCTCTGAACGCTCCCAGAGCCAGCATGGAAATGATGACTTTTTCCCGCAGATTCGCGATTTCAAGCAGCTGCATGAGTTCTTCGGGTTTGGGCGCTCTGTCCTTGTAGGTGACTCTGCGGCTTAGAGGCGCATTGAGTTCGATGCGTATTCCGTTTACGCGGTAGAACGTCTTAACGTGTTTGGCGTAGCAGTGAACTCGACCCGGCGTTAACCCGTCGTCCTGCAGTTGGGCTATGTAGTCATCCAGATAGCCTGTGTGATTCTGAACCCTCAGGGGATCTGGGATGTTGCCAACAGGCTTCACGTCTTGGATGATCATGTCGGGGCTGTAGCCCAGCCATGCGGAGTACTTGTGCACTGAACTGGTGTAGCTGTAGACGCTGTGGGGCGAGGCTGAACAGTGGCGAAGGAAGTGTCTGGCCATTTTGATGACGCTTTGGTTGTCGAAAACGAAGGGTATGAGCCCTGGCCTTTCAGAAGTGAAGGACGAGACTATGTAGGCAACGAGGCCCTTCTCTCTGGCTGCGAGAACCTTTTTTATGCTTAAAGTGATTGGCCGTCGAAGCTTCCATCCTCTGCTGCTGCGCTCTATGATCAGCGAGTTGCCTTGGATTTTGATTGGAATCGGCAGTTTTTTTAGGTCGTCGACGGTGAGGTGGCGGGTTCTAATGATCGGTCTTGTTGTTGTTTGAGCTGTCGTCATTGTTTTTTCCTCTTTATGTATGTATGCTTAAGTATACGTATGTAGAAGGGATTATATAAATGCCTAGGCATAACAACATAGAAGCATGAGGGCATAATTGTGAAGAGAACCACGATAGAGCTACCTGATGAATTGGACAAGAGGCTGCGAATAAAAGTGGCTGAGAAATACGGTGGAAAGAAAGGCGCTTTGGGAGAGGCCATACGAGAAGGGATCGAACTCTGGCTTGAAAAAGAAAAAGGCTAGCCAACCCTCTTCAACTCCAAAATGTCTGTTCTCAGCACAACAAGCCCACTGGCTTTAGGATCTCCCCCGCGAAGAGTGGGCGGACCAGCGTCTCGATCCCAAGCCATTATTATGTAGTCTGCGCATTCATACACAAGCCAGCCTACAGCTTCTCGCACCTGAGGTTTCATCAAAGCGGGGTCTCCTCGATTATAAAGGACATGATCCTGGTAGCGCACGTAGACGATTAATTCCTTGACGTTCTGCCCAGTCATATCGAATCCCCTATCCTACATGCAGGTCAAACCCTCAAATAAACATACATCCTACATGGATGACTGCATTCAACATACCACTTCACACACATATCATCCGGCAGTTGAAAGAAACGGCTTCTGTCCAGTTTGCAGAAGATTTTGACGGGACCTCAACGGATTGTGCGTGAAGTTTTATAGTCGTTGTTTCCATATTCGTTTTGGTTGATGGATTTGTCTCGGCACGGTGTCTTTAAGAGTAGGAGAGTTTTGCTTCATGATTATACGCCTTCCAGGTTGCCTCATAGGGAGCGGGAGCTGAAGGAGCTTAAGAACTATTTTGACCTGTCCTCGGCGAGGACGTAAATGTTAAGGTTCACGTGCACGGGAGCATAGGCACTGGCAAGACGGTGCTGTGCAGGAGGCTAGGCCGCTATCTGGAGGGGGAAGCGTCGAAGAAGAGAAAGAAGCTGAAGTACGTTCACGTCAACTTGGCTTATACCCCGAAGCCCTACCACGTTATGACCAAGCTTCTGGATCAGGCTTCGTTTGTGGAGTCTTCGAGGTCTGGCCTGAGTCCTGAGGAGATGCTAGCTATCGTTGCGAGGAGCCTGAGCAAGGAGGATTACAAACTCGTTCTAACGTTGGACGAGGTGGACACGTATATGAGCGAGCGGAGGGATCCCAGCATCCTCTACATGCTTCCGCGAGTGCACGAGCTCTATCCGGATGCGGCTTGTAGGGTCAGCCTCATCTACGTTTCCAGAAGCTTGGATTGGATGCGAAAGCTGGATAAGGCGACGCTGGACACTTTGGGCCGAGTCTCAGCCGTGCACCTCAGTGATTATGGCTTAGCCGAAGTCAGAGATATAGTCGGTTACAGGGCGGCGGAAGCCTTCCAGCCTGGCGCCGTTTCCGAAGATGTGATCGACTTCATCGCGAGAACTTCAGTCGACTATGGCGGCGTCCGCTACGCCTTAGAACTCTTGTTAGAGGCTGGCGGTCAAGCTGAACTGGATCATGCAAAGGTAGTGAAAGCTGATCATGTGAGAAGGGGGCACGCCCTTATACCTAAGGGAGTTAACGGCGCTTACTACCCAGGCGAGCTCTCTCTGCACAAGCAGCTCCTCCTAAAAGGCATAATTAACGTTCTGCAGGCGAGGACTGAACCGTACCTCTCTCTTGATGATACCTTCTCCGCGTATCGCATCGCCTGTGAAGAGTATGAAAGAGAAGCTGAGGATAAGGACGCAATCCAAACCTACCTGAAAGACCTCAAAACCCACGGGTACGTCCTCCTCGTAAGCGGAGACGACGGAACACTTGTGGGAATGGAGTTCCCCCTTGAGCGCCTTGCCAAAACCCTCAAAGAAAGCCTCAAACAGGCGCTGCAACTGGCAGAGTAATACTTACAAAAAACTACCCCTCCTCAGCTTTAACAGAATGTAGAGGAACCAGCCCAAAACCTATCTTGGAGGGACCCCCTCCCTGTACGCGAAACGTCCGCAAGTCATTTTAGTACTGCAAACGCTGTTCTCAGGTAGGAGGGCTATTAAACGCCACCGTCAACTTTCAACGTGACCCCAATGGAATTGGTAATCTTCCACGAGTGCCTCTCCTCTGAAGTGTGCATCCGCGTATTTCAGGCGCTCCTTACGAATAGAAGCCTCAACGTATCAGCCATATCGAGAAAGGCTGGATGCAACAATGACCGCTGCATCGAACATCTCAAGAAGCTGAACAAGCTGGGCATCGTCGAGGAAGAGTTTTATGCTGGGCGCCACTCGTTCGCCCTGAAGAAAGGAGACTTCGCAGATCTTATGCAGCAAGCCATCAGGCTCAGGGAGAAAAGGTGAAAACGCCTCCCTGTCATGAAGGAGGCTGAACAACACGGGACGGAAAATAAAGAGAATTTTAGTTCACATCCCCAAGAATTTCCTAGAAGAGTTTGACAGGGAGATTATGGGACTCTACGCCAGCCGAAACGAAGCCATCAGAGCCGGAATGATCATGGTAGTGGAGGCCACGAAAAGAAGGTCAGAAAAATAATGTTGCGGTGATTGCTGCCGCATCAAACGTAGTGATTAAGGCAAATATCCAGCAAATTGCTTGAATCCGCAGAGATCCTCAGGATAGATCGAGTTTAGCGGTTTGCGTACTTCTCTGAATGCAGCTGTCCACCAGTTGCCCAGTTTGTCTTTGATGCTTCGTAAATAATGACGGTAACTGCTTCCAGAGGAACGCCCAGTTCCTCAAGAACCCTCGTCATACCTTCAACGACTTTCTTCTTATCCTCTTTACTCATACCCGCCCAAACAGAGACTTGAACCACAGGCAATCCAGCCACCCCCACGTAATAACATCTTTTTCCACCTATTAAGGCTACTTTCGAGTTACGTCCGCGCGCGCGAGTAATCGCAGGTCTTATGTCGTTGGGCAAAGGACGAATGCGGAACGAGCGGGAAGATAAAGGCTGAGCATGTATCGGTTAAGCAGCGCGCGCTGGCTTGTCCCTAAATTGAAAAGCTTATTTTGAGAAACGGGGTCTCGTATTTTGTGTGTCACGTCCAAGCATAGGAGGTGAATCCTAGCGGGACAAGATGAACACGAGACCCTAGAAACCCTCTTCGGAAACATCGACTTAAGCTTTGCTAGCAAGATCCTGCACGGTTGCTTTCACACTTCCGGTCCGGGAAGGCATCCAAGAAACCCTTTAGGACTTTTCAGAACCTTCATCGTCATGCGAATGAAAGGTGTTCGCAGCCTAAGAGAAATGACCAGACTACTTGACACTGACCCACGACTCAGAAAACCGTGCCTAATAAAGAAAAAGCAAACAGCATATCATAGAAGCGTGTTAAGCAGGTTCAGCCAAAAGGTTGGAGAAGACATACTCACCCGAATAATAGAGAAGAAAGTCGTTAAACTCTTGAAACAAAACAATGCAAAAGAAGTTGATGCCGTGTTTGATGCTTCGTTCATTAAGGCTTGGAGCACACGGCATCCACTTGACAATCAGAAAGGCTATTCTGACGGGGAAGCAAGAGTTGGAAGAGCTGGCAGAACCTTCGGACTCGGCTACAAGCTTCACTTATCTATCGATTCCAAGACTATGCTTCCTTTGACTTGCGCTTTTGCTTCAGCAAACCAGAACGAGAAGAAACATTTACTGAGCATGCTGGAGAAGACGAAGCTGCTTCTTAAGCGGTCTGCAGCCAGATTGAGAAGTGTGATAGCGGACAGCCAGTATAGCGACGGCAAAATTAGAAACGCGGTTGACGATGCGGTGATTCCGTATCCGGCAAACCAGAAGCGAGACGTTGAGGGTTTGCTGAGGGTGGATAAGAAGTTTCGGGCCTACGGGCCGGAAGATCAGAAAAAAGAATGTCACAAGAGGCCACACATAGAAGCAGTCTACAGTTTCCTAAAGACACAGTATAACCTAGCCATCAACAAGGTCAGAGGCATAGGAAACGTTGCTTCATACGCGCTTTACAGCCTGTTGTGTTTGGTTCTGAATAGAGAAGCAGCAGAAAACATCGGAAGGTTCGACAAAGCAGTCTCACCAACCTACTTCAACACATAATATCGGGACAAGGCAGCGCGCTAACTTTATTGATTCCTTCCTTTTCTCTTTCGTGGTTTCCCATCGCAACCTTTTCCAGGCTGCCCTCTGCCTTTTCCAGAGCCATCTTTCTTCGGAACATCTTCACACATATTATCACCTCTTAGCTACGCTTTCAATTTCATATCTTTATTGCAGCAAACATGAACGCAACGAGTGCAAGATACTCCTTTGGGATGGTTACCATTCACAGTACAGCTCTTCTCAACCTTTAGTTCGAGTCCGCATTCTTCACAAACATAAACTTGACCTTCTTTCATATCATGACAGTGTACCACAAAATATCGCCTCTTATAGTTGAATTGAAAGATGTCGAAGGTTATTAAGATTTACGTTTGGGGATTAAAATCTAATCAAAAAAACAACATATTTTAGGGACAAGCCAGCGCGCGCTATAATTAAGCTGTTTATTCACAGCATAATTTTGGACACTATGCGACACTCTGACACTTATCAAATGCTTTTGGATTTGAATTCACATGCTCAAATAGGAAAAGAAAGCAAAGACATAGGGGAAAAGGAGCTTGCAAGTCACCTTAGAGAAGAAACAAAAATGTTAATGCAAGTAAAGGACATTTATGAAGTGGTGAAAGACAAGAAGATTAAACAACTCATTCTAAACATATTGGAAGACGAGAAGAAGCATCACAGGATTCTGACGGAGTTGCTTGAGATTCTGAACAAGGAATCAGTTGAATGGGACGCCTACTTATACGACCTAATAACTGGTTTCCCCTAAACCTATTTTTCTTAAAATTGTCTTTTCCAAAGTATCCTTTTTCACTTCATAAACATTCCAAGAAGCGTTAGTAGTCTCTATCTCTTTTCCAGATGTTAAAGGTGCATTGACCCCAACAGTAACTGCTGCCTTTATAGATGCAGTCTCTGCACTCTGAAAAGTCGAAAAATCTACTTTTACTCACAAAAACTTCGCCGCTAATAATAGGCGAGCTGGATTTCTGCCTTTTGATATGATGCCACAAACTGATTTTTCTAACTTCAAAACATTTCGCGCAGTCAGGTTTTAGCTATTTAAGAAATTTCCGATTGCACAGTTGGTGTTTTAGCGGCTTAATGAACGCGTGCTTCATAGTTAAACTTCAAAAGGGCAAAGAAACATAAAAAAAGGTATAAACAGGCGCACGTTGTCATTATCTAATTAATGATTTCTTGTTTTCTTTATGCTTGTTGCTTTAAAAAAAGGAAACGAGAGATGTGCCTTGTGGGGCAGAATTTGAACATCAAAAATTTTCGTTGTTTGGGGTTTAGGTTTGTGGATTGAGTCTATTTGTAAGGGGAATAGTTTGTTCTGAGCAGCGTAGTACGCGTTTAGGTTTTTGCAGTGTTTGTTTGGGTTGTGTGAGAAAATTAATTAAGTTAAAGTTAAAGATATGTTCTTAGAGATGAACGTGTAGAGAGTGTGATTTTTAGTGACGATTAAGGTAGGAATTAACGGATTTGGAAGAATTGGCAGACTTCTTTATCGTGCCGCTATCGAGAGAAACGCGGACATTGACTTTGTTGCCATTAACGACCTTGCCGACGCGAAAACAAACGCGCACCTGCTCAAGTACGACTCAGTGCACGGACGATTTAATGGAACCGTCGAAGCAAAAGCAGACAAGTTGGTCGTGAATGGGAAAGACCTCAAAGTTCTGTCCCAAAAGGACCCTGCAGCGTTGCCTTGGAAAGACCTTGGAGTTTACCTCGCCGTAGAATCAACCGGCTTATTCACTCACCGCGACGGCGCAAGCAAACACCTCCAAGCCGGTGCAAAAAAAGTCCTCATTTCCGCGCCCGCAGAAAACCCTGACGCTACCATAGTGTTGGGCGTAAACGAGAAAATCTACGATCCCGAAAAACACAACATACTCAGCAACGCTTCATGTACCACCAACGGTTTAGCACCCGTCACTAAGGTCCTCGTCGACAACTTTGGCTTAGAAAGAGCCTTCATGACTACCGCCCACAGCTATACTAACGACCAAAAACTCTTAGATCTCGTGCATAAAGACCTAAGACGAGCGCGTGCAGCAGCAATTAACATAATACCAACTAGCACAGGCGCAGCAAAAGCAATCGGTTTAGTTTTGCCAAGCTGTCTTGGCAAGATGAATGGTATGTCGTTGCGTGTGCCGACTCCAGATGTATCCATCATTGACTTGACTGCGGTTCTTGGCAAAGAAGTCACCAAAGAAGACATCAACGCAGCTATGAAGAAAGCCGCCGAAGGTCCAATGAAAGGCATCCTTGACTATACTGAAGACCTAATCGTTTCGTCCGATGTACTCCACAGCACCTACTCGTCTGTGTTCGATGCAGGGTTAACCATGGTTCTGGGTGAGAAAAGTAACTTCGTTAAGGTTTTCGCGTGGTACGACAACGAATGGGGTTTCAGCTGCCGTATGGTGGAACTCATCGAACTCGTCGGCAAAAAAGCCAAACTCTAATCATGCTGCGGCTTAAACTCTAAAACCCCTCACACATCTTTTTCTTTTCACTTTACGCGAGAGGGAAGAAAGTGTAATTGTGGTTTAGCAATTCTTTTCCCTATAAGAAACGTGAGGTTGTGAAGCAGAAACGCAAGCAGAAGCTAATCTTAATTGCTGCTGTGATTTCCAAGTCACACGCAAAAAAATCTGGTAATAGAGATTTTGGATATAATCGTACGGAAATGCAGTTTTGAAGAAATCTAATTAAGAATCATGCAAACAAAAATAGCAAGACATTTTCGCAAACACACCCTTCCTGTCTTCTAATAGCCTCTTGAACAAATCGTTCAGAGTCTCTTTTTTGCTAACAATAATTGGGGAGTTGAAGCGGTTTTAAAAGTTTGTGACTGTGGACGTGTAGTCAAAGTTATTGGAGTTTCACTGAGCACAGCGCGCTTTGTTCCAAAAAATATTGAAGGAGAGAGAGCATAAAAAACGCCTCATAAAGTGAGAAAAAAGGTTTAGTTGAGACTTATTTCTTGGGTTTAGGTTTTACTTTAGGCTTGGTGTCGCAATCTTCGCAGCCACAGACAGCAGAATTCAAACAATAAATCGTTCGAAAGAACATTTTCTTGGCTGAAGGAAAACTAATTATGGGTGAAAGTAGCACTATCTTCTAGCGAGGCTTTTGCTTTTATGTCTACTATTAAGGACCCGGTTTGTGGAATGCCTTTAGACCCTTCTAAAACTCAGTTTACAGCGAATTTTTTGTCTAGGCAATATTATTTTGACAGCGAGTACTGCATGAGCAGCTTCATCGAAGGCTCAAAAATCGCGTACTTCTCAATGGAAATCGCGATGAATACCGATATGCCTACCTACAGCGGAGGGCTAGGCGTTCTTGCTGGCGACGTAATTAGGTCAAGTGCAGATTTGAGAATTCCTCTAGTTGCAGTGACTTTAGTCAGCAAGAAAGGCTATCTTAGACAGAAATTAACGTCTGATGGGTGGCAAATGGAATACCCTGAAGAATGGGATCCCTCGAAATTCATGAAACTGTTGCCCGAAACTGCGACTGTCAAGATTGCTGGACGTGATGTCAGAATTGGCGTGTGGGTTTATGAGCAGGAGAGTTTAACGGGCGGAACAATTCCGGTGCTGTTCCTAACGACAGATGTTGAAGGGAACACACAAGAGGATAGAGAAATTACTGATTTTCTTTACGGAGGCGACGAAAAATACCGATTAAAGCAAGAAATAGTGTTGGGAATAGGCGGGTTACGCATCCTAGAGGCGTTGAAGATCAATGTCAAGAAATATCATATGAACGAAGGTCATTCTAGCCTTCTTACCCTTGAGCTGCTAAAGAACAATGATTTGGACGCTGACAAAGTAAAAAATCTATGTGTTTTCACTACCCATACTCCTGTGGCAGCTGCATTTGACAAATTCTCCTACGACCTCCTTTCGCAAGTTCTTGAAGCCGAAGTGCAAGAGAAAATCTTGAAAGCATATGGCGGATCCGACAAATTGAACACAACACTTCTAGCCTTAAACCTAAGCAAGTACACCAATGGCGTTACGGAAGCGCATATGGAATACTCAAGGAAACTTTTCCCAGGATATCACATACAAGACATAACCAACGGGGTCCATTCCTACACCTGGACATGCTCATACTTTAGGAAACTATTCGACAAGTACATTCCCCGATGGGCCAATGAACCCGAGCTCCTCGTGAGAGTTGACAACATTCCCGATGAGGAGGTATGGGAAGCCCACGTGAAGGCAAAACAAGATTTACTCGACTTTGTCCACACTAGTTCGGGGCTCCAGATTGACCTCGACGTTTTAACATTAGGCTTTGCCAGAAGAGCCACAGAGTACAAACGAGCAACAATGATCTTTTCAGATCTGGAAAAACTTAAAGAAGTTACGATCCAGGACAAGATTCAACTTATTTTCGCTGGAAAGGCACATCCAAAGGACGAGATGGGAAAAAGCCTAATTAAAGAAATTTACCAGTTTAAAGACCGCTTGAAAGGCGAAATCGAAATCGTCTATCTCGAAAACTATAACATGGAAATGGCAGCGAAATTGACTTCGGGCGCTGATGTTTGGTTGAATACACCCTTGCCGCCGTACGAGGCTTCTGGAACAAGCGGGATGAAAGCAGCGCACAATGGAGTAGTAAACTTTAGTGTCCTAGACGGTTGGTGGATAGAAGGTTGCGTGGAAGGTAGAACAGGGTGGGCGATAGGACCATCCCCTAATCAAGATATTGATGAGAGGGAGATAAGGAGAAGAGAAATAGCTGATCTCTACAACAAACTCGAATATCTCATTATCCCAAAATTCTACCAGCAACGCGATTCCTGGATAGACTTGATGAAAAATTCAATAGGGAAAGTCGCATACTACTTCAATACGCATCGGATGATGCGAAAGTACGCCACAGACGCCTATCTTTGACATAGCCATGAAGAATTGAAGGCTCCTGAAATTGTGAGAGGCAGACCAAGGTATGGACCAAAATTCCTTAACTACAGAAGAGGCAAAAAAAGTCGACGTTGATGAATTGCTGAAGAAGTTAGCAGCGGATCAGAAGGGTCTTTCTTCCTCAGAAGCTGGAAAACGACTTGTGCAGTATGGTCCTAATGAAATTCAAGAGAAAAAAGTTAACCCACTGAAGAAATTCCTGCGCTATTTTTGGGGACCGATTCCATGGATGATTGAAGCAGCAGTATTAATGTCTGCGGTCATCCAACGGTGGCCTGATTTCGCAATAATTTTAACGCTGCTAATGGTAAACGCCATAGTAGGATCCTGGCAGGAACGCAAAGCAGACAACGCCATAGAACTACTAAAAAAAAGATTAGCCCTAAAGGCACGAGTTCTGCGAGATGGGAAATGGCAGGAAGCACCGGCTGAAAAACTGGTGCCAGGCGACATTGTTCGTTTGCGTTTGGGAGACATTATACCCGCTGATGTGAAACTAATTGAAGGAGAGTACCTCTTAACCGACGAGTCCGCACTAACTGGCGAATCTCTTCCTGTTGAGAAACATCTCTCCGACGTTGGATACGCAAGTTCCATCGTTAAACAAGGCGAAATGAACGCACTCGTCGTCAACACCGCCGCCAAAACCTTTTTCGGCAAAACCGCCAAACTCGTAGAGATAGCCAAAACCCCAAGTCACTTCCAAAAAGCCATCAGCAAAATAGGCGATTACCTGATTTTCCTAGCGATAGGACTCGTAGCAGTGATCGTTCTGGTCTCGGTTTTTCGGGGTCAAAACATCTTAGACATTATTCAGTTTGCATTGATCTTGACTGTTGCAGGCATACCAGCTGCTCTTCCCGCGGTTTTGTCAGTCACCATGGCCGTAGGCGCCATAGCCCTCGCCAAGAAGGAGGCCATAGTTAGCAAATTGGTGGCAATTGAGGAAATGGCAAGCATGGATGTGCTGTGCTCAGACAAAACCGGCACTATCACCAAGAATGCGCTCACTATGGGAGGAACTAAACCTTATGGCGGATTCTCAGAAAATGACGTGCTACTGTTCAGTGCGCTTGCTTCAAGGGAAGAAGATAAAGATCCTATCGACGAAGCAATCTTGACTAAAACCAAGAGCATACCCGTTATTGCAGCTAAAATTGAACACATCAAAGTAACCAGTTTTAAGCCCTTCGATCCAGTCATAAAAAGAACAGAGGCAACAGTGCAAGGAGAAGATGGAAGCCCGCTTAAGGTAACTAAAGGAGCGCCTCAAGCGATTCTGGCTTTGATCGAAGACAAGAAATCAATCAACAACAAATTAACAGAAGACGTTAATGAGTTTGCCCAGAAAGGGTACCGTGCGCTGGGTGTGGCTCGAACTGATAAGGAGAACAAGTGGCAATTTACAGGTTTAATTGGGTTGTTTGATCCGCCAAGGGAGGATTCTGCCCAAACAATAAAGACCGCTCAGTCAATGGGTGTTAACGTAAAAATGGTCACGGGTGACCACATAGCTATTGCCAAAGAGATTTCGAGCCAGGTAAACCTTGGAAACGATATTGTTTTGCCGGCTGCTTTTTTGGATAGGCCTGATAGTGAGGCGCAGCGCGTGGTTGAAGAGGCTGAAGGTTTTGCGGAAGTTTTCCCTGAGCATAAGTACCGCATTGTTGAGCTTCTTCAAGAAGAAGACCATGTTGTGGGGATGACTGGAGATGGGGTTAATGATGCGCCTGCTTTGAAGAAAGCTAACGCTGGTATTGCTGTTGAGGGTGCTACCGACGCTGCAAAGTCCGCAGCAGCCATAGTTCTGACTAAGCCGGGGCTTTCTGTTATTATTGATGCGATTAAGGAGAGTCGCAAGATTTTCCAGCGAATGACGAATTACTGCACGTACCGCATCGCCGAAACCATACGTGTCCTGCTTTTTATGACTGCGTCAATTGTCATTTTCCAGTTTTACCCTGTTACTGCTTTGATGCTTGTTTTGTTGGCGCTTCTAAATGACCTGCCGATTATGACGATAGCTTATGATAACGTGAAGTACTCGGATAAACCTGAGAAATGGGACATGCGAACTTTGCTGGAAATAGCGACGTTTCTTGGAATAATCGGGGTATTCTCGACTTTTGGGATCCTATACGTTGGACTAGTTGTGTTGAAGTTAAACCCGCTAGTGCTTCAATCTTTCATATACCTGAAGCTTTCAGTGGCGGGGCATTTGACTGTGTTTGTCGCGAGGACTAAGGGTCACTTTTGGTCAGTAAAGCCTGCAAAGCCTCTTCTCTTTGCAGTCATAGCTACCCAACTTACGGCTACAATAATTACTGTGTACGGTATTTTGCTTCCTGCAATGGGCTGGG
>CAZJBY010000025.1:0-30773 GCA_964544495.1 uncultured Candidatus Bathyarchaeia archaeon
AAGCCTATTTGGATCCTAATAGGAATGCGATGCAGAAAACGAGGAGGGTAGGTCCCTATTGGCGCTTTTCACAACCAATAGCATGATGAAAAACCGCGCTTCAGAAATTCAACCCACGCTTCCGCCTTTAAATAAGGGGGGGTATAGACAAAAAAATCGCAACAGTTCACCAGAAGCATGGTATGTAATCTCTAATTCGCAAGGGCACACCGAGTGATTCGGCGACTGCTTTGACTTTGTCCATGTTGACTTCTGGCATTCTCACCGCCGAAACTTCCACTTCTAACCCAGCTTTTTTCGCTTTTTTGACGAAATCCACCACTGCTACGAAGCCGCCAGTGAATTCTGGTCTGCAGTTCTCCGCGTAACTCTCCTCATCATGACCATTCAAACTCACGCTGACACTGTTCACGCCAGCAGCATGCAGTTCTGCGGCAACGCTTCTGCCCTTGTTCAACACGTAACCATGACCATTCGTGTCCAGCCGAATTGGAATTGAACCGCCGCAGCGCTCTCGCAGCCACCGCGCAACCTCCAACAAAACATCCAGCCTTGCAGTCGGCTCACCAAAACCGCAGAAAACCACCTCGTCCCACCGCTTCAGCGCCAAAGCGTTTTCCAGCTCGGCTTTCACTTCTGCTGTTGTCGGCTCCTTTTCCAGTTTCAGGTTGAAGCCGCCCACGCCCTTTTTGAAGTTGCGGAAGCAGAACCAGCAGTCGTTAGAGCACTTGTTGGTGATGTTCAAGTAAAGGCTGTTGTCCAGCCAATAGGCAATTCTCTGCTTTTCCTGGCGAACCACGCGTTTTTTCACCTGACGCTACAAACTGTTAACGTGCATAGGCTATATAGTCTATGGTTTCTATAGTGAAAACCGTTTTAACCTGAAACAGCCGCTTCTGTAAAGCGAGAGAAGCGAGAAAAGAATGAAAAAAGTGCCTCTGTTCGAATATGAAATTCCGTGCTACCGCAAACACCGACGCTCAATTGACCCTGTTGAGCCAAAACACACGCGGTAAACGTTTCCCACGGCGCGAACATATCTCAAGCAAAAAAGAGTTGTCACGCTCGTTTTTCAGACACCCTTCTCACGGCGTTTCCTTCTATAAACCAGCGCCGCAAGCAAACCTGCAACCACGAAAAATGGAACAGCGAGAATCCAGTACGGAAACGGCTCTTGAACCTGTGCTGAAGAATCATTGAACATCACCACCAAATCGCCAGCCAACGGCTCATCAAACACAGAACGCATCTCAATAGCCACCGTTTCCACATCACACCCACTGCTGACCGTGAAATCCTTCGGGTTCCAAACACTATCCGTAAACGTGGTGTACGCTCGAATATCCGAAACCGCAGCTTCAAACCGCACCGTAAAATACGCTATGGAGCTGTTGCTTAAAGGCGTCAAATAAGGGCTAATGTTAAGGTCATACAGGAACAGGCTGCTCCCGTTAACCACCTCAATTGGATGCTCATAATGAATCGTAAGCAGGAAAAACTCTGAAACAGGGCTAATAACGCAGTAAATCATCGACCAATCGCCGATGGCAGTGTGATGCGTGTCATAAGGAAAGTCGCTCCACGCCAGCTCCGTGCCGTTCAGCCAAACATGAATGTTCGCTGTGTCTGGCGGCATGGGGTAAACCATCGGCAACTCCTCAGGAACACAAGACGCAGCACCACCCGGCTCAGAAAGGATGTAGATCGGGTATGTTCCGTCGATTTTCGCCCACAAAGTCCCGTTAACCTGCGCAATCGTGTAGTTCACGTATTCCACAGGCATCGCAAGAACAGGCGGCATTTCCGAGTCAGGGTTCGCCGCTGCATGGTCAGCCAAGTCTGCTGCCGCTGAAAACAGAAGCGCCAAGATTAACACTGCAGCCAAAGTTCTCGTCGCAAACACCACTTAATACTGTATTTTGCTTCCCAATATGCTTTTTCGGAGTCGCCTATGCACTTGAATGTTTATATGGTTTGGATGAACATGTACTGTTGAATTTGGTATGGGTTCCAAAGCGCTTGCGGCAATCGCCATTATACTTTTGGTAGTAGTTGTTTTGTTTTTTGTAGACACGCGAGCGTTTTTTGAGCCCATTTTGGACAGGCTGTCACCAAATGAACCTGAAGTAACGCCAAGAGCAGTTTTGAGAGTAGACGGTTACGTGGACGAAGCCAACTCGCCCGAAGGTTCCTATGCGATTACGTATTCCGTTTCAAACCTTGGAGACGCGACGGCGAAGAACGTGACGCTTGTGGCTGTTGTTGACGGAGAACAGCAGGCGAATAGGCTGATTCCCTCGCTTGAGGTTTCGGATAGCGCAAACTACTCTCTGGCTGTTTCAGCGGCTTCTGGCGAACTGCACATAGCGTCGCTGCAGGCTTCATGCGAGGATTCTGTGGACGCTTATTCGTTTTCGTTTGGCGCGGATGTGCCGCGTGCTTTTGGTGATTACGCGAGCCTTGCCCAGTTGTTTGTCACGCCTAGAGAGCCTAGTTTGGTTGCGCTGAAGGACAGCGTGCTGAAGAATGCGCCGTTGAAAGTTAAAGATTGGATTGCGCTGAGAAACTGGGTTGGAGACCACATCAAGTATGTTAGTGACTTGGAGGTTCATGGGGTTCGTGAGTATTGGCAGTTTGGAAAAGAAACCGTGGCTTTGGGGACAGGTGACTGTGAGGACTTCGCGGTTCTTTTGTGTTCGCTTCTGCGTGCGGCTGGGTATTCTTCAGATGACGTTTACGTTGTCGTAGGTAAGAGTGGGAATGATTATCACGCTTGGGTGAAAATAAACTTGGGGACGCTGGGTTGGTATAATCTGGAGCCTCAGGAGAACGGTTTGGCGACGGTTGTGGGCGACTTTGTGATGTTGTCTGATTTCCAGGCGCTGTGCCAGTTCAATGATCAGCAATTTCACGAAATAGAATAGCCTGTGTTTGCTCGACAAATAAATGGGAGTTTGTCAAGAAAATTGGGTTTTGGTTGCCGGTTAAGCTTTAGGTGCTGTCTTCTCCAGTGTGCTGTTTAGGCTGAGCATTTCTGTGTGTGCTTTTCTGATGAGGTCTGCTATGGTTTCTTTTGTGGGCACTGCCGCGGTTAACGCAAGCGCGAAGGCTTCTTTGTGGGCGATCTGCAAAAGTGCTTCCATGTTTTCGGGTGTTGGATAGACTACGGTTAGGGTTAGTGCGAAGGCGTCGCTGTGGTTTTGTTCGATGGTTTTGCGTGTGGCTTCAACGTCGACTTTGAGCAGGTCTCCGCTGATGATGAGTCCTTCGTCTAGGACTGCGGTCATGGATAAGCCTGCTTCAACTGCTTTGATGCCGAGTTTTGACAGGACTGCGGCGAGTCGTTCGTTGATTGTTTCGCCTTTTCTGACTACTAGGGTGTCTTTGCTTACCCATACGCTTCCTGATTCGATTCTGGTGGGCAAGCCGACTGCGTTTAGTTGGCTGATTATTGGTCCGGGTGGTTGTCCGGTGCTGCCTGCTGGGATGGTGACGTCCATGGCGGCTGTGTCGCCTGATTTGGCTGTGGTTGTTACTTTGCCGCGTTCCAGCAGAAGTGCGAGTTTGAATGGGTTGAGGTCGGTGAATAGGAAGAGGTTTGATCCTTCGAGGTGGTTTTCGAGTTTTTTGAGGTCGTCTTTTTTTAGGTCTTCGATTGCGAATTTGATGAGTGTGTTTTTTAGGACTCTCATGTAGACTTTGTCTGCGAGGTTTTTCTTTAGTGCTTGGAGTTGTGCTGCGCGGACTTTGTGTAGGCTGGCGATGGCTATGTACTTGTATCCTGTGAGTAGTTCTTTGATTTCTTCTACTTCGCTGATTTTTTCTTCTAGTACTTGTTGGGATGGCATCTCAGTCACTCTTTTTGTTAAGGTTTAATTTTTACAGGCGTACCCATTGACGTCTTGATGAAGGCGTATTTGATGTTTTTTAAGCCTCGTTTGAGTTTTCCCTCTAACATTCTTAGAACAGCTTGAATGTTGTCAACTATTTCTTCCTCTTTCATGTCGGCTGTTCCGACAGCGCATTGGATGATTGGTTGGTTGCGCATTCTCACAACGACTGTTTTGCGGTATTTCTTTATCAAGCTTGCTATGTCCGCGTTGGGTGGAACCGGAACAGGTAGTTTTCCGCGTGGACCCAGAACTGGACCGAAGTTTCTGCCGACAAGCGGCATTAAAGGAGCTTCAGAGAGGAACACGTCGTAGGTGTTTGCTAGTTTTCGCAGTTCCTTCTTTTTGCCAGCTACCGATTCAAGGTCAGCTTTTTCCATAACCTTGTCTACTTTTGCGTCTCTGGCGTTCATCGCTAATTCGCCAGAAGCAACAACCAGGATCTTGTTCGGTTTTCCTGTGACGTGAGGAAGTTCAACAACTTGCTGTATTTTTCCTTCTGGAGATTTCATATCTATCTCTTTAATATCCAGAATTAGCTCTATTGATTGGGTAAACTTTTTCTCTTTAGACTGCGTTTTTGCCTCTTTAACCGCGTCTAACAGTGTCTTCTTATCTAAGGGCATCTTGAAGCCTCATGCCAATGAGGAGTTGGAACCCAATTATAAAAATATTCGCTTATTACTGTTTGTTTTCGCTGTTGGGTTCTGCGTTTTTCTGAAGCGGACAGTTGCGTGTTCTTCTGTTCTCTAGTGCTCGGTGCAGTCTATACCCCCCTTATTTAAAGGCGGAAGCACAGGTTGAATTTCCGCGCCGATACGGACCTACCCCCTATAGGTTTCTGCAATGAACCAGTATTAGGAGCCTAATAGGCGGCAAATAGGTGGTGCTGCGCTGATACTGCTTTTTAGGGAAAGGCAAAACCGAAATCAAGCAGTAAAGGAGTAGCGGTGAGCCACTGTGGTTCGACGCCTAGACTCCGCCCGGCGCCCTCCAGCCCTACGCTCTTACCCGCACCCCCTTGAGCGCTGAACGTCCAGACTTAGGTTGCTCTCTCCCGAGCCTGGCCGGATTCGCCTGGTGAACCATGAAATTGGCTTCCCTACGGAAGCCCCTCATTAACCGCCAGCCACAAGGGACGGATAGTCAATGTTTCGGAAAGGAAGGTCCAAGCGGCCTTTTGCGCCTCAGCCTCAGCTGTCAGCCCGTCGTGTAGAGGGTTTACGGTGCAAGGGACCCCTATCCCCCCGCCTAAGACCCACCGCCAAAAATACAGAGCTGGAACAGAACTATAAAGTTTGTCTATGGGTGTGGTGTTTGTGTGGTGCGTAGTGTGCCGTTTTTGCCTATTCGCATTTGTTTTTCGTCTTTGTATGTTGAGATGCGTGCGTTTTGTATTTGTATGGTGTCGCCTGTTGAGATTGTGTTTATTTGGTCGTTCCAGAGGCATAGTTTGATTTTTCCGGTGTTGTCTGTGACTAGTGCGTTTGCGACGGTGGCGTGGTTTCCGAATCTTGTGACTACGAATTTTGGTTTTGAGATTTCTATGACCTTTGCTTTTAGGTTTACTTTTTTCATTCCGACTCGTAGGTCTTTGATTTGGAGTGGTTGTGTTGTTTCGGTTTTGTTGGGTGCGTATCTGCTGTCCATGTAGGATTTTCTTGCGTCTTTTATGGGGTTTTTCTGTTTGGACAGGAATTCTTCGGGAATCTTGAATTGTGCCACGACTTTTGAGCCTTGGGTTATCAGGAAAGTTGCTTTGTGTTTTTGTTTTAGTCGGCATTCGATGGAGAGGTTTTCGCATGTTGATTTTCGGTTTTCCCAGGCTGAAATTAGGGCGTTGAATAACTTGTCCGCGTCAACTTCATACTTTATCGTGAGAAGAGCCAAGTATTCGCTGGGGTAAAGTCTGCTTCGCATTGTGTTTTACCTTGTTTTTTTCTGGGAGGTTCAAATTTTTCTTAGGCAGCGGTGCGTTGCTTGGGAATGTTGGGTTTTACAGTTTAAAACTGCGAAAACTGCCAGTTCGCATAGCGGACTTCATTCATCGTCGAGAATCAAGCTGTAAACCACATTTGTAGGCATGAATGGCTTTTTTAACCTCAAAAGGATATGCAGTTCCAAGCTATTATGGTTAATGGTTAACTAAACCGTTTTTCGTTCAACACCTATAGGAAGCTGGCAGAGCGCTTGTTGTTTTCAACATGTTATTGAGCGGTTTTTACACCAATACGGCGATAGACCTCCTATAGGTTTCTGCATACATCCGCTATTAGAATCCTATAGGCTGTTCAGCACTTAGTCAAGAAATGTTGACTAAGAGTGTGGGCGTTGCTTTTTGTTTTGGTCAAGAAACCTTGATAAAAACGCTTTTACAGCAGACGCGGCTCGATATTAAACAGGGCATAAGAGGACATGTTCCAATGAAAAGAAAAACATTAGCGCTCATTGCGGCGCTCTTAATCACGCTACTACTGATTGTTTCCTTTCTTTATATGCAAGCGCCGCAATTGGAGTGGAGTAAAACTTTCACTCGACCCCTACGAACAGTTACCTACGGAGGCATCAACTATACTGTTGGTCACCACGATTTTGGAAACTGTTTTGTCCAAACATCAGATGGAGGCTACGCTGTAGTTGCAACTTTAGAAGACAGCTACGCTCCGCCCCATACAGGAGGCATCCACAACTACACCTACCTGATTATCAAGATGAACTCGTCAGAAACGATTCAGTGGGAAAGAGAGGTTCCTCTATATAGAGAGGCCAGGTCAATTTCTCAAACGAGAGATGAAGTTTATATCATTGTCGCTTCGGCAGATGTCTTGAAGACGGACAGTCAAGGAAATATTCAATGGAGCAAGGCGTTCGGCATGCAGATACTTTGCGTATTCCAAGCCAGTGATGAAGGCTACGTTGTGGTGGGCACAAGACCCCCTATATTTCTTCAAACTCTGAAAGAGGCAGGTTTATCATCAAAATCGACGAAAGTGGCAATATAGTGTGGAATGAAACGCTTGCAGCTTACGAGCCGGTAGGTCAAGGTCTTTATGGTGACACTCTTACTCATACAACGACATTTGACATTGGAGAAACTGGCAATGGGGGCTACGTCGCTGTAGGCACGTGGTCGGATGGTGGCTATTGGTCGTTTACCACTAACCTCTGGCTAATCAGGACAGATTCTAATCGAAAACTTCAGGTGAGTAAAACCTACAACCTGTTCAACGTTCCTAGCGGGAGTCCATCGTCCGAATCGGCCAAGTTGTTTGACATCAAAATTTACGTAACGCGGGATGATGGTTTAATCCTTTGCGGAGGAGTAGCCCGCGAGGAATATTATTCTCCTTGGCTTGCGAAAATCAGTTCAACCGGAACCGTTGAGTGGAGTCGTGAATACCCTAAGGGTGTGAGCGATAGAGGTCCTTTTGTTTCGGTGGTGGAGACTGGGGATAGAGGCTTTTTTGCGGTGGGAAGTGACCGTTATGATAATCCAACGGTTCCGCTACTGGTGAGGACCGATGGTGTTGGTAATGTGCGGTGGAAAGTGATGGGGCATACTGGTTTTTTGGACGAAGGTTACGTTCAGTCGGGGATGGTGACAAGTGGGGGTGCGTTTGTGGTTGTGGGTCAGGTGAACGATAGTGTTTGGCTTGCCAAGTTTGCTACTGAATCACAGTTTTGGAGTTCTGCGGTGCTGACCACAGCTGGCTTAGTGGCGGTGGCTGTTGTCGGCATAGACCTGATAAGGTACTTCAAGAGAAAAAGGATAGGTGCATGAGGAAAACTGCCTCGGCAACCGCAACCATCACTTTGGTAGCCATCCTCACGCTGTTGTTGGCTTTTTTCTCGGCAGCGCCAACTTACGCCGCCGCATCGTGGAGCGTGCAAGCAGTGGATGCAAATGCTTTAGGCATTGGGAACGGCTATTGCCCCATCGTAGTGGACTCTAACAACATTCCCAGCATAGCTTATACCGGCTATGACAAACAAGGAGATTTAGCTTTGGTGAAGTATGCAAGATGGAACAGTTCCCTCGGCGGCTTAAGCACCCAAAGAATCACCACCGGCTTCGTAACCGACATGGCATTAGACTCATCCAACAACCCGGTCATACTTTGCGGGTCCGGAGGCTTACAGTACGTTACTTGGAATAGAACAGGCTGGGCATTCCAGAAAGTGGACGACGGCAACTACGGAGTCCTAGCCTTCGATTCAAATGGCAACCCCCACGTAGCCTACACTGACAGCATTACAGTCAAATACGCGAGCCGCAGCGATTCAGGCTGGACAACAGAAACCGTAGACAATGGCACAGCAATCCCTTATTTCATGTCTCTGGCGTTAGACTCGAACGACAAACCCTACATACTGTACAGCAACCCAGACTTGAAGTTAGCCACGCTGGAAAACTCGGTTTGGAACATAGAAACCGTTTCTTTGCCGGATACAATAAGGGGCGTTGGCAACATGGTTCTAGATTCAACAGGGCACCCTCACCTTATTTACAACCGTTTCGTTGACTATGTCTCCACGATCATGTATGCCAATTGGAATGGATTTTCTTGGAAAACAGAGACCGTGATTTCATTTCAATTGTTTTCAAGCGGGCCAATCGGTTCCTTGGCGTTAGACTCGCTTGATTACCCGCACATCAGCTACGTCGACGGGGTGACACTGATGTACGCGGGCTGGACAGGCGCAGAATGGAACATCCAAACCGTGTACACAGACCTCCCCGCTCATGGACCATCCTACTTGGCGTTAGACTCCAATCGCGTTCCCCACATAAGCTTCCGTGCATCTATCCCCGGCGGAGGCGGCAGATCCATGTACATGATGTATGCTGTAGCTACGGAGCCGGTGCCGCTTGCTTCACCGCTCCTTCTAGCCCTCCCATTACTGTTGGCTCTGGCGGCGATCACTATCGGAGCAGTCGTAGCTATCGTTTACGCTGGAAGAAGAAAACGTAAACACTAAATTCTTGTTTGCTCATTTTCGCTTTCTAAACGACTTTTCTCTATAGCCAAAAATAGAATAGTTTATCCTAAAGCATGGAAAGAAATGTGGAACTTCTGGCTATTCTTCGTTTTTTCCGAGCAGTTCGTCGTAGTTTCCCGCGTCGATTTCTTCCTGCACTTCACGCGGGTCTTTGCCTTCAACCGTCACGCCCATGCTCACGCAGGTGCCCAGCATCTCCTTGGCGGCGCCCTTCAAAGTCTGCGCCAAAAGCTGAGGCGCCTTAATCTTGGCTATGCGTATCACCTGTTCCATGGTGAGGTCGCCCACCTTCGCCGTGTTAGGCGTTCCCGAGCCTTTCTCAATCTTCAATTCGCTCACGATCAGCGCGGAAGCGGTGGGAGTGCCAACCGTAACCTCGAAAGTTTTGTCTTCGACATCAACCGCCACTTTCACAGGAACCTTCATGCCCGCGTAATCTTTCGTTAACTCGTTAATTTTGGTTACAACCGCCATCGTGTTGACGCCTAAAGGTCCAAGAGCAGGACCCAACGGCGGACCCGCGTTCGCTTGCCCTCCGCTAACGAGCAACTCTACAACTTTCTTTTCAACCATTTATGCTCCACCCCTTGCAGTTTTTGATTTCTCAACCAACTTCACGTAATCCGAGTGAACCGTAATCGGCAAAGTAAACGTCGCCTCCAACAACTCAAGCGTAACCTCAGCCTTCGACTTATCAATGCGCGTTATCTTCGCGCGCATGCCCTTGAACGGTCCACCAGTAATCTCCACAACGTCATCCTCGCTCAGGTCTTCTATAACTGGCTTCCTGATGATGTAGCGTTCAATCTCGGCGAAACTCACCAGACCCGGAATTCGAGACCGCACATGCCGCACTCCAGCTATGGCTTCCTCCACCAAGTGAGGACCATCCGCTTCTACGAAAATATACCCTTTCAACGTGTCAGGAACAAGTAAAGCTTTAATTGGAATGTGAGTCATCTCAACCTTCGCGGCGACAAGCCTAGCTACGTTACGCTCTTGCCCCGTGGTAGTTTTAACCACGAAAATCTTGGTTGAAAACTGCTCCTCTTTCTTCTCCATAAGCGCTCTTCCTTCTAAGCCGCCGATGCTGTTGCGCCGCCTGCCGCAAGAGACAAAAGTTTAATCACGAAACCGACGAGCCCAATGACGCCTATGCCGAGAATGCTAATTTTTATCGATAGCCAAAGCTCAGTTCTTCCCGGTTTCACCGCTAACTTCAACGTTCTCGCAGCTTGAGATAACCATGACCTTATGCCCATATTTACCGACACTCATCATTTCATTAAGGAATAATAAACGTTACTATAAGCTTTAAGGTTTAAAACGTAACTGCACCGTAACTATTAACATTTATAGCCTTCAGAAGGGCATCAAAAAAAGAAAAGGGAACTTGGTTACTGGTTGTGATTCACTGTCACTGTTGCATATGCCAGTGCAGTATTTCCTGAAGCGTCAGTGGCTTGATACGTTATCGTGTAGACACGCCCCATGTCGTTGCCTGATCTTTCCGCTCTGAACTCGAAAGTGTAGTCACCCAAAATCACTATATCGTTGACTGTGTTGCCGTCGCCTTTTCCATTGTCAGGTTCATTGCTTGTGATGGACACAAACGTGACTGTTGGCGCGGGGTCAACTGCATCTTGAGCTGTAACGGTGGCTTCCACCTGCACGTACTTGTGGTTCGGCGGCCATAGAGAATCGGGCGTTACTGACACCGTTATCTCCGGTGGCGTGGTGTCGACAACCGTGACTGTTGCATTGTCGCTGCCAGTGTTGCCTGCTTCGTCAGTCGCATCTAAAGTGACTATATGAGTGCCGAGGTTAAACGTGTAAACAAGCGCTGTGTCTGATACGTTGGTTTCCGTTTTCAGCACCATGCCGTTCTCGCTCCAGGTGAAGTTAAATCGCGTTGCAACATTGTCCGTGGCGGTTCCGTTGAGCATGACCTGCGTTCCCGCATGGGATTCCTGCTCCACGGTTACGTCTGGTCCGGCATCAACAACAGGCGCTGTGGTGTCCGCTAAGACTTCGATGTTGACGGTGTCTGTGGCGTTGTATTGCCCATCACTGACCATTAGAGTGACCGTGGTGTTTCCTACCGGGAAGAGCGCAGTTGGAGTTACGCCTGTTGCAGAGCCGCCCGTCCAATTCCAGGTGTAAGTGAGCGTGTCGTTGTCTGGGTCGCTGGAGCCTGTGCCGTTCAGGGTGACCATTGCGCCTTGCAGGCTCGTTTGCTCAAGGGTTTGGTCAGGTCCTGCGTCGGCTACCAGCGGCTGGTTTTCAGTCACTGTTATTGCGGCTATGTCGGTTTCGGTTTGGTTTAGGTTGGAGTTGAACTTGACCGTGAGCGTAGCGTTATAAACGCCTGGTGTCGTGTAAACGTGGGTTGCGTTCAGCAGGTCTGGGCTGGTGCCATTCACTAACGTGGTGTTGTCGCCGAAGTCCCAAGTGACCTGTATGATTGAAGTAGCGTTTTCGGTGGTTGTGCCGTTGAATACGGTGGTTTCTCCAGTGTACACTTGTTGGTCTGGTCCAGCGTCTACGTCACCTTGGGCTCGAATCGCCAACAAAGGCAAAAGCACCGCACTTGCTAACAGAAGAATCAGCAAAATTGTTTTCTTCTTCATTTAGGAGTCTCCTCTCTCCTTTAACTATAAAGGCTAGATCGCGAGAATAAACATCACGCGCACTTATCTTCTATAACAATCTTCTATATGAACAAGCATATTTCTCAAACCTTCCTGTACGAAAGCCCAGCCTCTTCCAGCGCCTTCAGCAACCGCGGCTTGTCCGCGCTCTTCATGCCTTTCCAATCAAGAACCGCACCCTCAACTTTCTCCAGCGTCCTGTCCACGCACTGACGAAGCATTTCAGCGTCCACCAACGGAACAGCATACTTAGGAATCATGTGCCCAAAAACCGCCTCGCCCTCCAACGCCATGCGAGTAAACCGCGCATTGTAATGCGTTCCGCCTACACCCAGAACCGCCGTTTCCTCGGAAGCCGCGAATTTGCCGATTGCCGACATGGCAGCGTGAGCAACAGCTTCTGCAGCTTTAGCGTCGCGCCACTGCTTCGGTGAACTGCCTAACTCCACAAACATGGCTGGCGCGTTAAGCGATGGACCGTGATGGGTGCACTCGTAAGAAACTTCATACGCCAGATTCATGCCTTCTTTGAAGAAAGCAAGCGCCTTCAGCGCGTCGCGCATGGCGGCGGCTGGTGAAATGGAAACTTGTCGGGGTAATCCTCCGTATTTCGCTGCGCCGATGTTTCCAGGTGTGTGCACGGAGAGCGTGGGCTTGCCGCTTGTGCTGCTGTGCCGCGAAATGAAGACGATTAGGCTTGGTTTAGTGAAGCTGTCCGTGAGGGTTTGCGCGTTAATTGCCTCCTCGCTAAGCACGACCAGAGTAACGTCTTTCCTGTTCACCTGCGCGGAGTAAACAGGGTTTTTCTGAAAACTGACGCCCGTTACCTTGAAAGGGTAGTGGTCCAGAACTTGGCGTGCTATGTTTAAGCCTGCAGGGTCCTTGTTCGAGGCGACAAGCAGAATCACGGTTTCAGCCTTCTAACTAAAAGTGGAGTTTTGCGAGAAAAAGGTTTCCATAAAGCTTATTTGCTTAACTCGGTTCACCCTTTTCTGTGAGAGGCTGAAGAAAAATGCACCTGATTAACTTCAAGGAACTGTCCCCTCAGCAGCTTACCGCATTCATCGACAAGGGCATCGAGGTAAAACGCAACCCTGAGAAGTACGCGAAAGCCTTAGCGCACAAGTCTCTGGCTTTGATTTTCCAGAAAACCTCCACCCGAACCAGAGTGGCGTTTGAGGTGGCGATGACCCAGCTTGGCGGACACGCACTGTACCTTGACTGGAGAACAACAAACTTCACTCTGGCGGACATCTACGACGAGGCCCAGTATCTGTCACGCAACGTCGACGGCATAATGGCGCGGCTGCTCCGAAACGCGGACCTGCAGAGGATGGCGAAAGCGTCACGTGTTCCCGTAATAAACGGCTGCGACGAAAAGTATCATCCAAGCCAAGCCATTGCTGATTTGATGACGATTAAAGAGAAGAAAGGAGCGCTGAAGGGCGTGAAACTAGTTTTCATAGGTGTCCATAACAACGTGTGCAACTCGCTGATTGAGGCATGCACCAAGACAGGAGTGGAGCTTACCACGGTGACGCCGCTTGTTAACGACTACGCGCGTGATGAGGAGCTACTGGAGGATGCAAAAAAAACCGGGTTGTGGAAAACCACGCTAGACGTGAAATCGGCTGTTGCGGACGCGGATTTCGTTTACACCGACACGTGGATTGACATGGAGTTCTTCACAGACTCGAACTTCGCGAAGAAAAAAGCGGAGCGCCTCAAACTCATGATGCCCTACCAGATCAACAAGGAACTTCTCAAAGGCAGTAGCGCCTACGTAATGCATGATATGCCTATTCACAGGGGATACGAGATAAGCGGAGACGTAGTTGAAGACGCACGTTCCGTAATATACAAGCAGAGCGAAAATAGGCTTTACTCGGCAAAAGCCATACTGCTAAAGCTGATAAGCGGCTAAACCGTCTCTGCGCAAGCCATCATCCTTCATGGCACTTTAGTTTTTTTTTCGCCGTTCCGCCTTGGCGCTTAGGGCTTAACGTGCTCGTTAAGGGTCATGTCCGTGTAGAGGCTCATTGTGTAGTTTATCGTTGACGACTGCAAGGAAACGGTTTCCTGCATCGTGGATTTTATCTGGCGTAACGTCCCGTATTCCATGTATATTTGATAATTCAAGTCTATGTCCGTTTTAGTTGTCAAGTTCATGCCCATGGTGGTCATTGAAGGGTTGTAGCTCATGCTTAGGTCGTGGCTTTTGATGTCTATTCTGAAAACCTTGTAAGTGCCCGCAGGCACAGTGAGGTCTTCAATGCCTCTGAACGTCATTGTTAAGCCTCCAGTCATGCCTATGCTTGAGATGGCGCTTGGGAATGGGACGTCTATGCTGTCGCCTACTTTGGCTTCTGACTTGCTTAACAGTTGAGTGAGGTAAGAATTGCTGTCGAAGCTGGTGTCAGGAATCTCATGTTCTGTACCTCCAACGTTGAAGAGGTAAGTGGAACAGCCTGTTTTGTTCATTCTCTGCAGCATCGAAAACTTGAGCGACTTATCAAATAGCATCATGATCGTGGTTTGGTTCAGAGTATAATATTCGCCATCGAAAGCAATTACCTCTACGGTCTGCTTTGCACTCACGCTCGTATCATTGAACCATCCCATCACTGCATATGATCCCGTTAAATCAGGGTCGTCAAAAGACAGGGTCATTGTGGTATCATAAACCATCTTCTCACCCACCTCATAATCAACATTCAACGGTATCGTGGCTGCGCCCTGAGGAATCAGAAGAGCAACGGCAATGACCGCGACCGCAACAGCGTATAGTTTTTTTCCAAACCTCTGGCTGCCTCCTGTTGACAACTCAGGTTGGCTCGGAGCGGAAGGAGTTTCAGACGGAACAGAATTGACTCTATTGAATTTGATTTTGATTCACCCGATTACACTAATCGCATAAGTGCCTATTAGCTTTATTGATGTAACAGAAGTTACCCCAAAGGAACATCACCAAGAACAACTTAGGCGTCATGAAATTTCTTGCATGTAAAGTTTGAAAAGTTTTTATTCGTAGGTAATCAGTAGTTGGTTGATGTCTGGCAAAGAATTTTTCGTTAGCCGTTACAAACAGTTAGGTTGGGACTTTGAAGATGTCCAGCCTAGGCAAGCCATCAGGATAAACGTTGCCAACGCGAAGGGGAAAAACGTTAAAGGAAGACTGCACGCCATAGGCGTTCAGCTTGAGACGATTCCTTTTCTCGAAACGGGCTACTGGGTTCGCAGCAGCAAAGTTTCCGTGGGCGCCACCGCCGAATATCTTTTGGGTTTCTACTCGATTCAGGAAGCCGCAGCGCAAATCCCCGCAACGCTATTCACCAGCTTGAAAGGCAGAACCGTGCTTGATGCCTGTGCCGCTCCAGGCGGAAAAACTGTGCAGCTGGCGGATTTGATGGAGAATACTGGCGTGTTGGTGGCTTTGGATGTTAATAAACGGCGACTGGCTGCTTTGTCAAATCACTTGGAACGATGTCACGTGAGCAGCGCAGTTGTTTACAATCTTGACGCGAGACAGGCTTCACGGCTAAACTTGAAGTTCGACAGGATTCTATTAGATGTTCCATGCTCTGGAAATTTCGTTGGGGAAAAAGACTGGTTTAAGCGAAGAACTCTGGTGGATGTGAAGCGAAACGCGAAACTGCAGAGAGAAATATTAACCGAAGCCACAGCGTGTCTGCGCGATGACGGGGAAATTGTTTACTCAACGTGTTCTCTGGAGCCTGAAGAAAACGAAGTTAACATAGACTGGGCAGTAAAGCACTTGGACCTCCAGATTGAAGAGGTTAACTGTCACGGCGGAAAAGGGTTAACTGAAGTTTTCGGAAACCGCCTAGATATTTCAGTAGAGCGGTGTAGGAGAATTTGGCCCGCTGAAACTCAAGGCTTTTTCGTCTGCAAACTCAAGAAGCAGGTGAGCAAACTATGAAGTCAATACTTAAATTTGCGTTTCAGCTCGGCGCCAAAATTTCCTTAAACGCTGACTTCATTGTTGAAAAAGGCGGTCGCTACTTCCTTCTGAACAAGGCTTTGCTGAAGATCGCTCGTAAAGACTTCTATTATGCAGGAACATATCTGGGAAAAGTTAAGAACGGCAAGTTTTTCCCGAGTTTCAACTTGTTAATGATGCTTGCAAAAGGTGAAGCTAACAAGATTGTTGTTGAAAAGAAAGCAGCATGGCTGTTTATTTGCGGCAGAGACGTTTTCCGAAAGGGAATAGTGACTTTGCGTGGTTCGCGGAGGAAAGGGGATCACACGTTGGTGTTGAACGAGTTTGGAGCGTGTTTAGGCTTTGGCAAGATAGTCAGTCGCTTGGATGGAGCGGCAAAGGAGACTGAAGTTGCCGTTAAGAACGTTTTAGATGTGGGGGATTTTTTGCGCAGGGAAGCTTAGAAAAAGGGCTTGACTTCTTGCAACCTATATAAACTAACCCGCGCATTCTTCCAGCTATTTACGTATTTTTTGAACGTTTATCTACAGAATAGAGCGATAAACTTATATATGTTTATGATAACTCTGACTTCCATAACATATGAAAATCAAAAGACCAAAACTAATATGAGGATATGTAAAAAATGAAAAACTTCAAAGACACAGTTTGGAAAGAAAACGTGGAACACGCAGTCAAAGAGATAAAAAAATACGAAATAAAATTCGTAAGACTCCAGTTCACCGACATCAACGGCATCATAAAAAACTTGGCAGTATCCTCCAAAAACATCGAAGCCATCTTTGAAAACGGCCAGTCCTTTGACGGTTCATCAATAACAGGCTACAGACCAATCGAAGAATCCGACATGGTCTTATTCCCAGACCCAACAACCTTCGCGGTTCTGCCGTGGCGAGCAAAAGAGAAATCCTCATGCAGGCTCATCTGCGACGTGTATACCCCAGATAACGAACGCTTTGAAGGTGACCCACGATACATACTCGAAAGAGCACTGGCAAAGGCCAAAGACGCAGGATTCAGTTACATATGCGCCCCAGAGCAGGAATTTTTCATAGTAAAAGAAGACGGCACCGAAGCCCCCAAACCTATAGATTTAGCTGGATACTTCGACTTCCATCCTGGCGACCTCACCGATGCAATTCGGCGAGAAATAGCCGACACAGCTGAGGAATTCGGTATAGAAATCGAAATCTCCCATCACGAAGTAGCCTTAGGGCAGAACGAAATAGACTTCAAGTACGATGATGCCCTCACCACTGCTGATAGAGCATTAACCATGAGGATGATTACCAAGATCGTCGCTGCGGCAAACGGTTACCTAGCTACTTACATGCCTAAACCCTTCCCAGGCATCAACGGTTCAGGAATGCACACACACCAAAGCCTGTGGAACGTGGCTGTGACTAAGAACATGTTCTACTCCAGTGACCCAGGTGCAGGTTTTCTGTCGCAAACAGCCATGAACTTCATAGGCGGACAACTCGCACACGGACGCGAAATGTGCGCACTACTCGCCTCTTGGCCCAACTCGTACAAACGCTTAGTGCCAGGCTTCGAAGCCCCAGTTTACCTTGCATGGGCGCACAAGAACAGGTCGCCACTCATCAGAGTTCCCAACTTCGGAGGAAGAAAAGCGGCTGCCCGATGCGAAATACGCTGTCCTGACCCGTCTGGAAACCCGTACCTTCAGTTCGCAGTTCTGCTCGCGGCAGGATTAGATGGCATCAAGAATAAGACCGACCCAGGCGAACCAGTGGAGCTAAACGTTTACGAAATGAGCTACGAGGAACGCAAAGAAAGAGGCATCATCTCACTGCCCGAATCCCTGAAAGAAGCGCTGGACGAACTGGAAAACAGCACACTAATGCGGGAAACACTCGGCGAAACTGCATTCGAAAACTTCCTGACCGAAAAACGCAAAGAATGGGACCTCTACAGAACGCAAGTGACCGAATGGGAAGTCGAAAGATACATCAGACGACTCTAAACAACCAAAGCCCCTTTTCAAGGGCTTAACCACTTTTCTATTTTGCCTTAACCCCTAATTTTCTCCAGCAACTTCGCAATTTCCACTGTGGCTTGCTCATGTTTCGCCAAATCTCGAACCACCACTGCGCCTTCTTTCAGTTCTCTTTCACCCACTATCACCGCATAGTCCACTTTTCGCCTGTCAGCATCCTCCAAAGCCTTAGCCATCTTTCGTCCCATAACCTCTAACTGCACCGAAACACCTGCTTCCCTGAGCATCTGCGAAATTTTCAACGCTTCCGCATTCAACTCTTGCTGCACGGGAATAACCACAGCGGTTTTCGCACGCCCCTTTGGCAACGCGGTTTTCTGCATCTGCATTGCAAGGGCTACGCGGTCTAAGCCATGCGCGACGCCCACAGCTGGTGTCGATTCGCCTCCAAAAACTTCAATAAGCCTGTCATACCGTCCGCCTCCGCCCAAAGCTACGTCCAGCTCCGGCACATTCACCTCAAAGATCATACCCGTATAATATTCAAGGCCTCTGGCGAACGCGGGCTCTACCGCTTCAACGGGACAGCCGCTTGCGGTGACAAGCTGCAGAATGTCCAGCAAGTTATTCGCTGCCGCTTCAGCCGCATCGTAACCCTTAACGTACTTTTTTATGTTCTCGGCTGTTTCGAACGGCGTGTCACCTTTCACCTTCAATAGTCCCTTGAGCGCTGTTCGACATTTCTCCTGCTTTACAAGCTCGAATGCTTGGTCAAATTCTTTCTTGTCCATGAGCTGCAGAACCGCATTTTGAACTTTGTCATCAATTTTTTCTTGGCTTAGAATTCCCCTTATCACGCCGATGTGCCCTATTTTGAACGCGTAGTCCTGTAATCCCGTGGCTTTCATGAAGGTGTTGGTAAGCAGTACCGCTTCTGCGTCAGCTTCGGGCTTGTTTGAGCCCATTAACTCAAAGTTTGATTGCCAAAACTCGCGGTAACGCCCGCGCTGAGGCTCATCGTAGCGGTAAACGCTGCCCACGCTGAAAACCCTCAGCGGCTTCGGCTCGGTTTTCAAGGCGGTTGTGGCTAGCCTCGCGATTGAAGCGGTGAATTCTGGTCTCAGTGCTACAGTGCGGTCGCCTAGGTCCTTGAAGGTGAACATGCGCTGGCGGATTTCTTCACCGGACTTGGCGCTTAACAGCTCGTACGGCTCAACTACGGGCGTTATGACTTCTCCGTAGCCGTAGAGCTCCGCTGTTTCTCGGGCTTTGGCAATTACGCGGTTCAGAATTGCGGCTTCTTCAGGCAGCAAATCGCGCATTCCGCGAACAGTTTGGAAAGTTGGCATAGCTAATTCTCCAAGATATTTTATATTTTAACGGAAGACTGGATAATAAAAGATATATGTTAGCTTTTAAATTCTCTCACATACTTATTTGGGACGTTTTTTGTTGTTGCTCATCAAGGGCAAGTTTTTTCCGTAGAAATAATAAGCTGCATTTATAGTGCGAGGCAAAACCATGACAGTATCATTTGTGGATGCACCTTCTTTTAGGTATAATTTTCGATGTTTGCTGCAAAACTGCACCAGGCTAGATGTAGCCATGGCTTATGTCAAGGTTGGCGGTTTGAAAACATTTCTAAATGCTTTAAATCGTAGCAATTTGATTAAAGAAAAAAAGCCGGTGCGCATAGTCTTCGGGTTATGTTCGCGGCAAGGAATAACAGATAAGAAATCTGCGCAACTTCTGCTAAAATTTTCACAGGAACAGAAGAATGTGACAGTTAAGAAATATAACAGTCCCAAATTTCATCCTAAACTTATGGTTTTTTATGGCAAGCCAAACAGTGTCCTAATTGGGTCTTCCAATCTTACAGCCGCAGCTTACAGCAAGAACGCTGAAGCAAACGTTATTGTAGAAGACCCTGAAAAAAAATTCATGGAAGCGGCAACCGGGTTCTTTGAAAAATGCTTTGACAATGCACCTTTTCTAGAACAAAAACATGTAGACGCGTATAATCCCCAAAAACACCATTTTAAGGGTAAAGATGGTCATGGTATAGAAGAAGATGAACTTCCAACTTTTTCGACACCAGTTCCCCTAAGTAAGGGGAGGCTCGGTGTAGGGATACCTAGAAAGTCAAAGAGCCATTACGATGAAAAGATTCACAATTTGAAAAGCAGAAAGTACCTAACCAGACGACAGAAGAGAAGCCTAGCAGCATATCGCGCTAATAGAACACGTTATTATGGAAGCCTATTGAAACTAGAACAAAAATTTGCGCTTCTCGTACCCGTTACTTACGGTGAACCCCATCTCCAAGATATTGCTAACAAAGGTCATGGAATGTGGAAAGTAGGTCGTAGACTTTCTGAGAACCGAATTTCAGTGATTAATCATGTCTATTTCTATGAATACAGCATCAAAAAAGTTCGCTATGAAGGAAATGTGCCTCTTAACGGTATTAAGCTTACTCCTGAAGGAAAAGCCATATTGACTGTAGACAAAATAAGTAAACTTAAAAGCAGAAAACTTGGGAAATTCAAAAAACCAGATGGCGAAAACGTTCGTTTTTTGCGCTGCTTTGCCTATGTACTTGAATAAAATTTAGCGGATGATATTCTTTGAATCTCAGCGTACATCTCTCACTTGAAGGTTAGCTGCGAGACCGAGTAGTAGACTATTTCTCCTCTGCGGTTCATCACCGCTATGACAAGCTCCTTCTTTTGGCTCTGGCAGTGCCGCAACGCCTTTGCCAAGTCGTCTATGGGCAGGGGTTTGCCCTCTTGAGTGCCCAAAACCAAGTAGGAAGCAGTGTCCTTGCCGTAGGCGCCTCGCTCGTACATGCGGAAGTCGGTTCCGGCGCCGAAGCCTTCCCTGACGACGTAGCCTCTGCCGCGCAGGTCCCTGTAAACCAGATAGTTAACCCATGCGTTCTCGTTCACTTTTTCGTACCGCTGCAGCAAGCTTTGAAAATCCACCGCTTTTCCCCTTTCGTCTTTAACCTCCAGCAACTCCTTATCCAAAAGATAAAGCGCCTCGTAAAAAGCCAGTGCGAACACGTCATTTTCCGCCGTGCCGTATCCGCGTTGGGAAAGCGCGTCGATGCAGCTTTTTTCGGCGATTCTGACGCCGTTTTCCACAAGAACTCCAGTGGTTTTAAGTTCTGAAACGCTGCTGCCTGTTTTGTTCTCGCTCATTGGTTTTCAACCGCTTGTTTTAAAGTAGCTAACTCTTCACGATATACATTTCTTTTTCTATAAAAACAGAGCGCAGTACTTTACCCAGAATTACGTAACCCTTGGATTTTGAAATCGATTAAACGGTTAACTCTATCAGTTTACGCAGATTATTAATTTCCACAGCGTTTGTTCCAGTTACTAATTGTGAAAAAATGGGTTTTGCATCCAAACCTATGGTAATTAAGCGGTCTCCCTTGAAAGAAAGAGTGACGGTGAGTCCTTCATCCTTCAATTCACCAGCCATGTTCCTCAGCTGCGCAAGCATGCCTCTGATTGAACCGCCTCCCCCTGTGCTCCCAATAACGTCTTTCAGAAATTCTTTGTCAGCTATGCAGAGCTCGATTTTGTTGTTTTCAGCTTTTATTTGAAGGGCTTCCACATTCCCAGTGGATAGGGTGACTTCTCCGGATTTGACAACGTGACCTAACAATGTCGATAATTGCACATTGTCACCTCTTTAGGAGAAGTCTACTTTTTCGGGGCTTCTTGCACGTAGAGAATATCTAAAATGATCGAGCCGTTGATTTTCGTTTTTACCATACCCATGTCTACGGTAAGGTCTTGAAAGCTGAGTTTAATGTCTGATCCTTTTCCTGCTAGCTTGTCTATGAGTTTTAGCAGGGTGTCGCCCATATCTTCAGGTATTTTAGCCATAAATAATCACCATCGTAATAGAAGCGTCTGGAACATAAATATCTACCGCTGAACCTTCAGTATGCCGTCTATATCCATTTCTTTCTTCTGAAGTAAACCAACATCACAAGCGCTATCGCAAGCATTACACTCAAGACCACGAGGTAACCCCAAGGCTGCCCAAGTTCAGGCATAAACTCGAAGTTCATGCCATAAATCCCCGTTATGAAAGTTAAAGGAATAAATATCGTAGCGATAACCGTTAAGACCTTCATAATTTCGTTCATGCGGTTGCTAATGCTTGAAAGGTAAATATCCAACATGCCCGAAAGCATATCGCGGTAAGTATCCACAGCATCCATAACCTGAATCGTATGGTCGTAAACGTCTCTCAGGTAAACAAAAGTTGACTTGTTGATCAACGGCGACTCCGCCTTTTCTAATCGGCTTATAACTTCTCTTAAAGGCCAAACCGACTTTCGCAAGAAAATCATCTCTCGCTTTAAATCATGCAAAGTCTGCAAGGTTTCCGATGTCGGATTGGTCACAAGTTTGTCCTCGATTTCCTCAATTGTTTCCCCCAGTTTTTCGAGAATCATAAAGTAGTTATCGACCACGGCGTCCATCAAAGAATAAACAAGGTAATCAGCACCCGCCTTCCTAATCCGGCCTTTGTTGTTTCTAAGCCGATCTCTAATCGAGTCAAAAACGTCTCCTTCACTTTCCTGAAAAGAGACAACGAAATCGCTCCCGAGAATCAGGCTGATTTGCTCGGTTTTTGTTTCGTCGTCTTTTTCGTCAAACCTGAACATTTTCAGAACGACAAAAAGGTAATCGTCAAAATCTTCCATCTTGGGGCGCTGACGCGTGTTAGCGATGTCCTCCAGCACCAATGGGTGAACGCCAAAACTTTTCCCAATCTGCTCTATAATCTCTGGCTGGTGAACCCCGTCAACATTCAACCACATAACAGAAGGCTTTTTTCTAAGAGCAAGCGCTTCGTCAACAGTTTTGACTTCTTGCTCCTGAAAATTCACTCCGTCATAACTAATCACGGATAACTTAACCGCCGCACGCCTTTTTTCACCCACGTGCACTATGGTTCCCGGTGGAAGACCTGCCTTCTTGGAACGTCTCGTGATTGACCTTGGGATGACGGTGCACCTCAATACGATTTGGTTTAATGAGATTTTACAGCGTTTGTGCTTAAGAAGTTTTAAGCGCCTATTCAGCCGCTTCCGTCTTGAATTTGCCAAAATCTTTTGGGTAGTAAACCCCGCCTTCATGGATAATTGCTGACACGTACTTCAACGGCGTAACGTCGAAGGCTGGATTAAGCACATCTACGCCTTCAGCGGCAACCTGTTTACCGCCATAATGCGTAACCTCCGTTGGTTTTCTTTGTTCAATGATGATGTCGGCTGATTTTCGCTTTAAGTCAAAGGTGGATTTCGGCGCTGCCACATAAAACGGCACGCCATGCTCATGCGCTAGCACGGCAATAGTGAACGTGCCAATCTTGTTAGCTACGCCGTCTTGAACGATGCGGTCAGCACCCACCACAACCTTGTCAACCAAATGATTCTGCATAACGTAGCCGACCATGCTGTCCGTTATCAACGTGACAGGTATCCCGTCGCGTTTCAGCTCGTAAGCTGTCAGCCTAGCGCCCTGCAGCAACGGGCGCGTTTCTGTGGCTATAACTTTGATCTTCTTTCCTTGCTTCCAAGCCGCCCGTATAACGCCCAACGCGGTGCCGTACTCAACTGTGGCTAATTCGCCCGCGTTACAATGCGTCAAAACAACATCGCCATCATTGATCAGCGCCGCACCGTTTTCTCCCATAACCCTGTTTGCCTCCGCGTCCTCATCCGCTATGCTCTGAGCCTCTTCCACCACAATCGCCTTCAAACCCTCAACGTTACCGACATAATCGCGGGCTTTATTCAAGACCCTGTCTGCCGCCCAAAAAAGGTTAACAGCTGTAGGTCTAGTGTTTTTCAGGATCACCGCTGCGTCTTCCAGTTCCGCCAGCACTTCCGAAACGCAATCTGCCTTTGAGTTGCAAGCAGCCAAAGCCAAACCGAAAGCGGCACATGCCCCAAGCAACGGGGCACCACGAACTCTCAAGTTTTTTATTGCCTCAGCCATCTCGTCGACCGTTTTGATTTTCAAGGTTACTGTTTCAAGAGGTAGTTTAGTTTGGTCTACTGTGATGACGGTTCCTTCTTGCCATTTTATCGTTCGCATGTCGATTGCCTCATTAATCGTTTTATGGTCTATCGTAAGCTATTATTTTGAGTGGTTCGGTTTAAGATTTCGGAAAAGAAAATCGGGAAAACTGATTTTCCTATTCGAGGGGTGACTTAACGTAGGTTACAACTTCGACTGGACAGCCTTTTCCAGATTTGAGCCTTTTCTTCCACTCATCCCCAACAGCGACAAGTGAGAAAACGCCTGAAATTTCCGCTTTTGCCTTTTTGACAAGGTTAATCAATGCTTCCTGTGTTTCCCCGCTTTTAATCATGTCATCCACTATGAGAACGCTGTCGCGCCTTTTGATGGCGTCTTTCGGAATGTACAGGGTCACAGTTACGCCTGAATCTTTTCCCAGAACGTAGGTTTCATCCAGAAAAGCTTTGACTCCGACTTCTTTGTTTCTCTTCGCCATAATAAGGTTGACTCCGAGGGAGTTGGCAACCATCGTAGCCAGGGGAATCCCGTCAGCAGCCGCGGTTAAGATTTTCGTTACTCTTTTTCCAGCAAAATTTGCAAGCGCGTGGTTTGCGGCTTGTTGAAGTATGTTATAGTCGCCTACGATGTCGGTGTTGTCGAAGTATCCTGTTTCGTCAAATTTTATTCTGTTCCGCAGTTCCGTTTCTAGACCGACGAGTTTCGTAAGCACCCGCCACAATTGTTTAGCCCTAGTTGTGTTTGGCAAAACATGTCCTTTCGCGTATCTGCTGAGGACGGTGACTGGTAAACCTGTTTTGGACGCTAATTCTCGGTAAGTAATGTTACGTTTATACTTTGCAGTTCTCAAAAGCTCGATGGTCATCAAGCGAAGTTTCAAATCTTCTGCGTGGGTGCTCATCATTCTCCCCCTTAAACACCTATGAGTCAAATACTAGAACACTTACCTTTTATTGTAGCTTGCCAATTTATACCTTCCGTTAAAAAACAGTGCTCCCTATGCTTTTTGAAAACTCTGCTTAATGTCGTTTAGAAGCTTACACATCAAGCTTTTTAACATCGAAACACGACTCTTAAGTAAAAAAAGGAACGTCTCTATGCAAAAAGCTAACCGGTTGTTCATCGCTGCGCTTTTCAGTTCAATAATATTTGTGATTAACTTTTTCGTACCCCAACCTATTAGTTACCTTCTCATAGTGGTTCAAGCGGTTATACTCGCCTTAGCAACTTTCTTTCTGGGAAAAGCAGGCGCCACCTACGTGGGTCTCATCGGCGGTTTTCTGTCCGCGTTAGCACGCCCTGCTTTTGGTCCTTTCACTTTCATATTCACGCTTCTCTTCGGAGTATTGGTGGATGTTTTTTCTCTGGTTTTCCAAGTCTCCTCCACGAAAGAAGGAGTGAACAGAAATAGAGTAATATTTGCCATGACGTTCAGCACTGCAATAATCGGCTTCCTAAGCTACTACACAACCGTCGTCTACCTAAGGCTCTTTGATGTAAACCCAATAATGTTGGGGCCAATGATGGTGGTGGTAGTAACTTTCGTCGCTACGGGTAGCGGGATCTCGGCAGGTTACGCAGCCGCCTATCTTTGGAATAAATACTTGAAAAGTATCTCCATCTGACACCATTCTAACAAACCTAACGCACATGCAATTTCGTGTGTGACATATTACGATTGTGAAAATATCCTTTTTAAAGCTCCGTGACCTGACATTGCGATGGAAAAGGAGAAGGCTTCGATGAGACTCTTTCGCAGAAAACGCAATGCGGTGAAGAACTGGCATGCAAGGGCGCTGATGATAGACCCTAACAAGACTAGAATAACCATAGTCAAAACGAAGACAGCGAAACATGTCCCTCTATGGGTTTATAAGAAATACGCTCCACAGCAATTATAAGTAAATTAAGAATTCAGGTATTTAACAGAATTTTTTCTTTATCTCTGCATCCGCGATTTTAGCAATCATAGCGTTAGTAATCATAACATATTTGACACCTGTGAGCTCCGCCAGTTCTGCCGGCTTTTGGTCCTGCGTCACAAGAACTAAGTCATGCTTTTTTGCGTATTCCACCACGTTCTTGTCTTTCGCAGCTTTTAGACCTGCCTCCTGAGCCGTCAAAACCTCGTAACCCAAGGTCTCAAAATACTCTTTCAACCCCGCGTACATCTCATCCAGCAAAAGCTTCATCTAAACGCACCTGTTCGATGTTACTTCATCCGTTCCCTTATTAGATTTGCCCAAATTAGTCTATAAGGAGCAAAGCGAAAGACTCTGGGGTTTTCTCGAACGGAAACGTGAATTTGATGCCAGCGTTCTTCGCCGTTGCTTGAACGTTCACGCCTAACCCCTCCTCTGAATACCGTGCTCGTGTAGGGTAAACGCAAGCCGCTCTGTCCAAAGTGCATTTTTCACACAGCTGGCAATACCCTGAGACCAAACCTAAGGCTAATGGGTAACCTTTACTCATAGCCGCCTTTTCAAGGTCAAGCACTAACGAAAGCATTTTCAGCTTCTCTTCCTTCCAAGCAGCCCAGAACGCCTGAATTTTGTCTTTCATGTTTTGCGGAATTGAGGGGTTGTCTTTATCCTTTGAAAGATACTTTGCTATTTTGGAGTCAGCTTTTGTTTGCGATTTAAACTTCATGAACAAGGCGTAACGGTATTCGCTGACGATTTTTCGGAATTCCTCAGCCGTTGGCACGTGTGGCGGACACGCCAGCGTCTTTCCATAGTTGGTGCAGCCAACCTTGCATTTAAGCACAATTCTATCTTCCACGACAACTTTGTCCGCCGTGATAATTTTTGCGTCCGCAGCGCCCATTTTTAGAGCCATTTTTCTGAGAAACTCGAATTTTTCAAGTCCTCTTTGAGACAGCATCAACTCTCGCCGTGTTCTTGCTTGATAGCTGCATTCGATATAAACATTTAGCGTGTGCCGTGTCAATTCACTTGAACTTTGTCGGCACCAATCGTTAACGTATCAAAATAGCATACCCATCAGGCAAGCGTTAGTTTATGAAGCGGAAGAATAATATATACTGTCAGAAAATTATTCTCAACTGAGATGCCGTCCGCATGAAAGATAAGATAAGCAGCATCGGATACGTCAACAAAATCCGAGATAATATACTCAGCATCAGACGAAAAAACCTTGCACCCTTGTATGAAGCCCTGAAATCAGCTGACTGCGTTATCTGCGCAGGGTCAGGCAGGTCGCTTTACTCGTTAAACGCGGCTATGAGTCAAATAGCCCTCAGTCAAGTTGGCTGGAGAAACAAAGTGGTTTTAACGCCCGATGACCCGGGTTTTCCAGGCAAAAACATGTACGATGCTGCTGGCGATCTGGAGCGTCGCTACAAGAAGACCTTGCTCTTGATTAATTCTGGAAGCGGCTACTCAGATGACCCGCTGGTGATGGCTCAGGATTTGGCACGATACATTGAAGAAAAGAAAACGTCCAAGTTCACCATGGGGCTTCTAACTTCTGCTTTGGAATCACCGTTAGCTCAAATCACCCGTCAGTATGGACATGTAGTCCATATTAAAGGACGCGGAAGACTCAAGCCCTCATTCGAGTACAGCGAGACGGGCATGATGGGCGACGTTTTCGAGTTGGGCACGCTTATGCTTCTGTGCATGATGATTGAAGCTATTTTCAGAAACTTGGAAGTAGAAGACGTGTTTAAACTCTGCAAAGAGGAATTCGAAAAGATAGGTGCCATAATAGACGCTTACGTGAAGTCGGAAACCTACACGAAACTTGTTGACCTCATGGAGAAGAGAACTAACGTTTTCTTAGGAGGAAAAGGCACCGCAAACCAAATTGCCAATATGACAGCTGTCAGGCTTTTCCATATTAAAAGCTTCTTAGGTGACAACGTGTACGTAACCCGAGGTGTGAACACCCCTCACCCTAGGGCTGGCGATCTTGAAATCCTGTTGTCGTATACTGGGGAAACCAAACCAGTCATTCTCTGGGCGGATGTGATGAAAAAGTTTAACGGCAATGTGCTAGCGATAACTGGCTCGTCAGATTCTACCTTAGCCAAGAAAGCTGACGTGAAGATAATCTTGGAGGAGGACGTGAAACCGGGCACTCCACGGCGGTTTTACACGCGAGCAGCCTACGTTCTGAGCCCCTTACCTGTCAAGTTAGCTGAGAGGCTGGGGCAAAGAGGACTGAAGCTGCCCGAGTACATAATCAGCTGGTACCACTCCGTGACACAATAACCAAGTAAGCAGAAAACAGCGGGCTGCTCATGGACCCAATACAGGCGATAATACTAGGTTTCATCCAAGGCGTGACGGAATGGCTTCCCATCTCCAGCACCGGCCATCTAAGAATAGCTGAACAGCTGTTAGGGTTAACCCTGCCCCTGCTCTTTGACGTAACATTGCATGTAGGCACGCTCATAATCATTCTCTTCTTCTTCCGAAAGGACATCAAACTAGTCCTTGTGGCTCTTGTAAAGGGAGACTTCAAATCGGAAAACGGAAAACTAATCCCCCTAATCATTGTCGGAACCGTTCCCACCGCTCTCATAGGCGTACTCTTCAGTGGCACTATAGAAACGTACTTCAACAGTTTCCTGCCCATAGCTGGTGCCTTCCTAACCTGCGGCGTCGTGCTTTACGCTTCAAAAACTGGAACTGAGCAAAAAGAGAGTATCACGTACATTGCAGCCTTGGCAATAGGCACCGCTCAGGGCATCGCTTTGATTCCAGGATTATCCCGAAGCGGGTTAACAATTGCCACCGCGCTTATGCTCGGCGTGAGACGCGAGAGGGCCTTCAAGTTTTCGTTTCTGCTCTCTGTTCCCGCGGTAATCGGCGCCTTGGGCTTGACCCTGTACGAACAGCATGAAACGCTGACGCTTGTAGGCGTGGGTTGGACGGAAATACTCGTCGGCATCGCGGTGTCGATGGTTGTCAGCTACTTCGCTTTGAAGCTTCTGTGGAAGGCATTGGCGGGCAAGAAATTTTACCTATTCGCGTTCTACTGCTGGCTAATCGGCGCAGTGCTGTTAGCGCTCAACCTCAGCGGCTTATAGCCAGAACGGCTTGCCTGAAAGAAAACCCGTAAGAAACTCCGCAAATTCCCTGTTACTCCTGTAGACTTCGGACACTTCGCTGTTGACTAGAACGGTGAGCTTTTCACGGAATGCTTGCGCCATCAGTCCCGCCACGCCTGCGTTTCTGCCGCCTTCCCTCAGTTTCGCCTTCAGAAGCTCAACAACATTGGTGAAACTGCGCCGTAGCTCCACGACCCATCTTTCATCTTCAATGTAGGGTCCAAAAACCACCTCGTCGTTACCAGTGTATTTGGACAGAAAGTTTTCGCACTCCTTTTCCCGTTTGAGAGGCGGACCCAAATGCTTCTTAACGTCGGGCAGAACACGCTGGTTAAGCTCGAAGGCGAACACGCTGAGCGTTTTTTCGTCGCTCCAAACCGCCCCTCTGAGGACTTTGAAGCCGTTAAGTTCAGCCAGTTTTCGCAGAGCCCGTTGCGTCTTGTACAGTTGCCCCCATAAAACGTCGGGAACAGCTTCGATGTTTCTAAGCGACAAGAATACGAAGGAGACACCCCTGGTGTCCAACTTGCGCGCTAAAGCTTCAGCGGTTAACGCGGTTATTTTCGGCGGATAAAAGAACTTTGCGTTTGGCGTTTTGAGGTAGACCCTGGCTGCGGCAACAAGAGTGTAGAGTTTCTGCGGCTGAACAGCGGACGCAACGTTCCGTCCTTTATCTACAGGGTCAATTATGGCCAAGTGCTCTGGAAAGAGACGTTTAAGCTCTTTTTCTCTGCCTGCGTAATAGCCTTCAATATCTATGGTAGTTCGTTGGGTGTAGCTGGCAAAGGCGCGCAGCGTCTCAGTGAAGGATTGGCAGTGCAGAATAAGCAGCTCACAGAGATAGCCGCTGAATCCCCCTATCTTTATTTCAGCCCCGTAGGCACCAACACCCTTAAGGAACTTTTTCAGCAGGCGCACCTCGCCGCGTAAGTCATCCTTCAAGCGCTTCTTCACGTAATCCGTGTGGAAAGGTGTTCGGTCGGTGGCGCTTAGCCATTCGCCTCGTTTCACATCGTAGCAGGGCACGATGTTCAATCGGACACTGTCGATGAACGCTTCAAGGTACGGGTGTTCCGCGAACCGCTCAACCTGTTGGCTGGCGCCTTCGGTGGCTTTTCGCGCGATTTTGAGGCTGATTTCGCCGAGACTTCTGCGAGGTACGCTGGTTGGCAGGCGCATGAACACGTCGATTTCGGGCTCTTCCCGTAGCCATGTGTCTTTTGCGACTGAGCCTTCAACCCGCACTGTAGCCGTGACGCCTTGTTCTTGGCAGGCAAGCGCTACTTTCCGCTGCAGCTCCTTAGCTAACGCTGCTATTTTGGCTCTGTCCTCTGGCGTGGGCGTGATTTTCTTCAAGATTTCAGTGTGAATGACGTTTAGTTTCTGCATGGCTGATACCTTATGGTTGTGGGCAGAACTCTTTAAGCGTTGAGTAGATTGGTCCTTTAGGCGTTAATTGGCTTTTTTTGAGGCGGAAGCACTGCGCGTTAACTATGCCGAATTCGAAGTTGGCATTTTCGTTTAAGAACTGTGCTAGTTGCTGCTTGTTTCTTCCTGAGCGGACGCGGGCGATTGTCAGGTGGGGGCTGAATCCTCGGGTGTCCGGGGTGAAGCCTAAATCGCGCAGCTTGGGCTCTATCTGGCTGAATACGCTTTTTAGTTGGTCTGCGCCCGTGGTTATTCCTGCCCAGACGACACGCGGATAATTGGGGTTGGGGAAGGCGCCTAAACCTTTGATTTGGACGGTGAACGATGTAAACTGGACTTGCGTCATTTCGTCAAAAATTTTTTCAGCCGTTTCTGGCGTGATGTTCCCGAGAAAGCGGACGGTGATGTGTATGTTTTGCGTTTCCACGAGTTTCAAGTCTGCGCCCGTCTGAACCAGCTGGCGTTGTGCGATGGATAGCCTGTTCAAAACCGTGTCGCTTTCGATGTCGAAGGCTAAGAAGCTTCGTATGGACTCGGGCATTTCTGTTCCTCGGGTACTTTTTACATTTTCCTCTCATAAATGCTTTTTAATTTTGAACGCTGTTAATGTAGAAAATAAAAAGTGTGTACCATGAACGCTGAGAAACTCGTTGTTGGTTTAGCCGGTATGCCGGGGGCAGGTAAGTCTCTGGTGGTGGAGACCGCTGTGGAGATGGGGTACGGCGTGGTTGTTA
>CAZJBY010000026.1:0-16533 GCA_964544495.1 uncultured Candidatus Bathyarchaeia archaeon
ACGGGTTGACTTTGATAAGTCAAGTAGCAAAGTGACATTTGTTAAACAGTAAGTTCGAATGGGGTTGCTGGTGTTTGTGATGGGATGGACTTGACCCCGTTTGTGGGATAGTCCTAGCGAACTTGTTATGTTAAAAATAATTTTGATAACGCACTTTTACTAGTAAATTGGGGTTCGAATCCCTTCCCGGCGCCACTTCACAAGTTAGTTAGGGAACAGAAAATTAGGGGAATGTTGCGAATTCTGCGCTGTGCTGGATTAAATACGCGATTGCCCAGATTACCATTACTATATAGGCTATCCATAGCCAAGTGGTAACCGGTCCGTGCGAGTCTCTTATTACGCCTGCGAAGTCATCCGAGTTTTTCTCTGTTTCTTCTACTGTGAAATCGTCTGAACTTTTTACCATGAGATACATGAGAATTGAGCCTGCGGCGATGATGGTCACCGTTATGTATGCGTAGACAGGGTCAACTGCCACAATGTACGTGGTTAAGGCGAGGCGGTCAAGCAGCATCTTCTTCCTCATCCTCCTCTAAAGGCTGTCTTTTCAAGTGTTCATTCTCCTTAAACTGCCCTGTTTTGAAGCCCCACAAAACAAAGCCTATGGATATGCAGGCCATCAAAATGGAGCCTGCTGTGTAAATGAACAGGTCTACATTCAACAAAATCGCCTCCTAACCGGTGACATAAACATTAATTTCTTCAGTTTTACGCGTTCCAACCCCTTCAAGGTGTTCCGATACTGCAAGTTCCACAGCATCATCGCCGCCAAGACGCTCACCGCCGCCGCAGAAACCGACGCTACACTACTTGTCGTAGTCGCCTTCAAGTTTTTGCCGAACGCATCACTGTAAAGCGGCGCCCATTTAGCGTTGTAATCTGCAGGAGTGCTGAAACTCTGCTCGTAAAAGATTACTTGGTAGATTTCGTCTTCGCTTAGAGACCATTTCCATGGCGGCATGTTGGTGGTTTCAACGCCTTCCTTGACCTTCCACACCCAGCGCCCATAATTCGGGAAGTCTCCGCCAGACTCGGTGAAGTTTGCTGGTTCAGGCATAATGTATCCGCCGTAAGTCAAACTTGACGCGGGTCCATCGCCTTGGCCGCTGTCTCCGTGACATTGGGCACAATACAGAGTGTAGATGGCTTTGCCGTTGTCAAAGTCCTGTGCGGTGCCGCTTATTTCTGGCGCGTTTAAGACGTTCATGGCGAAAGCGTCGCCTTCAGCGTCTGAAGCGTCGCCTGAAAAGGTTCGTACAGAGCCGAGGACAAAACTCATTTCATAAATCGACACTAACCCTATTTCAGTATCATTCAACGATAATCCCCAGGCAGGCATTGCCGTGCCGGGTACGCCTTCGGTTACTCGCCATATATGATAATAGTCTCCTGGGTAAGTGGAGATGCGTTCATGCAGGTTAGCTGGCTGCGTTACTACGTGTCTGGCGTATGGACCTTGAGCGTTTCCTGAGCATCCATGGCAGGCTAAGCAACGTTGAGTATAGAAGTCTTTTCCAGCGTCAAATATTGCTGTCCATTGATCAGCTACTGAAGCGTCCACGTTGTAAACGTCGTTTTGTGCATCATAACTTGCGATTATTTGCAGCATTAAGGGAGCGAAAGGATTGGATGCATTGACGTATTCTGGCGGCACATCCGGGTGGTAAGATTTTCCTCCTGTGATCGAATCATCTACTTGAAGGTCTTCTTGTCCCAGATGTTGAATGTAAGCCGTTATCGCATCGATTTCATGGTCGCTAAGGAAATTGAAGTTAGGCATTACTGACCCTGGGCTTACGCTTCGGGGGTCTCTGTCATGCAGGTGATGCCAGATTGTAGGTCGCATTCCTCCGATTTGAGCGAGGTCGGGTCCTGTTCTCTCTGTGCCCAGTGCGTGTGGGCTGTCGAAAACGAAGTCGCCTTCAAGTGACGCGTTTCCGATTCCCCAGTCGTACAGTCTCACTTGCTGGGAGTGACAGTAGAAGCAGCCTAAACTCATGTATACGCTTCTGCCTTCTGCTTCAAGTTCAGTGTACTCGTGAGCGCGGTCACTGGGCGGAACATCAAGCAGGAACATGTACGGAGCCGCCACAACCATGTTCACCATTAAAAAGAAGACAGCTAAACCGCCCGCCATCAACGGGAACAAGTTATAATGGTGCGCTCTCTTTTCGATAATTCTGATTTCCCGTTTGATCGCCTTTTCAAGTTTTTCCAGTTCTTCCTCTAACTTCTTTTCCAGCTCGCTCATTTCTGCTCGGCACCTCCATAAGATACCAAGTTTTTATGATGCACCAGCGGTTTGGACAAGAACGTCATGAATATGTTGATGGCGAACAGGAAGGCTGAAACCACCACTATTCCGCCGCCTACAGCTCTCAATATGAAGTATGGTTGCAGAACAGGTAATGTTTGAGCTATGGTTAAGTGGGCGTACCAAGAAGCGTTTGCTACGAGTCCTGCAAGCATCATTCCAGCCATGAAAGTTATGAAACCCATGAAGGTTATCCACCAGGTTACGTCCATCAGTTTTTTGCTGTAAATTTTCTTTCCAGTAATGCGCGGAACTAACCAGAACATGCAGCCCATAATGGCGATTCCAAACGCCGCGTACAGCGCTAAGTGCGAGTGCATCACTGGCCATTGTGAAAAGTGAAGATACAAGTTCATGTCGCGGAAAGCTTGGAAAGTGCCTTGGATGGAGACGAAAATATAGTTGATGAAACCGAAAAGTATGAAGCGCAAGGGCACGTTGCTGAAGATGTTGTGCCATGCTCCGCGAATGGTCATGCCCATGTTCGCGCCGAAGGTTAAAACAGAGAACATCATTAGGCCGCTGGTTGCGACCGCTATGGTTTTGAGCCATTCTGGAATAGGCGCTTGTAGTATGTGGTGGCCTCCTACGCCCGTGTAGAAGAAAGCTAAGGCGAAGAAGCTAATTAGCGAGAGGGTTACGCTGTATAGTGCTCTCTTTGTTAGTTTGGGTATAAAGTAGTACCATAGACCGAAGCCAAAGGGAGTAAACCAGAGTCCTAACACGTTGTGCCCGTAAAACCAGTTAACCACCGAGTCTGTCAAACCGAACAATGCGCCGGTAGGTGGCCGCCAAACAACGTTTCCGATGATGTAGACTATTGGAAACCAGAGAAATATGGCTGCGTAAAACCATAAGCTCACGTACAACTTATGTTCTTTTCTTTTTATTATGGTGCCAATCACAGTATAGCCTATCAGAATTAAGGTGGCGATTATGGCGATGTCTATAATCCATGGCATTTCCGCGTATTCTCTTGCTTGGGTGTCACCCGCTAGAATCATCAACACTCCTGCAATTACTCCAATGTTCCACAATACCGCTGCGAACTTTCCCACATTCGGTTTATACAGGGAAGTTTTGCTAAGCCTAGGCACTATGTAGTACATTATGCCGATTAATCCTGAAGACAAGAAGCCGAAGAGCAAACCGTTAACGTGGGCGGGTCGAATTCTCCCAAAAGTTAACCACGCATCATCCACAAGGAACGTGGGCACAAAAAACTTAATAGCCATTATCAAACCGAAAACCGTGAAAATAGGAAACCAAAGCATAGCAAAATAAAACCATAACTTGCTAACAGAATCCGCACTTTTCAAGTCAGGGTGCTTCTTTTCACTCTCAACCCCAGCAGTAGGTTCCGACAAACAAATCAGGCTCTGACTACCCTTTTTTCCTATTTTCTATATATATTATTTGTTGCTGTAGCCTAGCTACAATAAGTCTCCCTTTAAGCTTTGAGGATTACGAAAATTTAATAGACTAAACAAGTTGAGTAACGAATAGGTCGTGGTCCTAATCGTTAGTTACTATGAAGTTCATGAGTGGATGGCTTTTGCGAATCTTTTAATTCAAATCACAGTTTTGTTATTGATTGCGTTGAGCCTGTTTCTTAAGAAGAAACAAAAGTTTGCTTGGCACGGAAACGTTATGCTGGTGGCAGTGCTGATCACGGGAGTATTAACGGTCGCGCATATGGGACCGTCACTGATTTACCTGTTGAGAGCAGAGATACCCCTTTTAGACCCCATTGCTCTCGTCGGCCTATTCCACGGAATCGTCGGTGCCATAGCTGTGTTCCTCGGCATCTGGCTTGTTGGCACTTGGGCTTTCGTTCAGGCAGACATAAAATATTGCATAAAACGGAAAAAGTTAATGCGTGTAATACTGGCTTTTTGGGTATTATCTTTAGGCATAGGAGTCCTTTACTACCTGTTGCACATCGTTTGGGGTTAACCTTTAACGCTCACGTTATCCTCTTGCTTTCCCTGCGACAAGTCAACGGTAGCCTGCAACGATATGCTGACAACCATCACGGCGACTCCTGCCCACACCAAATAGATCAACGGGCTAATCTGCACAGTTACAGCCACGCTCTCAGGTGCAACGGTGTTTCCTGTCAACTCTTGCGTAAGCGAATCATACAGCTCACTCGTGCAATCAAAGTGCAAGTAAACATCTCCCGCTTCAGTGGATACAACCAAAGGTCTTATTACCAACCCGTAGTTGGGATAGTAACTGGCGGAGAGGCTGCTGTGATATGTTTTTCCAAGATACTGAATAGTTACGTCACCATTTATAGAGGAACATTCTGGAACAACGGCGCCTAACTCTTCATTGTACACGTTTGATTGACTGCTGCTAACCGTGAAATCTCCCGTTTCCAGCGTCACCCCTAACCTTTCAACTGGCGTGCCCTGTTTTACATCTGTTATTGTCGTCGTGCTTTTGGCGCCTGCGCTTACGAAAACACCTATGAGCAGCACTATTATCCCTATATGCAAGAGGCTTTGCCCGAAACGTTTAACGGCTTTTCTACGCGAAACTCGGATAAGCTTGTAGAAAACAGCTACAACCGCCACGCTTAGCAGCGGAAGACTTAGAATAGCCAGAACATTGATTGCTGGAAACTGAATCAAAACCATGAAAAGACCCGCAGCTAAAGTGCCTATCACTATCAACAATAGCCGCGCAAAGGGTGTTTTCTCGCTAAAGCTGCAACCTATTAACGCTGCAACAAAAGCCATCACAAAAGGAAAAGCCCAACTATTATAAGAAAAATCCGTTAAAAACAAGCCTGCAAAACAAACAATCGCTATGAAAATCAAAGCCCAAAAACCTATGAACGAAGACCTCGACACCGATGATCCTTCAACTTCCAGCTTAAAGAGAGGCTGCCTTCCAACTCGCCTAAGATAAAAGAAGTAAGCTATCATCGCCACGGAGAAAGCTATCATTATGGGGGCGACGGGTGAAATCGAGTATGAGTGCACTGACTGGGTGAAACCGCCTCTCGTTAAAGCGCTTAGGAAAACTAAGCTCGCAAAGGTTATCAGAATCATGAATTCGCGAGTGAAGCTTCTTTTGTTTTTGAATAGTGAATTGAAGAGGAAGTATGCGGTTAGGAAAAGCCAAGGCAGCAGAGATGCGGTTTCCACTGGGTCCCAAGCCCAGTATCCGCCCCACCCTAAAACTTCGTATGCCCAAACACCGCCTAAAGCTATGCCAACAGTGAGAAGCAACCAGGCCATGTACGTGGAAGCTCTAAAACTTTTACTGGCGTCTAAATCTCTGCCCGTTTTCATGCTTGCAAGGGTCAATGTGTACGCTAGAAGCACGAAAGTGTAAGCAGCAAACACTATAGGTGGGTGGATAGCCATCCAAAAAGTCTGTAATTGCGGGTTAAGTCCTTTACCCTCTACGGGGGGTACAGCAAATCTTTCAAAGGGATTCTTAACCAAACATATCGCTAAGAAAGCTATCACAATAATGCTGAACACTTGACTTGCTGTGATGTTAAATCTGTCTGGTTTCTTCCACGTTAAAAACCGAATTCCAAGGTAAAACATGCCGAGAAGAAAAGTTAAGAATAGCATTGAACCTCTGGCACCGCCCCAACTGGCGTACACCTTCGACATCAACGGCAAGCCTGACGAACTGTAAGAGTAAACTTCAATCAAAGAAAAATTATTCACCAAGAACGCTTGCAGAAACAACATGTAACATGTCACAATTAACGCGAACGCAAGAATTACAAAAAAGAAGCCGTATCTGATTCTGCGGTCTTTCAGCTTAGATATAGACAAAAACGTAAGGTCAGAAAAAGACAGCACGGCAGCGGCAACTAAAAGTGTTTCGTACTCCATTTTACGTTCCTGCGCAGCTAATAGAATAGTCCTTAACCGCGTTATTATTTAAAACATGCTATAGATGGATACTGCCAAGTTACGTTACTGCCAGTATTCTCGCAAAGTGTCCTGTCGTCACGTAGCGGGTTCGCTTAAAATTTGAAAGAAAAATTATAAATATACTCACTCTTTTAGGCGGTAATTGGAAGGCGCAACAAACGAAAGCGATACTTGTCAATTTCATCCAACATTATCATAACGTTCAAGTTATTGGAGGTTTTCAGCTGTGGAATACGTTTTTCTTTTGATAGCAGTGACTTTTACTTTCTCATTGGGTCTCGGTTTCTTATTAGAGAAGTATCTCAGGATGCCTTGGATGTTTTCGGCGTTATTCTTAGGTATCATTTTCTCTTCATTTGGACTCTTTCAAGCAACAATCCAAGATGAAACTTTCAACGTGTTATCCACGATGGGGATGCTATTCCTGCTCTTTATGATAGGTTTCAACTTGGAAATCGGGCAGATGAAACGCTTTGGAACGCAGATTCTCAAAGGCGCCATTCTGATTGTCACTCTTGAAGCCAGCATCGTTGGAGCACTTCTTTTCTTCCTGTTCTCACCGCAGGTCAGTAACTCTCCCTTAGTAGCCATTGTTGTAGCTCTTTCCTTTGCAACTGTCGGAGAAGCGGTTCTTTTACCCATCTTGGCAAAATTCAACCTGCTTAAAACTAGATTTGGTCAACTCACTCTCGGAATAGGCACTTTAGATGACATCTTGGAAGTGTTGACCCTGATAATGATTCCCTTCCTGCCGATTTTTCTTCCAACCCTTCACATTCAAGGTTTCCCAGACCCCGTGTTTGTGGTGTTAGATTTAATCGGCATTTTTATTCTCACCCTTGTTTTAGTAAAAATCGCGTCAAAAATAAAACACGGCTTGAGCAACAGTGTTAACTTCGGGTTTATTCGTCCCCTCCTGATAATGCTTATATTTTTCTCTTTTGTAGTCGTCGGCAGTTTCGTTTTTGAAAGTTTAGCCGCTATCAGCGCGATTTTCGGCGGCATCGTTGCCAGAAGCTTGTTGCCTACGGAGAATTTCCAGAGCGACGAAAAAGTCGTTAACTTCTTGGGGTATATTGTCTTGTCGCCTATGTTTTTCCTCAGCGTAGGCGCAAGCATGTCGTTCGCCTCGGTTTTTCTTTACCCGCTCCTTATAGGGGTAATATTGGTTTCCACACTCGGCGCAAAATTATCTGGTGCATATCTGCTGTTTCGCAAGTTGCTTGGAAGAAAACACTCCTTGCTTCTGGGTCTAGGCCTTAGCGTGCGATTCAGCACAGGTCTGATCGTGCAGTATGTTTTGCTGATTTCAGGTTTGATTACCTTGGATTTGTATTCGGCACTTATTGCTTCGGCTGTTGTGATGACGCCGCTGATTCTGTTGGTGCTCCCTTACGCCTTATGCAGAGAACAAGACTCGATATGCCTGGAACAGACGCCCCAATCTAGTCTGACGTGAACTAAAGGCGCGAAGTCCGCGTGTGCTTGAACCTGTCCATACAAAAAGTTTTTCTGTTAAATGCTGCTGTATCTACCATTTGGTAGCGTTTTGTTATGAAAACATATGATTTGATTTTGATAGGGACAGGTTCCGGTATGGAACTAGTGGACGCCATGATTCAAAGCAATCCGGACATAAAGGTCGCGGTGATAGACAAAGATGAGCCTGGCGGGATCTGTCTAACCCGCGGCTGCATCCCGTCCAAGCTTTTGATATACCCCGCTGACATCGTAAGAACAGTTGAAAAAAGCCGCGAATTCGGAATCCACGCTGAGATAAAAGGAATAAATTTTAAAACTATAATGGAACGGATGCGTTCAATAATCAACCGCGACATCAACACAATAAGGAAAGGGCTTTCAAAATCTAAAAACATAGACTACTATACCAATCAGGCCGAATTCACCGCTCCTTACACCCTTGAAGTTGGAGATGAAACAATTACTTCAAAAATGATTTTTCTATCCACTGGGTCAAGACCATCAATCCCTCCCGTAGACGGTTTACAAGAAGCGGGTTATCTGACAAGCGACACTATTCTTAAGATAAGTCGGCTTCCACGCAGCATTGCCATTATAGGCGGAGGATACATAGCTGCAGAGTACGGTCACTTCCTCTCCGCAATGGGCTCAAAAGTCACTATAATAGGGCGAAACCCGCAGTTTATCCCAGAAGAAGAGCCTGAAATATCGGGTTTGGCTAAATGGGAAATGCAGAAGCACGTTACTGTATTTACAAATCACGAAGTACGCAAAGCCGAAGCCACGCCTAAGGGCAAAAAACTGACTGCCTTCGACCGCTATAACAAAAAAGAAACTGAAATTGTAGCGGAAGAAATCCTTGTAGCAACGGGAAGAGGTTCTACCTCGGATATTTTACATCCAGAGAGAGCTGGGATAGAAACAAACTCAAAAGGCTTTATCGTAGCTGATGAATACCTGCAGACCTCACAGCCTGGCATATGGGTTTTAGGTGACGCTGACGGAAAGTTCATGTTTAAGCACGTGGCAAATTATGAAGCACGCATAGTGTACTTCAATGCTGTTTTGAAGAAGAAACGCAAAGTTGACTACCATGCGGTTCCTCACGCCGTGTTCACTGACCCTGAAATCGCAAGCGTGGCACTGAGAGAGAAAGAAGCGATAGAAAGATACGGAAAAGACAACATGATAATTGGCTTCTGCAAGTACGAGGATACCGCCAAAGGCGAAGCCATGGCTCGGAAACACGACTTTGTCAAGGTCATCGTCAAGCGAGATACGGGAAAAATTCTGGGCGCGCACATCATAGGACCCCAAGCTTCGGTGCTTATACAGGAAATCGTGAATCTGATGTACACTGAAAACCAAAGTTTCGAACCACTTAATGAGGCTATGCACATACATCCAGCACTAAGCGAGGTCGTGGCAAGAGCTTTCCAGACTCTCATGATCCCTGATCAATATCACCATTACTTGGAGGAGCATTCGAATATCCCGATGGGATAAGAATTCAAAACAAAAAAGAAAAGAGAAGGGGTTTACCAGCCCCAGCAGCCTCGTCCATATCCATATGGATAGTAACCTTGGTTTGGAACTTGCGGTTGATACGGCTGTTGCGGAGGAACATAGACTGGTGGCTGCATCGTGCTGTTGATTGGCGGTTGATACTGGTAACTGCTGTTATAGGGTTGATTGTTTCGCCATCCTAAACAGCCTCCGAACCAACCCCAGAAGTCTGTGCCAGTTGCGTATGGCGAGTTAGTTTTAACGGTTGTCTGATTGGTTACGTAGTATCCATAAGCAACGCCTATTGCGGCGAGACCTATGGCTGCTGTTGCTGCCAATGCTATGAAGATTTTTGTTGCTTTCATTTTTCTTCACAATATAACGTTGTTATAGTCTCTTAAGATAGTTCGCTGAAACAAAACTGAAACAGATAATGAAACAGTTTTTTGTATGAAATTCGGGGCCTCTCTACTGAGGGGGCTGATGTCTCGGCGTCCCTTTCAGGGCATCCAGCAAGTCCTGAGTTTGGAAATGCGATAAAGTACACGTATTCAAATCTTTTAAGAACGAAAACTTTTCCTGAGCATTCTTCAATTCATGTAGCTCTTCCCATTCAACCTTGATCTCCCCCAAGACACTGCTCCGGTCTACAATACTGGTCCATGTTCCCGGCTCCAAATTTGTACGCTTTTCATCGATAACGGTGAAAGGACCTATCAGCGTATCAGAATCGATGACATGGAGAAAGACAACTGCGCCTGTCGCTATGTCTTGAGCGATATTCACCTGCTCACCTGAGCAAGCGTATCTCTTGTTTTTCAAGCAGTCTTTGAGAGCAGTTGAATTGCAGACAAATACGTAGCCTACGTACATGGTTAAGTACCATGTTTTTCTTCCTTAAATCTGTTAGCGTATTTGCAATTTTGCAGATTTAATTCTTGAAGCACTTTTCCACATATTGGTAATTGAAGCTGAAACTGTACACGGCATGTCCTTTTTTAACCCGTTTTCAGGGTTGCTTTGGCAAAAGCCTCTTTCTCTCTTTACAAAATCGCACGGTATTGGACTGAATTTAAAACCTTGTTTTTGCTAGTAAACTAGACACAGTACGAAAGTACGCCGACTCTAAATCTTGGTTTCATGTTTCAAAACGTGATTGCACTCTGTTAGACAGCACCACAAATGTTAAAGTAGCCAGTTTCTAATAATTGGTCACCAACCATTGTAGAATCGTGATTTAATGCCTCAGTATGGCTCATCTTTAACCCAAGAAAACTATGTGCCCCCAATTACGCGGCGCATTCAAGACTGGAAATCCCGACTTATAGATTTGTCTCGGCGAAACAACCTGTTGTATTTCAAACCCAGTAAGCGAGGAATGCTTTCTGTTTCCAGCCCAAACATGGAAAAGATCTTCAACAGGCTTGTTTTGCGAAAAAGGAAACTGGAGGTTTTTTTACCCCCTGAGGAACCCGAGCGCACGGGGGGCCCGCAAATTAACTCTTTTGAAAAACCACATCCAGCGACAAACCAGCTGGTGTGCGAAGTACCCAGCCGAACCGACCTTGAGCGGACCCTTAAGACCCTTTACAGACGTTCACTCTCAGATTACAGAGAACGCGGCGTGCGCATTTTACATGCTGCCTTCGGAATGTTAGTTTGGAAAGAAAAGGAAACATCCGAGGAAGTTCGCTCTCCGCTGCTCCTTGTGCCGATTGAGTTGGCGAGGAAAACGTTTCGGGAACCTTTCTCTATCTCGATCCCTCCAGTAGAAGAAGAGGTAGTTCTGAATCCTGCTTTGCAGGTGAAGCTTAAGACCGATTTCAAAGTCGAGCTTCCACCCGTGCCTGAGTTCTGGGATTTCCAAAGTTTCAGCAACTACTTCAACGATGTCACAAAAGTCGCTAACGACATGGGCTGGAAAGTAGAAAGCACGGTAGAAATTGGGCTTTTCTCTTTTTTCAAACTAGTTATTTACAATGATCTCGACACAAACGCGGAAGTAATAAAGAGGCACCCTATAATCCGCGCAATTGCCGGAATCAAAGATGAACAACTTACAAAAAGCGATCTGCCCGAAGAAAAAGACGTAGACGCCATACAGCCGCCTGAAACGTCATTCCAAGTTTTGGATGCCGACAGCAGCCAACGGGTATCAATCGAATATGCCTTGCGTGGGCAAAGCTTTGTTATGCAGGGGCCTCCAGGCACAGGCAAAAGCCAAACAATCGCCAACATCATAGCCGAATGCATAGCTCACGGGCAGTCTGTTCTATTCGTAAGCGACAAGATGGCTGCCCTCGAAGTGGTCTACAAGCGACTCCGCGAGGTTGGCTTGTCTTCCTTCTGTTTGGAACTGCATAGCAGCAAAGCCAACAAGCGCGAAGTGGTTGCTGAGCTTAAAAGATGCCTTGATGAGCATCTTGTTCCTCGTAAACTGCCGTCACCACACGACTTCGAAAAAATGGCGGCGCTGAGGGACAGCTTGAACACCTACGTGGTCTCACTCCATCAAAAACGCCCTCCTTTACAGAAAAGCGCGTTCGATGTACTTGGCGAGCTTTCAAGTTTGGAATGTGTCCCCTTCGTCGAAGTTGATCTGCCGAATCCGAGAGGCTTGACGCCTCAAAGAATGCGCGAACTAGAAGACTTAATGGTGCGTCTGGAAGGCGTCTGGCATGTGATGGATGAGGAGTTTCCGTGGCGCGGCTACCGCGGAAACGATTACAACGTAGAAGTCCGCGCAGAAGTATCAACAGTTCTTGATAATTTGCTTTCAACAACTGACGCACTGAGACAAGAAGCAGGCAACTTCGCAAACCAGCTGGGTCTGAAAGCGCCGTCAGCATTTGACAGGGTGAACTGGCTGATTGAAATCGGCAATCTCCTGTTGGAAAGCCCGAAACCCGAAGCAAGCTGGGTAACGCACCCTAACATTAATCAACTCATCTCTGAAGCACAAGCACACTTGGCCGATTCTGAATGGTGCAAAGCAACTCGCAGCCGCCTGCTGGCGCGTTATAACGTGGCCTTATTCAGTTTGGCTCTTACTATGTCTGCAGAACTTGAAGACGCGCTTTCAGCAATCGACAAACAGCTTCTGCAATCGAATACAGAGGAAAGCGAGATCCTTGAAAAACGTGAAAAACTCTTAGACTTCGTCAAGCACACTCAGGTCCTATATGCAAAATGGAGTGAAAAGTCGTGGCAGCTTGCCCAGACGCTGGGGTTGCCAACGGGAAACCTTACGCCTGATCGCGTTAGACAACTCTCCCATCTTGCCCTTCTTTGCTTCTCGGAGGATAAACCCGAACTGCGATGGCTGGACTCCGCCTATTTTCAGCGGGTAAAAGAGGAATTCCCACAGATCAAAAAGGATTACCAAGAGCATGAAGCGCTGAGGCTTAAGCTGGAAAAAACGTACACCCGTGAATTCTTCAAAACCGACCTTGACGAACTCATACGCCGCTACAACGACCTGTACAAAAGTTCCCTCCGATGGTTCCGCCCCAGCTTCTACCGCGACCAAAAACAGATAGCCCTGCTAACACATGACGGCAAAGTCCCCAAGTCTGTCCTGCAGGACCTGCTCGACGCACGTAAGCTGAAAATGTTAAGCGCCGAAATTGAGGCTTCCGCTGAATCCGTTAAAGACCTGCTGGGACATTTCTATGAGGGCTACCAGACAGATTTTGAACGGGCAGAAAAAGCGGTCGAACTCACCTCAGACCTCTTCAGGCAGACAGGAGCCGCAGGGATTCCCGAGGAACCAGCAAAGTTGGTTTCTTACGGGTCAGATCCGCCGCTTGTAATCCGCCAGCTCGGCAATGAGCTTGAAGAGTCGTTTGAAAAATGGGACCATCTCGCTAAGGAGTTAAGCTCGCTGCTGCCAACGGTGCGTTTGCCCAACTCGAGTTTACCGCTCTATGAGACCCCTATAACACTGCTTCAAGAGTGGGCAAGCTCGGTTGAAAAACCCCTTGCTGTTCTTTGCGAAATGACAAAAGAAACTTTGAAGACTAGCAAGAGCGAACCGCCACAAAATTATAAACAGTTAATAGCTGACTTGAAAGACGCCGAAGAAGTTAGGAACAAAGAAGCAGCGGTTCTCGAAGCGCACAGGCTTCTGCAGGCGAAATTTGGGTTCCGCTTCGCAGGTCTCGAAACACCCTGGGAAGAAATCATTTCAGTTCTTAACTGGACGGTTAAGCTTCAAACTCTGTTTGGGTCTTCTCTGATTCCTGAATCCTTCGCGGTCATTGTCTCCCTCGGAGCCGCACAAGCTCCGTCTAACAGCGAACTAATTAGACGTTATGATGCGACAGTGAAGTCTTTGGCGGCTCTGGAAGCGCGTTTCGAAACCGAGCTGACCTATAAAGGGCAAAAACTACAAGAAATGAGCCTCAAGGCGATGCAAGACAGGATTCAATGGCTCCGAGAGCACGTTGACGATCTGCAAGTATGGGTTGATTTCAAAAAAACTAAACATCTTTTCTCGCTGAGAAACTTGTCTGCGTTTTTTGATCGGCTCACAAAGAACCCTCCTCCTAGTTCGCAACTTGTGGACATATTCCGCAAAGCAGCATACCAAGAGTGGCTTAACACGCTGTATGAAGACGATCAAAACCTGGGTGAGTTTCGAAGGGAAAAGCACGAGAAGGTTATCGCTGACTTCAGAAAACTTGACCAAGAGCTGATTCGCCTTTCTCCTAACAGGGTGATAGAAGCAGCAAACAGCAGAAAGCCCCAAGACATACTCATACAGGCAAACGATTCAGAGGCAACCACGTTGCTTAAAGAGGCAATGAAAAAGAGGCGGTTAATGCCCATCCGCACTCTCTTGCAGCGGATTCCTCATCTCCTTTCGCGGCTTAAACCTTGTTTGCTCATGAGTCCGATGTCGGTAAGCCAGTTTCTCCCTCCTGAACTGATGAACTTTGACGTGATTCTTTTCGACGAAGCCTCTCAAATTGTTCCCGAAGACGCAATCGGAACTATCTACCGCGGAAAAACAATAGTCGTCGCAGGCGACAACAAGCAGCTGCCGCCCACCTCTTTCTTCCAAAAATCCCTGCTTGAGGACATAGACTGGGACCAAGTCACCGATGAGGACGTTGAAGTTTTCGACAGCATCTTGGACGAATGTACGGGTGTTGGCTTGCCGGTCAAGACTCTCAGGTGGCATTACCGCAGCAGACACGAGGAGCTGATTGCGTTCTCTAACAGCCACTTCTATGACGGCACCCTCATAACTTTTCCATCAGCCATAGCGAAAGATGACGGCTTAGGCGTAAAACTGGTTCATGTTCCAGACGGCGTATATGACCGCGGCGGCAGACGAGACAACATTAAGGAGGCAGAGGTCGTTGCCGACTTGGTTTTTGAGCACTTCCAGAAGTATCCCAAGAAAACTCTTGGGGTGGTAACCTTCAGCATAGCGCAGATGGATGCTGTTGACGAAGCGGTTGAACGCCGCCGCAGGCAGCACCCTGAATACGAGCACTTCTTCAAGGAGGACCGGCTGGAAGGGTTTTTCGTCAAGAACTTGGAGAACGTGCAAGGCGACGAGCGCGACGTAATCATACTCAGCCTCGGCTACGGTTACGACCCTCAGGGTCAGATGACAATGAACTTCGGACCTGTGAACAGGGCTGGCGGAGAAAGGAGACTGAACGTTGCAGTTACACGTGCCCGTGAAATGACCGTCCTCGTCTCTTCCATTAAAGCCTCTGGTATTAACATGGAATCTGCCAAGTCAGCAGGCACTGTTATTCTTCATGCATATCTCGAGTACGCGGAGAAGGGTCCAGAAGTGTTGAAAACAGCTGCTCGCGAAGCAGTCGAGTTCGAGTCTCCTACTGAAGAAGACGTGGCAATGGTGCTTCAACGCCTCGGCTACGCCATCGTCCCTCAAGTGGGGTGCAGCGTCTGCCCCATTGACATGGCCATTGTTGACCCGCACAATTCAGGAGGCTACCTTTTAGGAATCGAATTTGACGGCGCAACGTACCGGAATAGCAGTAGCGCAAGGGACAGAGACAGGCTCAGAGAGCAAGTGCTCAAGCAGCTAGGCTGGCGCATTCACCGTGTATGGTCGCCCACATGGGTCGCGCGGAGAGATTCTGAAATCAGGCGGTTATCTCACGCGCTGGAGGAAGCTCACAGGTTCCACCTTGAAAAAGAAGTTTCAACCATAGACCTTGAGGAAAACGATGCTGAGGGCGACTTGCCGCAGGAAGTTGATGTTCAAAAGGTTCAGTTTGCAGGCATAGAAAAAATCGGCGTGCCCTACAAGGTGCATGCGCTTAAAGCAGTGTTTAGCCCAACCGTAAGGGGTCCGTCCTCTAAGCATGGCTGGGAGGTTCAACCCAACGAGTTCCATCTCCAAGAGAACCGTCAACTGCAAAGCCGCCTCTTGGAAGAGCTTGTCCAGGCAGAGGGTCCAGTTCACTTTGACTATGCCGTTCAAAGATTGGCGTCTGCTTGGGAAGTAAAACGGAAGAGCCCCAGAATAGTTCAAGCTGTAAGAGAAGCCCTTAATCTCTTGATCGTAAAGCAGAAGGTTATTGTTAAAGGCGGGTTTCTTTGGCCGCCCGAGCTACCCCCTGTCCAAGCACGTGTGCCCGTCTCTGGAGTTCCAGAGTCGAAAAGGAAACCTGAGCATATTCCACCTGAGGAAATCGAAGACGCCATGAAAACCATTGCACAGTATGCTCTGGGCATAAGTGCTGAGTCGCTGATAGATGAGACTGCAAAGGTTTTTGGTTTCAACCGCACAGGAGAAAAGAGCAGAAAAAGGTTTTCCGACGTTTACAAGCGATTACTGTGGGAAAAGAAGCTCATCTGCGATAATGACGTGGTCACCGTCGCTCATTGAGTTTCTAGACTGCCCTTTCGGTGAATGCTTTTCTAGAACCATGAAAGCGTGCCGCTCTTCTTGGCTGTCCGGAGGCACCACGAGTAAACGAAGTAGCCAAGGGGCAGAATAACCACGCACATCAATACCAGAACCAACAAATCGGGCAGAATAGCCGTCAGGGTCGCTCCAGTCAACACTTCCCTGATGGTTGTGAAAAAGTAGTATTGCGGAACAAAATACGAAATCACCTGCAGCGCCTGAGGCATAACTTGAGGCGGGAAAAGCACGTTCCCAAAAAGGTTCGTGGCGATTGTTATCCCGGTTGTTATGGGGTCTCCTTGTTTGGTCAGGATTAAAATTCCTGCGCCAATCATGCTGAAGCCGATGAATGTGGCGATTCCCAGGGTCACCACAAGCACGGTTCCAATTATGTTCACGCTTAAGACTACGCCGAAGGCGAA
>CAZJBY010000026.1:16633-29408 GCA_964544495.1 uncultured Candidatus Bathyarchaeia archaeon
AAAAGATAAGTCGTGAAGTCAATGTGGTAACTGTTGAGGACGCTCTGCATCTGCGCGTTTGAGCCTAGAAACGCGTAGGACAAAGCGCCGAAGAGCGCGCTTAAAACGCTGAGGAGAATGTTTGTCTTGTAAGTGGAAAAAGACCTCATGTCCCGCTTCATAAAGAAGTAGACTTTATCCAGCTCCTGTAACAATGTCATTCGTTAATCCCCGAACCCGTCAACTCGATGAACGCGTCCTCCAACGTGGGCTCTTCTTGCTTGAAGTTGACAATCTTTATGTTTTCTTTAAAGAAGAAATCAAAAATCCCAGGTAGAACATCCGCGTTTTCCAAGCGCAGCCGCAGATGGGTCTGACCGAGCACTGCGTCCTGCACATCAGCGGCTAAGCTAGCGACACCATCCATGCTGCTCAGCGCGTTAACCTGAGTCTTCGACATGTTCTTCACGATAACGTCTAAAATCTCGTTTTTCTTCGCCAGGCCCCTTAACGCGTCTGGCGTGTCTAGCGCGGCGAGTTGTCCCTTGTGCATTATGGCTATTTTGTCGCAAATTTGTGCAGCTTCTTCGATGTAATGTGTTGTGTAAAGCACGGTTTTGCCCTGTTTTCTGCTTAAGTCGTTCCGTATGAATTCCCTCATGGTTCGCGAAGACACCACGTCTAAGCCAGTTACGGGCTCATCCAGCAGTAAAATCGGTGGGTCAGCAAGCAATGCTCTCGCCAACGCAAGTTTCCGTTTCATGCCGCCCGAGTATTTCTGGAAGAGTTCAAATGCGTTTTCTTTCATGCCGATGAGATCCAGAACTTCCATGATTCTTTCTCTTCTGACATGTCTGGGGACGTTGTTGATGGCAGCGTAGAATTCCAAGTTGCCGTATCCTGTGAGTCTCCAGAAGAAACCTCTTTCTCCCACGCTGAAAATCGTGCCTATTGACCGCTTAACCTGCATCTGCTGCTTCACCACGTCAAACCCGTTCACTGAAGCTGTTCCCTCGTCAGGCGGCAGCAAAGTGCACAGAATCTTCACCAAAGTGGTTTTGCCCGCGCCGTTGCGTCCTAACAAACCAAAAAGTTCTCCTCTTCGGATTTCTAGGCTCAGATGGTCAACTGCAGTTACGATTCTCTGTTTTCGATGGAAAAACGAGGGTCGCTGTTCAGGGCCTCGGATCTTAGACCTGTAGTTCTTAGTTACGTCATGCGTAACTATGGCAAAATCTTTAGCGCTTTTCAACTTTCAATCTCGCTGAAACGATTTTTCAGATTATAGCCCATCCGCGACACCTTTGCAAGCCTCAAAAACCAAACATCGAGGGTCTTTTTTCCTTTGTTTTGCCGTCGTGCTCGTCTTCTTCTGATATGTGATGTGCAACGTGGATTCCTAAGCCTGTGGCAGCGCCAGCTGAAAGCCCAAGAAGCAGATTGTTGAGCCAGACGTATTGAGACGCGTTTAACAATGTTAAAATTACGAGTGCGTCGAAGCCTATGGAGATGGCTAGATATCCGTAGCACCACATTTTGACGCTTGTTCCCCGTGGCTGGTTTATGCCGATGCCTGTCAGTATGCCGAACATTATAAGGAAGCCTATTAGCGCGTAAATCCAATCGTACATCGTTTTCACTTTTCCCTGTTGGGTACTGTTCTTGTCCACGCGGCTTTAATAGCTTTATCTGCTTATTGCTGAATTTTCCTTTTTTCTGAATAAACGCAAATTTTGCTTCAGAAACCGTTACCTTTTTTACTGCTCTAGCCCATGTGAATGGATAAACCTCAGCTGGTGTTTCGCCGTAACAAAATTTGATGAAAGACACTGCCACAAATGGGCTCTGCTCTTGCGCGAAAGGCAGAAAAAGCTGAATCAGGCCTTGACTGCGATAGCCAACGAGGATTTTGATAAGGCAAAGCGTTTGTTCCGCGAGGTTTTTTACGGAGTTTCCACTGGCAAACGCGCTGACCCTGGGATGGCTGGGTCGCTCTTGTATCATATGGCTATGGTAACCAAGATGGAATCGGAAACGCTCTTTCTCTTAGAAGAATTGGGCATGGACATGCCTGACGTCGCTGAGAACTTGTGGCGCTTCTACAGCGATTTTGCTTCTGACGTGCATGAACTTACAAAAAATATTGTATCGCTGAACCTGAATTTGCGGGAGGTGACCACCAAAGCAAGTTTAAGCACAGACGAAAAAATCCGCATGTTCACCAAGTTAGCTGAGAACACCGAGGCGGCAGAACGCTTGCTTGGCGCTAAGAATCCTGAAACAGCGCAGCACCTTGAAAGCTTGTTCAAAGAGTGGGCGCAACACATCATCGAGATGCGCTTGCGGCAAGAATACGAAACGTTCAAGGGGTTTTTAATCACCGCGGAACTTGCAAAAAGCGTGGGTGTCTCCTGCCTTCAGGATGCCATGAAACGTGTGCAAGACAACTTCGGCGAAGAAACCGTTCGAATCGCTCTTGATGTGACTCTCAAGGTTGGGATGCGCAGGGAAAAACTGCAGACGATAATGTTGAGTGACCATTTCATTAATTACACGATGGACATGGCGAACCTGGATGGGCGCATGCAGTTTTTGAACTGTCCAATTTTCGGTAGCCACGAGTACATTGCCGAGAAATTAGACATAGACCCTGAAGTGGCGTCTCTTTTTTGCACTCATTTCTGTTACGCTCACGCAAAAGCCATGTTAAACACGGTTCTGCCTTTCACGTTTGGGCTGTGGCAGCCTCAAAAGATGGCTACTAGCGGAAAATGCGAGTTTTACCTCAAGCTAGCGCACTCACCTTCCGCGTCGACATCAGAAAAGTTTGTGCCGCTTGTCTTATCTTGGAACATAACTCGAAAATGCAACTTGAAATGTCCTCACTGCTACATAAACGCGACCACACAGCAACTTGAAAACGAACTAACCACTGAAGAGGCAAAGAAGCTCATTGACCAAATCTGCGAGGTCAGCAGGCCGCTTCTTATCTTAAGCGGCGGCGAACCACTTTTGCGCCCTGATGTCTACGAACTTATCCGCTACGGTGCTTCGAAAGGTTTGAAGATGGGGCTGGGAAGCAACGGCAGCCTCATCGATGCTACTGCCGCAAAACGGCTCAAGGAGGCAGGTATCGAAACTGTTTCAATTAGCTTGGACTCGCACATTCCAGAGCAGCACGACGAATTCAGGGGCGTAAAGGGTTCATGGGAAAAGGCTGTTAGCGCCATCAAAGCTTTGCGGGAAAACGGCGTGCTTGTTCAGGTAAATACGACGGTGACTCAGCAAAACTACGACCAAATCGACGATATTATGTCGCTGGCTGAAAGCCTCGGCGTCGAAAACTTTCATCTGTTCTTTCTGGTGCCTACAGGGAGAGGCGTAAAAATCGCCGATATATCCCCAGCCAAATACGAAGACATGATTAAGACAACTTTCGCAAAAACTGCCAACCACAAGCTTAACGTGCGACCCTCATGCGCGCCCCAATTCATGCGGATCGCGAAGGACATGGGCTTGGACATGAGGCAGTGGATTCGAGGCTGCTTGGCAGGACTGTATTACTGCCGCGTTTATCCCAACGGCGACATCACGCCGTGCCCTTACCTTCCAATTAAACTTGGCAACATACGAGAGAAGCCATTCAAGGAAATATGGTTCAACGCGGAAATGTTCAAGACCCTGCGCGACTTTGACGCTTTGAAAGGAAAATGCGGCGAATGCGATTACCGCGCTTTGTGCGGGGGCTGCCGTGCGCGCGCGTATGGGCTTTCAAGTGACTTCATAGACTACTGCGGGGACCTTCATGAACCTGCAGAGTTGCAAGGGGACTACTTAACCGAAGACCCCTGGTGTGTCTACCAACCCAAGAAGTCAGTTAAGAAGTCGCGGCTTACCTGAACAAACGGGCATTCTTACTGTCTCATTTTTATAGTAGTTTTAATCGGCTTTTCTTGTTTTGGCAGTCTTGAAATCTTTATTTTGATTTTGCTTAGTCTTTCTTCCACTGCTTTTTGTGCTTCAGCTTTGGTTCGGAATGCTTCTTCAAGTTCTATCCACGGCAAGCTGTCGTCAATTTTTATCCATGCTGAATACATTTGGTTTTCACACTCTAAGCTCGGCGCAAACATACTTTCAAGCCTGAACGATTAAACGCTTGTGAAGCTGCAATATGTATTCGGCATCCTCTTAGAAACTTATTTAAGCGATATACATCTTCTCAATAAAAAGTCAGGAGTGCAAGTTGAAGTGGTATTTGGCAGCCCACAAGCGCACGTCATATTAGAGAGGTGCCTGTGGATGGCTGAAAACGAACAACAGCTGCAAGGGGAACAAAATGAAAGTAGTCCACCCTTCCAACCGTCAATTCGCCGCTCTTCTAGCTCCCGCTCTATACAATAAGCCAAATTTTTCTTCGAAATCGTTTAGTCGCAAAAAAATTTTTTTTCCTGATTTTTCCAGCATGTTCACTTGTTCTTTTCCATGTTCATTGAAAACTTGGAGGTGGCGATAGGTCATGTCCCATGTAGGCATGTCAAAAAGCTTCTGGGCAATGTTCAAAGAAACATCTTTGACCTTTTCTTTTGGTTTAGGCGGGCTGTTTGCTGGGCTTATGATTGCTTCTCAACTCGGCATTTTTAACCTTTCGCCTTGGGTCATAACCCTTTACCCTATTGTTACCAGCGCGAAAGGAGTTGGCAGCGGTTTGCTAAGCGGACGCCTAAGCACGGGACTGCACCTCGGTACCATTCATCCCCGATTTTTTGGAAACACAAAAAGCTTTTACAAACTGCTTGAAGCGCTACTTGTTTTAACTTTGGTCACCAGCGTCACCATTTGTGCCATATCTCTGGTTTTTAGTACTCTGTTTTGGGGGATAACCTTGGCTGATTTCCCTGCTATCTTAGCCGTTGTTGTAGCAACCATGTCTTTGGGTCTGCTGCTTTCCTTCTTAACTATAAAAGTCTCTTTCATTTCCTTTGAAAGAGGTTTAGACCCTGACGTAGTTGTATATCCCGTAATGTCAACTGTCGCCGACGTTTTTATTACATTCTGCTATATCGCGGTGATCAACGTGTTTTTCTTCGGCGTTGTGGGCCAGTGGTTTATCGGTTTAGCTTGTTTGGTTCCTGTGTTCTTTGTTTTTTACATCTTATCTAAAAATCTACACGAAGCCGAGTTTATCAAAACCCTCAAGGAGTCCATGGTTACCATGCTATGTGTCTCTTTGCTGGTTAACATAACGGGGACAGTTCTTCTTGGAATAAGCAAGTTCATATCGGAGCGCGTAGAAATTTACACCATCTACACCGCTTTAATCGGCATGATAGGTAATGTTGGCTCTGTTGTTGGTTCCACCGCCACCACAAAACTTGCTTTGGGTTTGCTCGCTCCTTCTTTCTCTTCGATGCGGAACCATGCAAAGAGCATCTTCAGTGCCTGGGGCGCTTCAATTATAATGTTTGTTATCTTGGCAGTTTTGTCTCTGTCAATACACAGCTTGTTTTCCTTTTCCTCTGTTTCCAGCCTTTTTTCAATTGTGCTAATCGCCAACATACTCGCTGTTGCCGCCATAGTCATTTTGACCTATTCGATTTCAATCTTAACCTTCAAACGAGGCTTAGACCCTGACAACTTCGTTATCCCCGTCGAAAGCTCCTTGGCTGACAGCGTAACCTCCCTCGCCTTGTTTGCGGCTTTGCTGTTGATAATATGACCTCAAAAAAGAGTATGATTAAAATATTTCATGACCAATATCTACCTGCGGAGTGCCTCTAAAAAGCATGCCACAATTTGAAAAGATAGAATACAAACCTATCCCAGTCAGCGACCTTCTCGTGGAGATGAAGAACCTCTCCGAACTCATGATTGACTTAGCTTATTCAGCCGCTTTATTCAACGACAAAGAACTCGCCGAAGACGTTATAGAACTTGAAAGCCGCATCGACACCCTCGCGTATCTTCTGGACATGGAAATCATGATCGCAGCTAGAGACGCCGAAGACGCGGAGACACTAATCGGTGTTTCCACGGTAGCCTCTGCAGCGGATAAAATTTCAGATGCCGCCGCTGACATAGCAGCTATAGTAACGCGCAACATTGGCATACATCCAATAATTGGTGAGATTTTCGAAAAAGTTGAAGAGCGGCTCATGAAGGCAACTGTCAAAGAAGGCTCCATCATAGTAGGGAAACAGATAGGCGACCTTGATTTGGCTGCAAGAATGGGTGTTGACATAATCGCCATCCGCAGAAATAGGGACTGGATTTTGGACCCTGAAGATTCTGAAAGGGTTTTTCTGGGGGACATACTGATTACACGCGGTGCGCCTGTGGGCATTAAGGAGTTTAAGGATTTAGCCGAAGGAAGGCTCACTAAACTGGAGGATTAACCATGGTGGAGCACAAACGCGAAGTTTTCGAGGAAATCGTGGCGCGGTTTGTTGAGCTTAAGAACACCTCTGAGCTTATGATTGATTTAGCATACTCCTCGCTCATGTTGAACAGCAAAGAAATTGCTAATGAAGTGGAGCGTCTAGAAGAGTATGTGGACAAACTGCATACAGATTTTGAGCTTCTGGCTTTAACAAGCGATTTTAAGAAGTCAGAGGCTTCTGGCTTTTTAGGGCTTATCCGTTTGGGTGTGGCAACTGAAAGAATCGCGGACGCTGCGTCTGAAATGGCTGAGGTTGTGTTGAGAGGTATTGAACCGCATCCAGTGTTGAAACTTGCCATAAGGGAAGCGGAAGAAACCGTTGCCCAAGCATGCGTGACGGAAGGTTCTACGCTTATTAACAAAACCTTGAAAGAAGCGCGGGTGCCTGAAGAAACGGGCATGTGGATTCTGGCTATAAAACGCGGTGAAAGAAGCTTGCGTCCCAAACCTGATATCCAAATTCAGCTAGGGGATGTTTTGCTAGCTTCAGGTTACGCCGAGGGTGTTGAAGACTTCAAAAAACTTGCTTCTCCCGAACATCAATGCGAAACTGAATAGTTCTGATACTTATTTTGAATTCATTAACACTATAAACTGGTAGTTATTACTACTTCTACAGGAGGGCTATCTATAGCTCAACTTGAAGAGAAAACCAAAAAAAGTAGCACATATACTTGCCAGAATGTCTCTTGTGGTAGAGTTTTCACTAAGCCTCTTAAGGCTTTGAATCTGCAACAAGATACAGAGGAACCCTACGACGCGTGCCCGTACTGCTTAACCGAAATAGTTCTGGAAGAAGAGCCAACCGTTGCCCCTGAGCCAGAACCCTTTGCGCAAGAAGAAACCTTTGAACCAGAAGAAACTGAACCTGAAATTGAAGAGACCTCGCGCATGGAAAAGCCAGTTGAAGCCCCTGCAGCCGAAGCTCCATCTGAATGCCTTCACCACCTTGGCTATCTGAGTGAAAAATCATCAAAAGAGCAGATTCCAGACGAGTGTATGATGTGCAAAGACATAGTTACGTGTATGCTCAAGAAAATGAAGGAGTAAGGGTCGGTTCTTCGTGATACACACTCCTCCTTATAACGCGTCAATCAGTTTTCTAAGCGTAGCTAGGAGATGACACGTTTGTCGTCTATTTCCCAACAGACCGTTCCAGGAGTTGTTACTTCTGCGGCTCCTGAGTCAAAGAAATTGAACGCTGAAGTAGTTACAACTATGACTACATCCTTTCTGAAGAGGTTAGGCCACAAGAGCGGCTTGAAGCCCAAGCGCGTTTCTTTGGAAGGGGAAGTTTACACCATTGAGGTTGATACAAAAAAATTCACTGCTGTGGTTCGAATCGGCGCGGTCACGCATGAAATCAAAGAATACGACGTGCAACCTAAAGGTGAAGAAAGTTTTTTCGCTTCGATCTCTCCAAAAACTATTTTCACCGTGCTTATTATCTCCGCCATAGTCAATGTTGGATTGTACTTCGTTTTCAAAGCTTTAGGGCTTTAACTCATTTATTTACGCTTCAAAATAGACGGCTTGATTTACCTAAAATTAAAAAAACTTTAGAATTGGGATTTTTCAGGTGTTAAGGTTGTAGAACGCCTGCCGCTTTCAGCTTTTCTTCTTTTTCTCTGGCTCTGCTTCTGGCATATTTGCTTCTTCTGTTTTCATTTCTTCCATTTCAGTAGTGATTTCTTCGATGGGTTTAGGCGGTGGCGTAGTAGCCATTGTCCAGCCAATCCATGCTCCTATAAAGAGTATGGCGACGAAGGCTACAAGTACTGGTACAGCAACGAGCCAATAGCGAACAGCGTCTGCGGAGCCTATGTTCAGCCATGGTTTGATTAATTGTTCGTAACCAAAGAGTGCGACTAGGTAAACTATGGCGACGATTATACATATGATGAATATTGCTCCACCTATTGCTTGGTCTTTACTCATTTGTAATTCACCATTCTTATTAGCCATGTTATTATCTTAAACCATTTAAAGTTTACCATATCTGCCGATATACTCTTTGCTAGGTAGTTCCCATTTCCCATGTTGATAGATACTTTTTCTGCTCTGGTGTCAGCTCATCAATTTTTATACCCATGGACTTCAGCTTCAGTTCGGCAACGGTTTCATCTATGTCTTTGGGAACGGCGTAAACTTTCGGCGGCATTTTCGCAGATTTAGCCATGTACTCTGCGCATAATGCTTGGTTTGCGAAGGACATGTCCATCACTTCAGACGGGTGGCCTTCGGCGGCTGATAAGTTCACAAGTCTTCCTTCAGCGAGAAGATAGAGTTTTCTGCAGTCTTTCAGCTTGTACTCCACCATGTTAGGACGCATGGTTCTTGTTGCCACGGACAGAGCTTCCAGGTCTTTCAGGCTGATTTCCACGTTGAAGTGTCCGCTGTTGGCGATTATGGCGCCGTTCTTCATCTTCTCCATGTGCTCTCCGCGTATGACGTTGATGTCGCCCGTGGCGGTCACGAATATGTCGCCTATCTCCGCGGCTTCAGCTATGGTCATTACGCGTAACCCGTCCATGGCTGCTTCCAACGCTTTCGTGGGTATGACTTCTGTTACTATGACATTTGCGCCTAAACCCCGTGCACGCATGGCTATGCCTCTGCTGCACCATCCGTACCCGCAGACCACGAAATTCTTTCCTGCCAAGAGCACGCTTGTGGCTCGCAGTATCCCGTCTATGGTGCTTTGGCCTGTGCCGTAGCGGTTGTCAAAAAGGTACTTTGTGTATGCGTCGTTGACGGCTACTATGGGATATTTGAGGCTTCCGTCTTTTTCCATTGCTCTCAGCCTAACTACGCCCGTGGTGGTTTCTTCGGTTCCGCCTTTAACGTGTTGCAACCCCTCTTTTATTTTGCTGTGCAGGGTGCCGACGAGGTCTGCGCCGTCGTCAAGCGTTATCTGCGGCTTGTAATCCAGCACTTTCTCTATGCATGAATAGTACTCTTCCGTGGTTTGTCCCCGCCACGCGAAGACGTGAACGCCTTTCTCTGCCAGCGCAGCTGCCACATCATCCTGCGTGGAGAGCGGGTTAGAACCGCACAGCGCGACTTTGGCACCGCCCGCCACCAGCGTCTCTACAAGAACAGCTGTTTCCTTTGTTACGTGCAGGCATGCGCCTAACGTTAAGCCTTTCAATGGTTGTTCTTTGCTGAATCTGCTTTTAACATGGTTCAGCACGGGCATGTGAGCTGAAGCCCACTCGATTTGCAAATGGCCCTGCGGCGCGAGAGACTTGTCTTTAACTTGAAATTCTTCCATATGCGTTAACCTTCTTTTTAGGAAAGATAACAACTGACTATTTAGCTTTGCTTTAAGCCTGTAATAAGACCTTGTCATCCACTGACAAACGCTGTTTTTCTTGCCAAAAAGGTTTAATTATGTTTCACCTGAACTTTACGGTTAGAGGTGCGAGATTGAGGGACCCTTTTGCCAAGTTCATTGAAACTGAGTTAGGACCCGAGACTCTGCTGATTACCTGTGGGCTTCCTGCAACTTGGAAAACAGAGACTTCCGAGGAAGTGTACAAGATCAAAGGTTATCCTATCCTTCGAAGCGACATGATCCGATTGGAGGTTCTCAAGAACGAAGATGTGTTTGACCCGAAAGTCGCGGGGAACATGGGCAAACGGTTGTCTGTTTATGATGAAATGTTCAGGCGGGCAGAAGAACTTGCTGGGAAGGGCAAAGGCGTTATCTTGGATGCTACTTTTGTAACTCAGGAGCTGCGGAGGCGTGCGGCTGAGATTGCGGCAAAGCACGATTTGACTTTTGTTATACTTGAGACAAGCTGTCCTCAAGAAGTTTCGGTGGAGCGTATCAAAAAGCGAACCAAGGAAGAGTATGTGTCGAACGCTTTGACCGTGGAGGCTTATCTTGCCAACAAGCGCAAGTTTGAACCTGTTGACTTGGACGACTTGAAGAAACGGAATCCAAAGCTTAAGGTAGTGGATTTGACGGTTGACACGTGCCATGATTCTCCCGAGGACTGGTACATCATCGGGATGGAAAAACGGTAACCGGGCAGCGCCATGATAATAGATTTGCACATTCACTCGCAAAGTTCTGACGGCGCTTTCACCGTCGAAGAAATCGTTAAGGAAGCCAAGCTGAGAAACATAGGGTTCATGTCAATAACAGATCACGATTCGATTGGCTGCCAAGAAGTAGCCACAGATTTGACTGGGAAGGCTGGAGTCCGCTACGTTTCTGGTGTCGAGTTGAACGTGACCTTCTCGCACCCCCGGTATCATCAGGGTAAGCCGGTGTCGCTGGACTTTCTGGGTTATCAGTTCGACTCGGGGAACAAGACTTTAGTGGAGAAGCTTCAGCAGATGGCGGAGTACAGAGAGGAAAGAGCCGCCAAAATCCTGCACAACATTAACGTGGAATTTGAGAAGGAAGGAATTGAAAAGCTGACGAAGCGCGATTTTGAGGAGATTGAGGCTTCCGTTGACGGCGTGCTGGGGCGTCCTCACATCGCGGATTATCTGGTGAAGAAGGGGATCGTGCAAAATAGGCAGGAGGCTTTCGACAAGTACCTTGTTCGCTGTAATGTTCCCAAGTATCCTCTTTATCTCGAAGACGCGGCTAAGCTGGTGCACAACGCGGACGGAAAAATAGTCATAGCTCACCCCAATGACCCGCATGGTACTTCACTTGTGGCGCTGACAAGATCCCTGCCCGAACAGACCGCGATAATAGAAGAATCGATGTTGGATTTCATTGACGGCGTGGAGTGCTGGCATTCCAGAAACACTGCTCAAACCACTGCTCATTACGTAAAGTTTGCAAAAGAACGTGGATTACTGATGACTGGAGGCAGTGACTGCCATCAGAAGCCAATCGTGATGGGAACAATGGCTGTTCCTGCTTATGTTGCTGACCAATTCAGGCTTAAACAGATATAGTTAGAGCGTTTTCGCGTAGTCCGAGGCTAGTTTGAAGTACGTTTTTGCTTCTTCAGTTGCTGCGCTCTTGTCCTTGTTGCTTATGTTGGAGTCTTTGAGTTTGAAACTAGTGACTTTTCCGCGCACATAGGCTCGGTAGCACTTGTAGAAGGGAAGAAGCTTCGTTAACTCTTGGTCTCCAGAATACTCCACGTATTTTTTAACAAAAAAATCAGACATGTCAGCTTGTTCTTTGTGGTCCAAATCCATGGCTAAGAACGCTGCGTCAGAGGCAACGTCCGAATACCTGAATCTATCGTTGAATTCTATCGCGTCGAAAATGTAGATTCCGTTTGTTACGAAAATGTTGCCCGAATGGATGTCGCCGTGGCAATCTCTGACTCTGCCTTCTCTGACTCTTTTCTCAAAAACTGGCGCGTTTTGCGTAATGAAATTGTTGATTCTGTTGCGGATTAATTCGAATTCTTCGCTGGATATTGTTTTGCCTATGAACTCCTCGGTCTGGTCGTAGTTTTCTTTCCAATTTGTTTCTATTGTTGATAGAGAACCGAACTCGCTTATTCTGCTGTTGGTTTCGGCTTTTACATGGAACTCCGCAATTATTTGCGCTATTCTGTCCACAAGCCCGTCGTCCACCTTGTTCTCTTCGAGAAGCTTGCTCATCATTTTCTCTTGAGGGATTCTCCTCATTTTCACGGCGTACTCCACCGTTTCCCCAGCGCCCTTTATCTTGACGTCGCCGGCTTTGTTTATGGGAACTACCTCAAGATACATGTCTCTGCAGAGCCGCCTGTTGAGTTTCAGCTCTTTTTCGCAGAAGAAACGCCTCTTTTCAAGAGTGGTGAAGTCCAAGAATCCGAGGTTTACCGCCTTTTTTACCTTGTAGGCAAAGTTACTTGTTAGAAAGACGAAGGATATGTGGGTCTGGACCAGTTCGATGTTGCCCGGGTCTTCTCCATACGCTTCAGGCTTCATTAAAGCTTCGACAACTTGCTTCTGACATATCATTTGGCGTATCTGCCTCGCTTCAAGTGAACACATCTTCGGCGAGCAATATAGGCGTATCTGCATGAGGATTCTGTCAAATTCCGATTCTGAAGCCGTTTAGGTAAAGTCTATGACATATTCCGATTTCGGACTGAAGATATAAATACAGATTCAAAGTTAGTATTATCAGGTGTACCGAGTGGAGATTGAGACAGTAGACGATTTAAAAGCGGTTTTAAAGGAGACAGGCTACTCGAACAAGGCAATAGCGGAAATTATAAAATGGTACAATTTCGAAGATCCAATCAACTAGCATCAAAAGAGCTTACTACGTACAACCCCACTTTATCTTCTTGCGCCTCTGGCTACTTGACAATATTTTTAAGTGGAGTCCCTCATGGGACACGAAACTTTGAATCCCGCACCCCTAAGCACAGTTCACTCCACAAT
>CAZJBY010000027.1:0-27525 GCA_964544495.1 uncultured Candidatus Bathyarchaeia archaeon
GATGCCTGATTGTCCTGCTTTTTTCAGCGCGAAACGACGGCGCGATGCAGTAGACCTTTTCCAAGGAGTAGATCAGAATTTCGAGGTAAAGCTGGCTGCTCTGCGTCAAGTAGAGGTTCTGGTCGAAGTACTTCACGCCGAAAAGGGTTGAGCCGCCTTCGACAGCGGCTGAGATGAACATGGGAGGAGAAACCTCTGTGAACTCTTGGCTCTTAAAGAAGTCGCGGGTGAACTCCAACACGTCAGCGCGGATTTTCATCACCAGATTCATTCGGCGGCTGCGCAGCCACAGGTGGCGTACGTCACGGATGAACTGTTCGCTCTGGTCTTTGGTTATCGGGAAAAGGTCGGCCAAACCGATTATGGAGATGTTTTCGGCGGCGATTTCGTAGCCGCTTGGCGCTCGCTTGTCAGGTCGGGCTGTGCCTTCCAGCGTCAGGGAAGATTCTATCGTTAAGTGTTCTGCTTCGTTCCAGGCGGGGCTGTCTTTTTTTACGGTGCACTGGATGACGCCCGTTGAGTCTCGCACTAAAAGGAAGATCAGTGTTTTTCCTTCTCTTTTACGGTAAACCCAGCCTCTGATGGCTACTTTCTCGTTTTCGTGGCAGCCGTCAAGGACTTCGCGAATCTTTACCAAAGCCATCATGCATCAACTTCTCTCTACTATTGTTTTCAAACCTAAATGCCTATCGATTAAGATTTTAAACTTCCGTAAACGGGTACTGAACTGGGGAAAAGCCTTTAAAATTTTTGGAGAAATTTTGTGAGTGTGGAATGGTTTGCTGAGGTTCATGCAAACTGTGTATTTAGAAGAAATGGATAACACAAGCAATTGCGAAGTTGGCTTCTCACATGAACCCTCTCAGCTCTTTTTCACCGTTGTTTTGTTTTTTTAAGGACCCCAAAAAAGTGGGGGAAGATTGTTTTGTATCTTGTTTTCTCTCACTTGCCGCGTTTAAGCAGGATGTAGGCGCCGATTGCAACTAAGACAATGACTATGACCGCAACAGCAACGTAAACGTACTCCATCGGAACGCCGCCGCCACTTGGTGGAGGCTCAGTTCCGCCACTCGCAGTAGGCGAAGACACCGTGATAGGAGTCCACTCGCCATAAGCCTGGTTGTATGTGGTCCACGGATGTTCACCGCCATCAAAGTACACTACCCAGCCCCAATCGCCAATATCAGTTGGACTATAACTGAAGCTGAAGTAGCCCTTATCGTCAGTCGTTGTCTCCTCAGAAACATCACTGCCGTCAGGTTTCGTCAAAGAAAGCCTCACTGTAGCATTAGGCAACCCGTTAGTAGCAAAAGACCCGTACAGATCATCCGTCACAGCAGGCTGAAGCCGACCCGCAATAGTCAAAGTTTCGTTGTTCCACATCTCTCCCACCTTGTTCGTAACAGCAGATATCGAGAAGTCAACATAATCATGCTCATCAAACATGTACATGATGCCGTCAGCACTGCCAATGTAAACTTTGCCATCCCAAATAGCTGGAGAACTCTGAATGTGAGATTGTGTTGTATACAGACCCATCACAGCGTTTGCCTCACCTAGAAAAGCAGCGGTCGCGTTAAAGCAGGTAATACTGTACGTGTTAGAGCCGACATAGAACCTCGGCGTGCGAATATCGTCAGCATAAGCCACCGAAGAGTACACTTCATGGCCAAGCCATTGATTCCATATCTTAGAACCGTCAGAAGCGTTCCACACTGAAACACCCATGAACTCCGGAATAATCAAAGCATCAAGACGATAAGTGTATGAAGAGTTATACCTGTAGCTGAAACCTGGCACGTAAACAGGCGTTGCATGCAATGGAGTGTTGCCGCTCAGGTCCGTCGTCCAGATCACGCTGCCGTCAGTCTCATTTAGACAGAAGACAGGAAGTGGCCGACCATACACAGGACCAGCACCCCAGAACACCATGCCATCAGCGATAGTAGGTGTGCTCATCGGGAAGTAATCCGTGTAAGCCCTAGTAGCAGTCGCGTTTGACGACGTCTTCCACTTCAGAGAACCATCGTTCGCGTTTAAAGCAAACAAGTAGTGATTCGTAGAGCTGATGAAAACCACGCCGTCAGAGTAGGCCGGTGAACCGCCGATAGCGCTTCCAGTCTGATAACTCCAATCAACAGTGCCATCAGAAGTTCTTAAGGAGTAAACTTTGCCGTCAACAGTACCAACAAAGAGGTGATTGCCAACAACGATAGGCGAAGAACGAGGCTGCCATGTCATCGCAAACACAAATACGGTCTCAGAAGTCAAGAATTTCTTCCAAACCTGCTCGCCAGTTTCAGCGTTCAAACAGTACACGTTACCATCGTCCGCACCAGTATACACTCGATCGCCAACAATAGCAGGTGTAGAGTACACACGGGTCTCAAGCGGGAACCGCCAATTCTCCATGCCAGTATAAGCGTCTAAGCAGTAGATGTTCATGTCCTGACTGCCGAAGACAACCTTGCCATCAGACACAACAGCAGAGCCAAGAATAGGACCGTCAGTCTTGAACGTCCACGTAGGACCATCGTTCAAAGTCGGACCCGTAGATGCAGCCACGCCAGAAACGCCTGGACCTCCATGCCACATAGACCAGTCCGCAGGGTCACTATCGCTATAACATACGAGACTACTACCGACTAGCCCGTAGAGATTTCCGTAGGCAATGCAAGGATGAGTAATCGAGAGACCCTCAACCTCCCATAGTAGATCACCCGTGAAAGCATCGAAACAAGCGAAAGCGTTTACTTCAGCCTCTAGGCCAGCAGCAGTTCCAACATACCGCATCAAATAGAGTTTGCCATCAGCCACTGCGGGAGTAATGTATCCAATGTTATAAAGCGCAGGCTGCCTCCACAGCATATCACCCGTTTCAACATCCCAACATGCGACGAATCCTGATGGATCAACCGCGATGTTGTGCTGATAGAAACGTCCATAAGCCGTAGCACCAGCAAAGGCAAAGAAAGCTCTGCCGCCCTGCTCCTTATCCCACAGGATCTCGCCAGTCGAAGCATTGTAACATGTAACACGCGTACTAGCAGCGGTCTGAATCAACTTGCCATCAACGTACGTTGCAGTGTACTGAGCAAAACCAATCTTGCCCGTCCGGTAGAGGATGTCACCATTTGTATCATTGAAAGCCAATATGGCACCGTTTACAGTGCCAACCCAAGCCATGCCATTAGCAGCAGCAAGCTCCTCTCCAGACTCATCAAGAATAGTCTTCCAAGCAACAACTGGATGCTGAGGGTCAGAAAGATCAACGCCGTAATACGAGCATTCATCGTTCTGAGGGTTGTAACCTCTGATCAACTTTACTTTAGTGGTATCGTCGAACCGTCCTGGGAAGTAGCCTCCCGCACCAGGCTGGAAGCCAATACCCTCTATGGTAACGTTTGCCACAAATGAGCCGTCAGAGATCTTCAGAACCGACACAGTACCGTTCAGAATTTCACCCATATTACGAGTGTTGCCAAGACCGCCAAGACCAGAATCGTGATCAACGAACATGTAGGTATCGTCAATCTTTGTTGGAGCTGCTTGCGCTGAAGGATAGACATCAGAGTGGTAAATTTCTTCGCCTGTAAAGGGGTCAAATGCATAAACTCTGCTTCCACGAATTGCAAAGACCATGTCGTTAAAAGCCACTGGTGTAGCACAGAAAAATCCAGCACTACCGCTTGCTAAAGGTGTAGTCCAAAGTACATTAGGTTTGTTCGGGGCAGGCCCTTCAGAATGAAGCTGCCAACCACCATTGGCACCGAGTTGCGTCCACTCGTATTGTGACAAATCACCGTATTCCTCGTTCCAATCAGCAGGAGCAATCACCGCATTACCTGGAGAAACAGAAAGCGCCATAGCAACAGAAGAAATCAACAGAAAAGCCAAGACTACAAAAGCAATTTTTAAGCCATTATCTCCTTTCAATATTGTAATTCCTTTCATTTTTTTCACCATTTAAGGTTTATATTCGAGCTTGCTTTGTTGTAACAAATTCTTAAGTACTTGTCATAACATTACCCTATGACAATCTAAGCTGGTAGCTACGAGGTGTTTTAGGATTCAAGAGGAAAGTATCCGAGCACTAACTGATTTAGGGCTTACTACAGGGCAGGCGAAGGTATACCTCGCACTTGCAATGTTGGAAAAGTCAACAGCAAAAGAAATTGCGAATCAATCAAACATAGCAAGGCAAGAGGTCTATCGGCTACTTGCTGAACTGCAAAAGAAGAGTTTGATTGAACGTATAATAGCCTCACCAACCCAGTTTAAAGCCATACCATTTGAGGAAGGCCTACTTATTTTAGTCAGACGCAAAGAAAAAGAAGTTTCAGAAATTAAAAAAAAGATGTGTACAATACTCAATAATTTCACGCAGAGCAACGTGAAAACAGCCGCAGATAAAGATGCAAGCCAGTTTGCATATATCCCTGGAAGAGAAGCATTTGTTCTGAAGCTGAAGAAGATAGTGGAAAACGTTGAAGAGACGATAGATATTAGTATTGAAAATAAAGCGCATTTGCAAAGTGTTTTTCTTCTTTCAGAAGATATCAAAAAAAACTTGAGAAAAGGCATAAGGTACCGAGTGATCACAGACGATTCTGACGACATAAAATCGTTGAAAAAAGTTCAGAAATTTATAAAGATGCCAGGCTATATGATTAAGACTCTCATGGGGCCTAGAATCCAATTCGCGATATTTGATGAGAAAGAAGTGATCTTGGCCTGCGTCTCAGGATTAAACTTTGCGGAGTCTCCATCTTTATGGTCAAACAACCCAAATCTTATACTGATAGTCCAAAAGCATTTTGAATCAATGTGGAAAAAAGCAACACCGCTAAACACCTGAAGACCTGTTTGTAGAACGCTGAAGTTCAAAACAGAAGGCTTCAGCTTCACTCTTGGAATAACTTGATGCAATAACTATTTCATCCAAAAGCAAAGGGTAATCCAGCATTTTATAATTGACAGTTAAGAAGGCGTTTTTGCCAAGGTGAATGGGAGTTTGCTGCCCGCAATTCTTAAATCGCCCTTGCTCCGAGCTATAGCCTGATTGCTGATGTCAAACCATCCAGAGGGCGCCCACAAGCTCAGGGTTCTGAAGTTTTCTGCTGTTGCAATAGCGAGCGTGGTGCTTGTGGAAGTCGTCTTGGGCTTGATTGTTGACAGCTTAGCTATTCTCAGCGACGGTTTGCACGCGTTGCTTGACGTTTTCTCCACAGTTATGCTGTTTGTGGCGACCCGAGCTTCGCTTAAGCCGCCAGACGAGGAGCACATGTACGGGCATGAAAAATTTGAAGCCATAGGCGGGTTGATAGGCGGAATTATCCTCGTCGGCGTTGCCATCTTGATATTCTACGAAGCGGCAGTCAGGCTTATCGGGGGCGTTAATGTCAATGAAGGGTTGCAGCTGGCGGGTTTCTTCGCCATCGGCTACACACTGTGCATAGACGTTTTCAGGGTCACCATATTCAAGGGTGCTGGGCACAGCCAGAGCACGTCGATCAAAGCGGGATTCTACGACGCCATCTCAGACCTCGGCTCAACAGTCATAGCTCTTTTAGGATTCGGATTAGCAACCTTAGGCTTTTACTATGGAGACGCAGTCGCGTCCATATTCCTGGGGTTCATGCTCGCCTTCCTAAGCATCAAGCTGACGCGGGCTAGCATAATGGAGCTCAGCGACACTGCATCGAAAGAGCTTGTTCAAAAAACCAGAAAAGCAATACTTGCCTATGACGGGATTCTTGCCTGCAAAACCCTGAAGCTGCGAAAGGTAGGCTCAAAAATATTCGCTGACTGCACGGTGCAGGTTTCAAGCTTGATGAGCTTGGAAGAAGCGCACGCTTTAGCCTCGGACATCGAGGAGAACCTGACAAAAACCTTCGGGAACGTTGAAGCTACAATCCACATAGAACCCGCGGAAGAAGAAACCAAAGTGGAGCAGCTTGTTGAGAAGCTGGCAACGGTGAAAGGCGTAAAAGAAGTGCATGACATCGTGACGGTTTATGCAAGCGGCAAACTTTACATTACGTTGCACGCGTACGTGGATTCGAAGCTGTCAGTGGAAGAAGCACATGAAATCGCTGAGAAAATCGAGAACAGGATGCACTCGGAGATAAAGCAGCTTGAAAACGTGACCGTGCACGTGGAGCCATACAGCGTTGAAAAACGCGCGGCTGAGATAGACGAGGATGAACTAAAAAAGCTAATCAAGGACTTAGCGAAGAAGGCTAAAACCAGCCTGCGCCTGAAGAGAACAGTGACTTATGCGGCTGAGGGAAAACGGTACATAAACATAGATTGCTGCTTCACGGGACGTGTTCCGTTAACGGAAGCGCATGAGATCGCGTCGCATGTTGAGAAGGAGATAGCTGAGTACTTTGCCGACTCGGTGGTTACGGTTCACATAGAACCAGAATGCGAAGAAAAATAAGAAAAGAAGAGCTGCTAGACCGATTCAACGCTTTGGATTTCCGGCACCTTCGCCTTTATGAGGCGTTCAACGCCCTGCTTCAGCGTCAGCGCGGACATGGGACAACCTACGCATGCTCCCCGCAAACGGACCTTCACCGTGTCGTTCTCAACGGCTACGAGTTCGATGTCTCCGCCGTCAGCTTGAATCTGCGGTCTAATCTCCGCAAGCGCTTCCTGCACTTTCTTTTCGGTTTCGCTCATTCTGTTTTCACCACACTTCTGTTTTGAAGCCTAACCCATTACTGGAGCTTAATCATAAAAACGTTCCCATGTTCGACCCAGCACGGGCTTACTGAAGAATTTTATTAAGGCGGCGAACAATATCTCCTGCTGGATGGTGCGCGGATGGATAGCGAGTCGGAGCGGCTTGGACGTTTGAAACCCGAGGAGAAGGTGGCTGTAGCCATGGACATGAGTGACTTTTGCGTGTGCGTCTGCGCAGACGGCATCAGAGCTCAACATCCAGACATCAGCGAGGAGGAGCTTTTGGCTCGGCTGCGGGAAAGGCTGGAGTGGCGCAAGCGCGGTCGTGGGCGGTGACTGCTGGTTGAACGCGTTTCAAGGTTTTGTCAGGCGGCTGGTTGAAGGCTTTGCTGGTTCAGGTTTGGATTACGCGTTTACGGGCGCGTTGGCGGCGAGTTTTTACGGTGTGCCGCGGACCACGACCGACGTTGACGTGATGGTTGCGGTTGCCGGCGAAGCTGATGTGAAAGCGGAGGTCGCGGCGGCTTTGGAGCGGGCGGGGTTGGAGGTTGAGGGGCACAAGATTGATGTTGCGTTGGAGTCAGGCTACAACATCGCGTTGTTCAGGTGCAAGACTTCGCCGTACACGGTTGACGTTATCTTTGCGGAGGCGCTTGAGAAGCGGGCGGGAACGCTGGCGGGTCTAAGCACGTTTTTTCAGTCGCCTGAAGGGTTGGTGCTGGCGAAGCTGCGGATGATTAAAGCCACCATACCGCGTGAGCGGGCGGTGAAGGACGAGGACGACGTGAAGGCGGTTTTGGCGTTCTCCAATGTGGATGTGGAGGCGGTGAAGCGGCAAGCTGTAAGGGATGGCACGCTGGCGATACTTGAAGACTTAACTGCGTGATTTGATTAACTTATTTCAAATTCATAAAAGACATATTTGAATCCGTACCATATTGCCGTTGTAGCACGTGAAAAAGGCGGGTAGATTTTGATAGCGAGTGTCTTGATTGTGGATGACGACGCGGACGTTAGACGCATGCTTTCTTCGATTCTGGAGGATGACAGCTACTCGGTTGAGGCGGTTGACAACGGCAGGGACGCCATAAAAACTTGTGAGAAGCTGCCTTTTGACGTGGCGCTTGTGGATATTAACTTGCCTGACGTGAAGGGCACCGCGCTTCTTCATCAGTTGAAGCGGATACAGCCTCGAATGGTTAACGTGATCATCACGGGGGATCCTTCGGTTGAGAACGCGGTGAAGGCGCTGTACGAGAAGGCTGACGGTTTCATAACTAAGCCTTTTGATCCTCAGGAGCTGTTGGATACGGTGAGGAGGCTTATTTCTGAGAAGAGGGGCGAGTATTTGCGGATGTTGTCGGAAGTGGAGAAAGCGAAGAAGAATAATCCGCTTTTAGGGTATCGTGCCCCAGACCGATGGTAGTTTTGCTTGAGGTTGCGGATTGCGCCTGGGAGCTTGCGTTTTCGCAATATTCTGGCGGGTTGCCGCGGTTTAACACTTATATTTTGGTTTCAGAGTATTATTTCGGTGATGTTTTGTCGGATTTTGTTGTTTTTGGGAACTGGACTGAGCAGGGCATCAAGAAGGTCAGTGAGGCGCCTAAACGAATCAAGGAAACCCGCGGCATGATTGAGAAGGCTGGCGGGAAAATGCAGCTTTTCTACACGGCTGGGAAGTACGATTTTGTGATGGTTGTGGATATTCCTAAGGATGAGGATTTAATGGCTGTTCTTCTGTGCGTGGGCAGCATGGGTAACATTCGCACGGTGACGATGAAGGCCTGGACCGAAGCTGAAGGCAGCAAACTGCTGACCGCGCCGCATCCGTGAGCCGTTTCAGCTTGCTGCTTGCGTAGCTTCACCCCTTTTTTCTATTTTTTCGTGTTTGTAGCGTTCGCTCTGGCGTGTTGTTCAAAAAGTTGAACGTTGGTGTTCAAAAATGCTGTATTAAATAGCGCTTTGTGGTGCCTTTAACTGCGCGGCGAAGAGGAGAGGCGGTTGGAATGAGGCGTTCGAAGTTTGAGATTGTGGCGGATATAATGCAGACTTGTCTTTCGCCTCGGGGCAAGACGCGCATCATGTGCCGTGTTAAGTTGAATTTTGCGCAGGCTAATGATTATTTGAGCCAGCTTACTTCGCTGGGTTTGCTTTCTCATGAGAAGGGTAAGTATGTGACCACGGAGAAGGGGCGTCAGTTCATATCGACTTACTATAGTCTGCGCGAGATTATCGGGATACCTGAGTCTTCGCTGACGAGAATGAAAGTATTAAGCTCTTTCGGGCCTGCTGAACGTCGATTCTAGTCCTGTTTTGTGCGTGTGCGGTAGGTGTGTCGGTGACCACCCGCATTGGCGCGGCTCGTTAGTTTTATAGGCGACTAGCGTATAGTCATCTATTACAAGCCTGGGTTCAGGGGGACACGTGTATGCCTTCGTTAGCGAAAAAGAACAAGCAAAAAAAGAAGAAACACGACAAAAAGACGGGAAACTAACGCAAATTTGATTTGAATTTGTGTTAAGTCAGCTTTTCGTTCATGCCTGAGCTGTGTCTATCGAAGCGCGCGGGTTAATGGCGCAAGCCGCCGTGTTCTGCTCAAACTGCGGAGCCGAAAGAAAAAAGGCGCAAACGGTGGGAAAGGTTTATGTGGGTAAGATTTGTTATGTTTTTGTGGGTGTGGTGTTGTGGGTAAGACGAGGATGGATGAGCGGGGCAGAGTCTTGATTCCGTTGGATGAGCGGGAGCGGCTTGGTTTGAAGGCTGGGGCGGAGTTTGAGTTGATTGAGGAAGAGGGCACTTTGGTTTTGAAGCCTGTTATCTCTGAGCCTGTACGGGTTAGGTCGAAGCGGCGGTGGGGCAAGGAGGCTTTTCTGGATTCGGGAGAGGCTACGTTTGGCGAGTGACGCGGGCGGCATGGAGAAACGGGTTTTTGACGTCAACGTGTTGGCGATTTTCCTGGTGAAGGGGCATCCTGGCTGCGAGTACGTTTCGCCGGTTGTGGAGGAAGGCTTGAGGGGTGCTTATGTGCCGTTGGTTATGGATGTCTTGCCTGTTCGGGCTTACTGGGTTATGACGCGCAGGTGGGGTCTTCCAGAAAAAGAGTGTGCCGCTGCAATAGAGCATTTTGTTAAGGCTTATGACCGGCCGCTTTACCCGAGTCTCAAGCGCGAAACCATCTTGGAGGGGTTCAGGTTGGCTGACGAGTTGCGGCATGACGTGTTTGACTGCATGTATCTTGCGCTGGCGTTGCAGGAAAAAGCCGCTGGAATCGTCACGACAGACACCGATTTTGAGGGGCTATGCAGGCGTGTTGGCTTAGATTATCATAACCCGGTGCCGAAAAAAGTTCTGAAGCGCTTCAAAGAACAAAACAAATAGCACATGTGACATCTTCGATGAAATCTTTGGTTCTTGCCATATATCTTTCCTTGTGTAACAATCTATAATTATTTTGTGCTGATAAGTAATATTTGTAATCTCAGATGTAATACCAAACACAAGTCTAGTTCCTCCTTTAATTTACATGTAGCAGGCAACAACTTATTTAATCAAAAACAATACTTAATAAACGGGATGAAAGTGATGTCAAAGTTTGATTTGCGCGTCTTAGACCTTGATTGAATTAGCGAACAACTTATGACATGGACAGTTTTTGGTCATGCAAGAACTGGAATTGTAAAAACATTCAAAGTTCATGATCCTGTTACTGGAAAATGGGTCATCGACATAAGAGAAGATAACGTAAGACCCGAGATATCAGTTGCTGTTAGTTCATATCCAAAAGGTAGACGGTTTTATGCAAAAGGAGCAAGATACACGATTTTGTTTAAGCCATGTGAAAATAAGAAGGACTTTTATTCATACTTAAGTATTGCACAGATTACCGGAAATAGCACATCCAGAAAAATTTTCAACAAGGATGATAGACAAACCATACCGAAATGGATTAAATCATATTTCCGAATAAGGCTGTATAGCAGTGTTGTTCCTAAAGGAACAAAAAGTCCAGCGAAAAACAAGTTAGTTACGGTAATTAATTATAAGAAGCTTGAGGATTTCGCGAAATTCTTTATAGCAACTAGAATATGGCCATTGAAAGAGCATTATGAGAAAATTTTTGGATAAAATAAATTTAGGCTATAATGCGACCATTTTTTGGAAGGCGGCTTATTTTTAAGCAATTCTTTCCTGTAAATTAGTAAATTTGTGAATTTACCAATTGGTAAATTTCGCGAGTCTTTATATTCACGATTCTCACTCCGTTCCTTTTGTTGATGTGTCTTGAAGGAAATCCTCAAGCAGATTAAGGGTTTAGCGGCTGGCGACCTAGTCAGCGTAGAATGGTGCGACGCCAGCATCGGCAAGAGCCTAAGCAACGGCGCCAGCGGCATAGACGTTCCCGTCAAAAGCTGGGGCATCTACGTCGGCATCCTTGGCCAAAAGCGCAAGAACATTATCCTGGCGCAGAACTGCTTCCGCTACAGCGACGGCTTATACGACATTGACTATACGGCGGTGCCTGTGCCGTGGATCACCAGTGCGGCTGCCGTAGCCAAGCGCCACGTCGGAGCGGAGGAGGCGAAACACCTGCTGAACAGCTTCTTGGTGAACGAGAAAATGACCGAGGGCAAACCGGGTTTGGGGCGTTGCCTGAGGCAGCGGAGGGTGCGCGACCATTGACCGACTGGATTAAGCGGGCGTTGACGCGGAGGACCACGGACAAAACCGTGACGCAAGTTGAAGCGGAACCCAGCGACCGTCTGGTTCTCGGCGTCAAATTCGCCATAGCCTTCACCTTCAGCCTCACCGCGCTGGAAATCGCGCATCTGGCGCTACTAAGTACATGGAACAGCGAAGTCTTCGCCGCCATCACGGGCTTAGCAGGCACAATCACAGGCATTCTAATTTCCCAAAAAACCTGAGGTGAAGTGAGCCAATGAGTGAACCCGCGTTTCAGCCTTTAAATAAGGGGGGTATAGACAAGAAAGAGCAGCCTAGCCGCAACGCCAAAGACCTTATAGAAACCGAATGGCGAATAATCGACAAGCTCCAAAAAGAAGCCGAAAAACCAGACAACGCAAACCAACGCGCATTCTACTACCAAACCCTAGCAAGCCACGTCCGCACACTCAGCATGCTCCTCAAAATCCACAGCCAACCAGACGACAAACAAGACCTAGCCAAACTCCTCAGCGAAATCAACACAAAAGCCAAAACCCTCGCAAAGAGGCTCAAACAAAAATGACCACAGAAGCCCTGCAACAACTCACAGAAAACCCCTCTTTATTCGCCCAAACAATCCTAAACTTCAAACCTTTCAGCTACCAACAAAAACTCCTAAACGACAAATCAAAACGCGTAATCGCCTGCATGGGAAGACAAACAGGAAAAACCACAACCATAGCCACAAAAGCCATACACTACGCATTCACACACCCACAAACAACCACCCTAATCATCAGCCCATCACTCCGCCAAAGCATGATAATGTTCGACAAAATCCTCACCCTAACACACCAAAACAGACTCCTCCGCAAAAGCATAACACGAAAAACAAGAACCCTAATACAACTCACAACAGGCTCACACATAATCGCCCTACCATGCAGCGAACACTTACTCAGAGGATACACGGCAAACCTAGCCATCTGCGACGAAGCCAGCTTCATCCCCGAAACCATCATCACAGAAATAATCTACCCCATGCTCAGCACCACAAACGGAACCGCAATCTTCCTCAGCACACCATGGGACAAAAACCACTTCTTCTACAAAGCCTTCCTCAACCCAGCCTACAGCACCCACAAAATCCGCTCCGAACAAAACCCGCTGATTCCACAAGCCTTTCTCCAAGAAATGCAGCAGAACATGACCGCAGAAGCCTACAAACGAGAATACTTAGCGGAATTCACTGAAGCAGCATCCAGCTACTTCCCCCAAGAACTCATCCGCCAATGCATCGAACACGCACAACAACTAAACCTCGAACCATACACCACACTGGAACAGCAAATCCCCAAAGCAGAATACTTCGCTGGATTAGACCTTGGAAAACTTCAAGACCACTCTGCACTCGCAATCGTCCAACGCGAAGCAGAAACACTCAAACTCGTCTACACACACGAGTTCCCACTCGAAACACCCTACACCCAAGTCATAGCACACACAACACGAGCAAACACCCAATTCAAACTCCAAAAACTCCTAGCAGACCAAACAGGAATCGGAGAACCCATCCTCGAAAACCTCCAAACCGAAGGCACACCAGCAGAAGGCACAAAACTCACCCAAGACACCAAAACCGAAATCCTCACCCACCTCAAACTCACCATGCAACAAAACCGCCTAGCAATCCCATACGACAAACAACTCTGCCAACAAATCAACGACCAACAATACGCATACACAAAAACCGAAAAACTCACCTTCACACATCCACCAAAAACACACGACGACCAACTTTGGGCATTAGCACTAGCCGTTTACGCCGCAAAAAACGAACAACACCCAAAACTCTGGATAATCGCCAAACGCCACAAATACAACCCGCAAAAAGGCACCACACGATGACACGCAGACACGAACACCTCCACATCCACAAGCTCAAACGCACCTACAACCGACAAACCGACACATTCACCTTCAACATAAGCTACACAACCGCACCCGCAACAACCACAAACCGCACAAAACAAGTCGCAGAAGCATTTGGACTAGGCACCGACCAAACCCGAAAATTCACACTCTACGACAACACAACCATAAAAATCCGCCCAACCGACATCGTCCTCATCACAGGCGACAGCGGCTCAGGAAAAAGCGCACTCCTCAAAGCAATCAAAACCGACCTCGGCACAGCCGCAACCGACACACACGACCTCAAAACAAACCCAACAACACCAATCATCGAAACAATCGGAGAAAACACCACCCAAGCACTTGAACTCCTCAGCAAAGTCGGCTTAAACGACGCATTCCTCTTCCTCCGCAACTACCAGCAACTCAGCGACGGACAAAAACACCGCTACCACATCGCACAACTCACACAAACACCCGCCCAATTCTGGCTCCTCGACGAATTCACAAGCACACTCGACCGCGACACCGCAAAAATCGTCGCCCACAACCTCCAAAAACTCGCACGCAACCACAAAAAAGCCGTAATCGCCGCAACCACACAAACCGACCTCCTCAAAGATTTGGCACCAAACGTCCACATACACAAACAATACGGACAAGCAATCACCATAAAATACCACCCACACCCCAAAACACGCCCCTGCACACTAACACGCCAAACCCACACACAACAAGGCACACTCCAAGACTACAAACAACTCAGCCAATTCCACTACCGCACAGCACGCTGCCCACCACCCCGAAAAACCTTCACCCTCAAACACAAAAACCAAACCATCGGCGCAATCGTCTACAGCTACCCCACACCCATGTGCTTCGGACGCAGCAAAACATGGAAAGGCAACCTACAACAACTCCAACAACAAATCAGCACCATAAGCCGAGTAGTAATCCACCCGAAATACAGAAGCATAGGATTAGGCGCAAAACTCATCCGCGAAACCCTCCCCCAAGCAGGAACACCATGCGTAGAAGCCGTAGCAGTCATGGCACGATACAACCCCTTCTTCGAAAAAGCCGGCATGCAACGCATCGCAGAAAGCAAACCCAACCCCCACATAACCAAAGCACTCCAAAGCCTAACCAACCTCGGCTTCGACACCGCACTACTAGCTGGAACACAATACACCGAACACACAATTTCCAAAATCGGAAACAAAAAAAGTCACCACAGTGCTGGAACAACTATCCAAACACAACGCAAGCACACGAAGACGCTTAGTTGCCCTGCACAACGTTTACCCCAAACACAACGAAACTCCACAAGCTAGACACCACAGGACTGGCAAAAGCACTAAAACGATTAAGCTTAATGGCCCAAACGAAGGTTTACCTGTTCTGGAGAAAAAAAGCTAAACCCTGCTTGACCTCTCAGACACTATGCTTCAGCGTGCATCCTCTTTCTACGCGCATACACGTACTCAACAAACGCCACAAACAGCGACGAAGAACCTGTACCTATCAACACCAACGTTGCCGGATTGAACATTTCACTTCCGCCCATTTTTTATGCCCACGATGAGACAAATCGGAATATATAAAGAGAATTGAGAAATATTCCTAATCCTTATGAAAAACATGGAGAGCACCGTGCTCGAAAAAGACCCCTCCCTTTTACGTACCGAGCCGCATGGTTTTCTGCGACATGATTTTTCCACATGCATTTGATCGTGGAAAGCGTCATTACGGGTAAACTCCCTATCGTTTTTTGCATCGTATTTCTATTAGGCGGCAAATATGATGGTTCGGCGCTTAGCCAAGAAACCTTGACTATTCAAGTGTTCCGTTAGAGTTCGCAGCCAGCTAGCCAACTTCCAAGGTTTTGTACAGCCTAGACGGACAGGACAACGTGACTGTTGCGGGGAACGTGACGCTTTCTGGTTTGTCTGGCGGCGAGCACACGTTGAAAGTTTACGCGTGGGACGAGGCACGCAACATTGGAGTCTCAGAAACAGCCAGCTTCACTGTAACAACTTTCCCGATAGCGCTAATTGCGGCAGGTGCCGCCGTAGTGGCAACTGTCAGCATAGGTATTCTCTTTTACTTCAAGAGGCACAGAACCAAAAATAATCGTGCAGCCAACAAATAAGGAAAAAGGGCTTCCTAATTGTTTAGCCGTAGAACTGTGGTCTTTTGGAAAGGTTCAGCGGCAAAGGAAGAGGCTTGAAAGGCTTGCCCTTAAGTTTACCCGAGATTTTCGTTATCAGCTCATTCAGTTTCAGTTTTTGCACTTTGCCGTGGGCTTCGCGGTCTCTGACTGAAAGAACCCCAGACTCAAGTTCCCTTTGCCCCACAACGATAACGTAGGGAATCCACTCCATCTCCGCTTCTCTGACTTTCTTCTGCAAAGTGAACGTGCGGTCATCAATGTCCACGCGTATGCAGTGCGCAGCTATCTCGTTGGCGATTTCCTCAACTTTTTCCGTGAAACTATCAGAGATGGGTATCAGCCGCACTTGGGTGGGCGAAAGCCACAAGGGAAGCATGGGTAATTTGCCGTTCTGTTGCTCTTTGTAGGCTTTTTCCAGCAAGGCGTACACGCATCTCTCAATCGCACCGCTTGGAGAGCAGTGTAGAATCAGCGGGTTCTGTTTTTCGCCCTTCTCGTCAACGTAGGTTATGTCGTACCGTTTTGCGTTCTCAACATCTATCTGGTCCGTGGAAAGCGCCGCTGCTTTATCCTGATTGTCTACGAAGTTGGCGTCCCATTTCAGCGTGAAATAGAAGAACCGCTCCTCCCACACCTCAGCCAAAAGAGGCTTGCCGAAGATTTTAGCTAAATCCACGATGAACTCTTTGTTTTCTTTATAGAAGCCTCTGGTGAACCGCAGCGCAACCTCGTAATCGTCCTTTGACAAGCCAATCTTGCCTAAGATGCTTATACACAGGTTAAAGCGCGTTTTGAATTCCTGTTTCGCCTGTTCCAAATCGGTGCAGAACGCATGACAGTCAGGCATGGTGAACGCGCGCAGGCGTCTTAAGCCGCAGACTTCGCCGCTTTTTTCGCGCCTGAAACTGTAGCGTGTTAACTCGTAAAGTTTCAGAGGCATCTGCCTGTAAGAGAACTGGGCGTCATGCACCATCAAGAACTGCCCGAAACACGCGGCGAACCTTAGGAAAAGGTCTTTGTCCTCCGTTTTTAGCAGGTACTGGCGCGCGGGAAAACGGTTCAGGTAGTCCGCTAGGCTGGGGTGATTGAAATCGTACATGACAGGAGTTTCAACTTCCATCGCGCCGTACGCATTCATCTCAGCGGTGACGAACTGCTCAAGCAGAGACTTGATTAACCTGCCTTTCGGGTACCAACGCAAGTTGCCGGGGTCGCTTCCTGGTTCGTAATCCGCTATTTCCAGCCGCTTCATCAAAGGCACGTGCGGCGGCATCTGTGTGACTGCTCGGCTCTTCTTAATCTCGTACTGAGAAAACTTTCGCAGGTTTGTGTGACCTTTGAACTTGAATTCTTCAATCGGCACAAGCGAACCATCGGTTTGGAGAACATGCCATAAAGACCGGAGCGTGTCTTCAGCTTTCAACGCTGCAGAAACAGGTTCCTCTTCTTTCGCAACTTCTTGCGACGCCTCCACTTTTCCGACAGCTGGTGCGTATGAGCGTGACTGCTCTGCCAACGGGTGCCCCTTTATGGAAAGGGTGAATTGTTTGGTCCAGCCGAAAGGAGCACGATAAGTCTCGATGCCCTTCTGTTTTGCGTAGGCTTCCATTTCTTTTATTAGCTTCAGCGCTTCGGAAGGCTTTGACAGATTGCTGCTCAAGTGTGCGAAAGGATAAAGCAGGATACGGTTAACTTTGAGGTTATGAAGGAAAACGTGCGCTTCGTCTATGGCTTCCTTTGCCGTGGCTGAGTTGTCGCCTTCTTCGATGGCGGTGAACAAGACCACGACTTCTTCGACGCGGTTCTCTTCCTTCGCCGCCTCCTCGGCTATGCTGATTTCCTTCTTAACAGGCTTGTAAACAATATAGTTGGAGTGTAACTGCAGTATCCGCATGTGCCTCACTTCTTAAGCGCCGTAACGCCACTTATCAATAGTCTTGTCCTTTTTAGTCTTCTTCTTAAACTCCTTATAGTGTTCCCTGCAAAGGTAAACACGTTTTTCGTTGCTGCTGACGTTTAACCCAGCTGACTTGGCTTTTCCAGTTGACACTGAACGGACAGCGTCCCTGCCGCAGCCGGATACGCTGCATTTTACTCCCTTATCTATGCGTCCCAAAGGTTCTCGCCCTCACACAGTTTTACGCAGTACAATACGCGTCATGGCTTAATTTCTTTTTCATAGATAGAGCGGGCTCTCTCATAAATTTCTTCTTTTTCCCCGAAAAATGTGGGTCCTATGCCTTCGATAACTAGTGAAGCCGCGGCGGAGCCCACGCAAGCGCACCATAAAGAGTCTTTTTGGCGGATGTACTCTGTTAAAAAGCCGCCTATGAAAGCGTCCCCCGCACCAGTGGGGTCAACAAACACTCTGAAGGTGTATGAGGGAATTTTGTAAAGCGTTTTCTCTACAGAAAGCACAGCGCCTTTAGCGCCCAAAGTGACGATGACCGTTTCAACTCCAAAGTCATGGACAGCGTTTACTGCCGCGTTTAAATCAGAATGACCCGTAAGAACGCTAATTTCATCCAACGAAGACTTGTAAACGTTGATGAGGCTGAATAGGCGCTTGTCAACCGGAGAGCGCGACGTAACCTTTCCAGTTTTACCAAAGCGCCGCAGCAAACCTTGTGGGTCAAGAGATAAGACGTCAGCACAGCCCTTCAACCTTTTTACCACTGCATACGAAATTTCGCCGGCAATAGGCGCGATGTGAACAGCTTTAGCTCGCAGAGAACGAGGCAAATCTCTCGTACTGATTGTGGATGCCTTGCTTTTCAACCGCAAGGTTCTGTTTGACAAGTCTTCATTGTATCCGAGCTCAAAACTTGTGGTCTGCTCATTCGCAAGCTTCTTAACGCTGGAGAGGTCTATGCCTTCTTCCCGAAGCCACCACAGGTAAGCTTCAGGAAAATCCCCGCCGACCTTGGAAATTATAGAAACAGTTGCATCCAAGCGTTTTGCCACAAAAGAAACATAAGTTACGGACCCGCCCAGCACGTCGAAAGGGCTAGAACGGCTCGGTAGGCGAATAGTGTCTATGGCGAAATGACCAACCACTGCGACATCAAAATTTTGGTTTTCCATCCGAGCCCCTATTGAACACGTAATAGACTAACTGATATATAGAAATAACTGAACTTGCAAACACTTGTTCTGTGGCGGTGCTGCAAGATGTTACTTCTCTAACTGTTATAGGCTAGTACTTTTGAAAATGCTAGCTGGTTCTTGTTCTTTTCTTCCTTTGAAACCACTGTCTCGCCTTGCCCACGCATTTTTCGCGTTAAAGCTGAAGTTCAGATTGGAACGCTCCCGTCTCTCTGAAATTCGTTTTGAGAAACATGTGCTACAGTAAACGGACTTGCCTTCTTTAGGCTTGAAAGGCACTGTGGCGTTTTTTCCGCATTCATCGCATGTAATTTCAAACATTCTTTTTTGTGACGTGTAAAATCACCTCTATTTTGCTTTGATTGAAATTGAAAATAGAAATTATGTTAGCTCCGCAGGTTAGCGCTTGGTAACTCTGCAGAGATAGCTGATTCCCTTTTCAACGCGTCCAATAAACTAAGCATCAAATTTAAAGCTGTCGTTGAAAAAAGGAGAAACTTGAAGGTATTTTGGGGAGACTTGATGCAGGAGCAAAATCACTGAGAGGGAAACGGCTTCAGCCTCTTGCGTACGCCTCGACCAAGTCACGCGCTGAAAGAACGCCTACAAGTTTACCGTCTTTGGTGATTGGCAGTCGCTTTATATGTTGTTCAACCATGATTGCCGCGGCGTCATGAGCGCTTATCTCCACAGGCGCAGTGATAAGCGGCGATGAGCACACGTTGCCTACTTCTTCGATTAGGGATCGGTCTTTAGCCAAAAACTTTGTGAGCAGGTCTCTTTCAGTGAAAATACCTATTGGCTCTCCTTGACTGGTCACGATGACGCTGCCTACGTGGTTTTCAGCCATTATTTTCGCCACGTTTTCTAAGAGCGTTCTCTCGTCAGCGGTCACCACGTGCTTGCTCATGAATTGGTCAACTTCAAACCATGTCTTCATGGTTTCGGGAACTCGGGGTAGGCTGCCGATCATGTCTGAGGTGGTTATGATTCCACAGAGATTTCCGGAGTCACAGACGCCAAGGCGCCGTATTCGCTTTTCAATCATAATTCTAGCTGCGTCTTTGAGAGTGTATTCAACACAAATCTTAACAAGTGGGAAAGACATGACTTTCTCGACTTTTTCGTTTCGTATGCTAGGGCTGCTCCTTATCCAGTCTCTTTCAAGCGGAATGCCGTTTCTCACAATGTTTAGCAAGTCGCCTTCGGTTATTATGCCGATGGGCGTGTCGTATTCCACCACGATTAAGCTGCCAATATGTTTCTCGCCCATTAGCTGGGCAGCGTCATGTAACGTGTTTCTAGGGGTTACTGTGAGAACTTCAGAGGTCATGATATCCGTTATCTTTCGGTAACTCATGGACTCGCTTTCGGTTTTATCAGATGCGCCGTTATTAGCCGTTGAGGTGTTCTTTTTCAAGTCCTTGGGCTCCGCCACTTTCCCTTCCTCACCTTAGTATTAAAGGAAAAGACCCTAATTAAAGTATAACACAGAAGCCTGACGAAGCAGGTTTTCCATTTAAGTTCGGGATCAAAATTAATTCAATTAACTAAAAATGGACAACGTTTGGCGGATTGAAATGCATATGTTTATGGGAAGGATATATAAACTGTGATGAGAATATATATGGTGGTAATGGACGCAAGTTTTTAGATTATTAGGTGGCAACAGATTTCTGTAAGATTTGTGATCCGTTAAATTATAGAAAAAGGGAGGAGTTAAAATAAGCATTCAAGACGAAGCCGAATTGTTCATGGCGATGCGGAACTACAGTTGCGAAGAGAGGGAAAAATGGGATGAGGGAATAGACATAACCGCTTTGGATACGGAATCAAACGAGAAGATTCTGTTACGCATAGTGGAGTCAACGTCGAAATCTGGATTTGTTGGAATAAACACTGTCAGAAAGATGTTAGAAGACATGGAACGTGAAGAATACGATAAAGGTTTTCTTTTCGGTAAAAGATTCACAGCTGCTGCACAGCAAGAATTGATGCAGAATCACATCCAAAGAATCTCAGAGCAGTACATGCCAGCGTTCAAACCTGAAAGGCTATACCTGCGGATTAACAACTATGTTAACGAACTTTGCAAAGCGAAATGCGGGAAAATCCCCATAAAAGAGTCCGATTGCAAAGAAGACTGCAGGATTAGAGTAATAAGCGACAACGCTTCGTTCCATTTTGAACAAAGTTGGATAAACCTGATGAAAAAAGACCTCAAACAGCTTTTATCGATGAAAGATCCCAAAAAACCAATTCCCACATCGTAGGTTCCCAATTTACAGCAGGCTGTAACCTATGCAACGCTGTTGGTACCGCAGTAAGCGCTTATCCGTGTCATGATTGAAGCAGCAGTATAGCCTTAGCTAAGTCCCCTTCGCATTCTTCCAAGGCTTTTCTGGCTTCTTCCACGCTTTTGCCAGTTTGATCCGCCACAAGCTTCACATCTTCCTCGGACACGGTAGCCTTTGGAGTGATGGAAGCAGTGCGGTTAGGGGCGCCTTCGGTGACTTTTCCGCCCATGATTTGGAAGATTTTTTGTCCCTGCATTTCAAGAATGGTGACTTCGGGTTGTTCTATGGTGATTTCTTTGCTGCTGGTTCGTATGGTGACTTGTTCAACGTCTGGCATGGCATCCATGTTCATGCCCATGCGCTGCATCATGCGCCTTTGTTCTCGAGGATTTATGCGTCTGTGCATGGTGTTTTTCACTTCTCTCTGTTGTAATCTTTGGTTGGAACTTTTATACTTAACTTTTGCTTTGGCTGTTTTGGGCTGGGCGGGTTTGTTTTTTTTCTGTTAGTAGAAGTGAGAGTTTGCTAAGCACAACTACTTCTTTTAGGATGTTTTGGTTGTATGTTTGTTTTTTTCACATCCATGCCGAACCTTAACAGCGACGCCCGTCTTGAACGCGGTCATCTCCGAGGCAGACAGCAAGGCGCGTCCAACTGCCAAAACCTGCTGGTCTTCATCGACAACGATTACTTCGTCTTTGGCGCGGATCGCCTCGTCAGCTTTGACGACGTGTGCCGCAAACACGTCTCGTCCATCAGCAATAAATTCCGAAACGTCCGTTTGCACCGTGACGAAACACTTGGCAAAAGCCGCGTTTTCAGCTACGAGGCGAGCAGAGATGATGCTTAGAGACAACAAGCCGTCAGTCGGGCGAAGCGTCGCCAGTCTTTCCCCGTTTAGGTACACGTAGCGTATTCTGCCAGTTGCTTTGGAGTAAGTGATTTGCACGTTTTCGGGAAACAGCTTGTTGCCTACGCTTTTTCCGAATTGGTAGTCAGCGATGCTTCTGATGCGGCTTAACGCGTTCTCCACGGTTTTTCACCCTGCGTCCTTCATTTTTGATTCGACAACTATAAACACTACCGTATAATAAAGACAGCGTAGGTGAAAAATCGTTGCGATGCGAAGTTTGCGGACGCAAAATCCACGGTGCTCCAACCAGAGCCTTAATCGAAGGCGCCAGGCTAACGGTGTGCATTGAATGTTCGAAGCATGGAAAGATAATCAGGGAAGAAGAGGTGGAGTTCGGGCAGAGAACTCCTAAGAAACCGCTTACGCCTGTTCCCTTTATTCAGAGAAAGAAGCCTGCACAAGCCAAAGTGGACACAACGCAAGAAATAGTGGAAGGCTACGACTCGAAAATCCGGCAGGCACGAGAAAAACTGGGGCTTTCCCATGAAGAACTGGGCAAAAAAATAAACGAAAAAGCGTCGGTTTTAAGCAAACTTGAGACGGGAAAAATGACGCCTAACAACGTGCTCGTCACGAAGCTTGAGCACGTGTTGAAAATCAAGCTGCTTGTTCCAATAAAAGAAGAAAAGTTCTCGGAGCTTCCGAAAGCGCCAAGTCGCGAACCTACGTTAGGTGACCTTGTACAGCTGAACAAGAAAGCTGGGGAGGAGTCTACAGGACGAAAGCCATCATAGTTCAGCGTCGACTTAACCATGAAAAATCAAGTTTAGAAGAACTCAAAAAACTCGCGGAAGCAGCTGGTTACACTGTTGTCGCAACAATGGAGCAGTTCAGAGAAGCTGACGCCCGTTACCAGATAGGCGCTGGAAAAGTGGAAGAACTCGCTGCACTTGTCAAGGAAACAGGCGCAGAAAAAATTCTCTTTGACAATCAACTGAAGCCTGTTCAATCCTACAACCTGGCAAAAGCCACAGGCGTAGAAGCCATCGACCGCTTCAAACTTATACTTGAAATCTTCACGAAAAGAGCCACAACCACAGAGGCAAAACTGCAGATTCAGCTGGCGACACTCAAGTATGAACTGGCTCACGCTAAAGAAAGAGTGAGGCTGACAAAACTTAAAGAGCAGCCTGGGTTCATGGGGCTCGGCGCCTACGAAGCAGACGTTTACCATGACGCCGTACAAAGGCAGGTTCAAACTATCCGAGGAAAACTCCTGAAAATCCGTGAAAATCGGCTTCTGCACCGAGAAAGAAGAGTCGAACTGGGATTTTTCGCGGTTTCTTTAGCGGGGTATACGAGCGCTGGGAAAAGTTCTTTGTTTAACGCTTTAACGGAAGAAACAGTACGAGTTGACAAGGCACTGTTTACGACGCTTTCAACCACGACGCGGCTTGTGGAAATCTCGAAACGACAGTTTCTTTTAACAGACACCGTTGGTTTCATAGATCGATTGCCCTTAAGGTTGATAGAAGCGTTCCAGTCAACTCTTGAAGAAACCATCTACTCTGACCTCATATTATTGGTGCTGGACTTAAGCGAGCCCATAGAGAAAATCGAGAAGAAAAACAGCATCTGCCTGGAAACAATAGAGCGCATAGGAGCAGCGGGCATACCAGTTATAACTGTGCTGAACAAAATTGACCTGTTAAGCGAAGCGGAAACAAAACAGAAACTTGAAGCGTTAAAAGCGAAAGTGAAGAATCCAATCCTAATATCGGCACTGAAGCACACAAACCTTGAGCTGTTGAGGCAGGAGATACTGAAGAACCTTGAAGATTACGTTCAGGCGTCGTTCTCTGTGCCGTTGACCAACGAAACCATGTCGTTCATGTCGTGGGTTCATGAAAGGGCTGACGTGCAGAAGGTGCAGTTCCTGAGCGACTCCGTGCAAGTTATTTTTGAGGCAAACCCCCTTTTCACCGAGAAAGTACGAAAAAGAGTGGAGAAACTCAATGGAAAATTCGGAACAATCCACAAGCCCAAATAAAGAGGAAAAAAACGCGCAGGAAATCGTTGTGCTGAGGTGGGGACACAGACCCCAACGAGACGCGAGGCTCACAAGCCATGTTGCCCTTACAGCGCGGGCCTTAGGCGCTTCGGGATTCCTACTTTCAGATGCCGTAGACAAGAAAATCAAAGAGACGATGGAAAAGGTTACAGAGAATTGGGGAGGGATCTTCTTTTTTGAAATGGGAAAGCCATGGAAAAGCGCGGTGAGGGATTGGAAAGCTAAGGGCGGAATCGTTGTCCACTTAACGGCCTATGGAGAAAACATAGAAACAAGCGATGTTTTGGAGAGGATTAAAAATTTGAGAAAAAAGGTTCTGTTGGTAGTCGGAAGCCAGAAGGTTCCTAAAGAGTTTTTTTCAAACGACGTGTCTAACTTTAACGTGTCAATCGGAAATCAGCCGCACTCAGAATGCGCTGCGCTCGCTGTCTTTCTCGACCGCTTCTTTGAAGGAAAAGAGTTAGCGAAAGAGTTCAAAAAAGCGAAAATAAAGATATTGCCTCAAGAAAGAGGTAAGAAAACGATAGTTGAATGGTGATTTTGGGTAAAACTTGAAGAAGAGTTTTATTGAAGCGTTGTCATAAATATTATGTTAAAAGGAAAGCAGAGCATGTTATCCACTATTGATGATGCAACATTAACGAAAGTTGCAATGGCTATGGGTGAGGAAGAAGCGGTAGTGCTTGTTGAACATCTGAAAAATATAGATGAAACTACGGACGACGAGATCGCTAACACGACAGGTATTCGGCTAAATTTAGTACGTAAAATCCTCTACAAGCTTTATGACCATTCTCTTGTGAGCTTAAGAAGAACCCGGGACCCCAAAACGGGATGGTTCATTTTCCACTGGAAACTTCAACCAGATCAGCTTGAAGGCTTTATTTTAAGCCAAAAGCGCAGGGTTCTTGAGAAACTGACCGTTCGGCTGGAGTACGAAAAGAACCATGATTTTTATTTTTGTAACACACTTGGATGTAAGCGGGTTCCGTTTGAGGACGCTGTTGAGCTTGTTTTCCATTGTTCCGTCTGCGGAAAACCTTTGTCGCACTGCGCGAACGAGCATCTTGTTGCGCGATTATCGGAGAAAGTTGAACAGTTGAGGAATGAACTGGGTGAGTGAAAAGCTTCCATCCAGAGAACAAGCATTACAACTTCTTGAAACTAAATGCTCCGCGAAAGTCGTAAATCATTGTAATGCAGTTGCAAAACTTGCGTTAGAGACTGCAACCATTCTCAAAGAAAGAGGCCTGAAAGTTGATTCTGAACTCGTAGAAGTTGGTGCGCTCCTACATGATATTGGCCGTTCAAAAACTCACACAGTTCACCACGCGGTTGTCGGGGCTAAAATTGCGAAGGCGGCAGGTTTGCCCGATTCTGTGGTTTCAATAATAAAAAGGCATGTTGGAGGCGGAATAACCGCAAGCGAAGCGGAGAAACTGGGGTGGCCTGAAGATGTTTACGTGCCGATTACTCTTGAAGAGAAAATTGTTTCGTACGCCGACAAGCTTATTGAAAAAGACAAGCGGGCATCAATAGACTTGGTTGTTGAGCAGCTTTCAGGAGAACAGAAGTACGAGGCGGCTGAAAGAGTTCGGAAACTTTACGAGGAAATCACGTGCCTTATCGGTGATGACCCATGACTACGCTGACGCTGCTCACAAGAATCAATAACGATAAGCAATTGAAACAAGTTGACGCGACCTTAAAGCGTGCTTTTGAAGGCCTGAAAGTTGAAGCCAAAATCCTTGGCACCGTCGCTGGCAGATGGGTGCAATTAGCTCTTGCTGGAGAAGACGAAAGCATCGCTACAAGCTACATATTGAAGGAGATGGGAGTTTGCCCAGCAAGCGTTGAAAACGTGAAAAAACTTTCGACGCTGAAAGGTTTCATCACGAATCTGGCACGGAGCAAAGAAGCGTTGTCGGTGGATGTGGGCGTTTTCCAGCCAGAAGTCGTCCAGGCAACTGTGCCTTTGCGTAGTTTGCAGGATTGTCTCGTAGATGGGAGAAAATTGGCTATGAAGAAAATAGCGGAGTTGTTCGGTTTTTGCGAAGGCTTGCCCATAGACGTTAAGGTGGTTCGACTGGACGGAGAAGAATTTAAGATTGAAGCGGAGTTGTCACGCAAGCAGAAAGGTGTTTACGAGGATTGGCGAGAATCCCTGTTGGATCGACTAATCGTTTTAGGACCTGCTCTCCACGAGATAGAGAGGACGCTGGACCATGCAAGGTTGGAGAGGGATGTTATCGGCGTAGAGCCTTTAGGTATGTTTGAACATGCGTTGATGTGCAAGCTTGGAACTGATGCTGCGGGATTGATACCGACGATCGGCAGGTCCCTGAAGGACGCTAGGTTTGCTGTGTTTAACCCGAAAAGGCTGTGGCAGTTTCTGAAAGCCTGAGCAGTTTAGATACAAGGTTTGTCAACCCAATCTTAACGCTTGCGTTTCTTGAAATAGAACATGAAGCCTGCACTGACGGCTACAGCTGAAACCAAGGAAAGACCTGCAACTAAGGTTGTTGGGAAAATTGGAAGGTTTTCAGTTTCTCGGGGTGGTGTTCTTTCCTGAGGAGCGGGTGATGGAGCAGGACTTGTTGGTTGTGTTTGCTCTGGTTCGGGGGTTGGGGTGGAATCTTGTGTCGGTGAAGGAGAAAGTGTATCTTGGGTTTCAGCAGGCAAAGGCGAGCCATAACCGATGGGTGCGTATCGCTCATTAGCCTTCGTTCCCAGAGGAAAGCCTATTCCACCCCCGATAACGTAGAGTTGATCGTCTACCACAGCGCAAGCTGGACCGTAACGGGCGGTTGGTACAGAAGCGGCGCTGCTCCATGCATCGGCTTCAGGGTCATAAGCGTAATTTGAATCTAAGGGTTCGGCGAAGCCCTCCATCCCGCCTATAACATAGATTCGTTTTGGTGCCATCGCGCCTGTTGTTGCGCCTGCAGATGCTTGCCACACCACGGCTGGAGCAGATTGACCCAGCGTCCAAGCGTTAACTGTTGGGTCGTATATCTGAACAACTTTGAGATTCATGTCTTGCTCGAATTCGTCTTGTCCGCCTATAACGTAGATTTTGTTATCGACTACTGCGGATACACAGCTGACCACGGGATAAGGCATCGGCGCCTTTGTGCTCCATGAGTCAGTGGCTACGTCATATTCTTCTGTCACATCAACGGTTGAGTAAGGTCCGGCTGTCCTTCCTCCGGCCACGTAGATTTTTCCGTCTACCGCGTTAACTTCAATCTGGCTTCGGTTTGTAGGCATCGCCGTTCTTGTTTCCCACGTATCTGTTTCAGGATCGTAGACTTCGTTCAAGCCAACTGACATTCCGCTTACGCTTCCGCCTATCACGTAGATTTTGCCTCCACAAGCAGCTACTGCAAAACTGCTTCTGTTCGTAGGCATAGGCGTCTTCACGACCCAAGCATCCACAGCAGGGTCATACTCGTAGTTGACGGCACTTCCGAAAACGTAGATTTTGCCGTCCACCGCCGCCGCCTCATAACCTCCAGTCGAAGGCATAGGCTGCATTGTCACCCATGTGTTCTCTTCTTGACCTTCAGAAGCGGCCACAGTAAGCTTAACCGAAATGGCCCCAGCCAAAACGGGCAGGAGGAGCACCAAGATCACAGCAGCGGTTACTCTTTTCATGTTGGTCTCTTTCTCCTGCGTTTAACAAAGTACGCTGCCAGACCGAAGGAGATTACTGCGGCTGAGGCGATTATGGCTGTGGCGGCTAATGTGATTGATAAAG
>CAZJBY010000028.1:0-27351 GCA_964544495.1 uncultured Candidatus Bathyarchaeia archaeon
GCACGTATGCGCCGCTTGAGCCGCACACTTCAGCTAACGCGCGAACCAAAGACGCGATGTCATGCTTGATTTCCTTCTCGATGGCTTTCACGCGCTCCACCTTCACGTACCGGGTGGAAGCCATGGCCATGATTTTTTCTGCCTCTTTCCGCGGTATGTCGCCGACTTCAGCGTGCGCCAACGCTAAGGCGGCTTCAACGTCCAGCAGTCTTTGGACGCGTGCTTCTTCCTCGAAGACCTTGAGCATTTCGGGGGTTCCGTAGCGCCCCGTGTCTATAGGCAGGATTGGCAAGTCATTTTTCCCTCGACAGAAGGATACGCTGATTAAACATTAATGTTTTACCACAACAATAGCAGAATAAGACTGAACGGAAGGTCGCTTGGGCATGAAAGCAACAATTGCGGTGTTGGACAAGCGAGGTGGTGACGTAACACTTAGCTCAAATGATAAGCAACCTCATGTGCACATAGGAAACGCGACAGTTCTCTTCGATGGACAAGTTTACTCACCAAAGGGTGCTCCAGGCGCAGAAATTATTGCAGAAAAGCTGGAAAAAACAGATGGCATCAAGGCAAGCGAAGCGTTTCTCACAGAGGTTGAGGGCGACTTCTCGTTCATGATAGCGGAGGCGGAGCGCATTATTGCGGGAAGAGACCCAGTAGGCGTCAAACCGCTTTACTACGGGGAAACCAGGACCGTGGCGGCTCTTGCTTCGAACCGAAAAACGTTGTGGAAACTTGGGATAGACGAAGCACAGTCGTTTCCGCCAGGGCACTTGGGGCTTGTTAGCCGAGAAGGCTTCAAATTTAAACCTGTCAAAACACTTGCCTACCCGCAGCCAAAATCGACAACCATGCGAGAAGCGGCGGAAACACTTCAGAACCTGCTGGAGACATCTATCCGAAGGCGAGTTTTGGGGACGAAGGAAATCGCGGTGGCGTTCTCTGGAGGATTAGACAGCAGCGTTGTCGCGTTTCTGGCAAGCAAGTGCCCTGTGGACGTTCACTTGGTTCATGTGAGCTTGGAGGACCGTCCTGAAACGGAAGAGACTAAGAGAGCGGCGGATGAGTTGGATCTGCCGCTGCAGGTTTACCTTTTTAGGGAAGCGGATGTTGAAAAAGTCGTTTCTAATGTTGTGGAGCTTATCGAGGAGCCTGACCCTGTCAAAGCAAGCATTGGGGTGCCGTTTTATTGGACGGCTGAAAAAACGGTGGAGGCAGGATTCAAGGTGTTGCTGGCGGGGCAGGGCGCGGACGAGCTTTTTGGAGGCTACCAACGCTACGTTAACGAGTACCTGCTGCATGGAGCAGAAGCGGTGAGAAAAACCATGTTTGACGATGTGGTTGGTATTCATGAAAGTAACATTGAGAGGGATGCGAAAATCTGCGGTTTCCACAATGTGGAGTTGCGTTTGCCCTTTGCGTCATATAAACTCGCTGAGTTCGCTGTAGCCTTGCCTGTAGAATTGAAAATTGAAAGAAGAGCGGGCTCGCTGAGAAAGCTGGTGTTACGGAAAGTCGCTGAGAACATGGGTCTGCCCTCTTCAATAGTGGAGAAGCCGAAAAAGGCTGTGCAGTACGCTACAGGGATAAATGGCGCCCTCAAGAAGTTAGCGAAGAAACAAGAGGCGACGGTGGCAGAGTACATAAACAAGCTCTTTCTCGACCAAATGAACGAAAAAACCCGATAGCGTTGCCTGCAGATAGTCAAATCTCGCTTCCAGCTGCCTGCAGTGCTAAAACTTTACATTTATATGAGGGAAGCGGGCAAAAGTAGTTTTGAACGTTGTTTGATGGTCTGTTCTGGAGGAAAATGGCGTTATGAAGCACGTTAAAATCACGGCGTTTGACTGCCCAGACGCTTGGTTCCAAGCGTTAAACCGCATATGGCATGAGGGTGACAGCTTTCAGGTGGGCTACGGCTCGGAGATCACTGAGACAAAGAAGCTTAATTTGACAATAGAGATTACGCATCCGGAAACTAGGCCGCTTGTCAGCGATAAGGCGCCTTGCGACTTCAAGTATGTGCAGGGTTACGCATTGGAGTACTTGTGGTGCGGCGAGAAGCAGCAGGATGAAACGTACACTTACGGCAGCAGGCTCAACCATCCTGTTAACCAGATAGAAGAAGCCGTGAAAAGATACGTGCAGGAACAGCGGGACAGGCAGGTCACTATGGTCATCAGGTTACCCGAGGACATACAGAAAAGCCTCCACGCTAAACGACATGAACCGCCCTGCTTGAGCCTGATTGACACTGAGATTCTTGAAGGAAAAATGCATCTGACCTGCTACTTCAGGTCATGGGACGCGTACGCTGGGTTGCCAGCCAACATCGCGGGACTGCAGCTTTTCAACGAGGCCTTTGTGAAGGAAATCAACAGTCGCGGAAATCTCCAGTTGGAAACTGGCAAGCTGATTTTCCACTCCAAGAACTGCCACATTTACCAGAGGCAGAACAAGCTCGTTGAAGAGTTGCTGAAGCCGAAAACCAGCTACAAAAAACCGCGAATTGCACAAACGATGATGGGCGCAGCGGAAGAAACCAAAGAACCCTAGGCGTTCTGCACGTGAGGCTTGAAATTGAGTGATCTGGAGCGAGTCAGGAAATGGACGGAGTTCAAGCGCTTAGTCAAGGAGTTAAAGCCTGACTCAATTGTCTACAGTATTGACCAGAACGCCATGTCGAAGACCAAAGAGCTTACGGCGTTAAGGTTGATTCTTCTTGCGCGAGGCGGCTACTACGTTTATCTTGATTTTCCCAGAGGAAAAGAAAACGTGATGAGAGAAACAGGCATCCCGATACGCGAAGACAGGAACGGAGTCCGCTACTTAGAAGACAAAGACGTGATTCGGTTCATCAAGCAGGAGTTCGGCGAGAACTTGCAGGTTTTCTCGTTCTGGACAACCTAACGGCTCTCATTCGTCTTTTTCACGCTATTTGCTCGATTATTCTCTGTTTAAGCGCGGCAAGCAATTCTGGGTTTAGGCGGTCAATTACATCGTAGACTTCAGGGTTAGTTATTGAATACATGTGCCAAGTCCCTTTTTTTCTTCTTTTGACCAACCCAGCGTTTTTGAGAATTTTCAGGTGGCGCGAGACAACAGGTTGTGCCAGTTTCAGGTGAGGTGTGATTTCGCAGACGCATTTCTCTCCGTCGCGCAAAAACTCTATTATCTCAAGTCTGATTGGGTCTGAGAGGGCGGTGAAGATTTTGGCTCTGAAGCGTGTCAGACTGGTTGATTTTGAAGGCATAATTCGGAGTAATACATATAAATATTTAAATATTGTTATGAACGCGTATAAACTTGAACATCAAAAAGTGGAGACAAAAAAATGAGTGAAGAAACATATCACGGTGTTCCCAGAAGCGAGATACCTTGGGGTCCAACAATAGACTATGAAGAATGCATAAGCTGCGGAAAATGCGTAGACTACTGTCACATGAAAGCGTTTGCATTTGAAGAAACAGAAGGAAAAAAGAGAGCTGTCGCAAAAAATCCCAACAACTGCGTCGTTTTCTGCACCGGCTGCCAAGAACAATGTCCCGCTGGCGCCATCAGTTTCCCTTCCAAAAAAGAGACGCGAGAGATAATCAGGAAACTGCAAAAAAAGAAAACCTGATGGAGGTGGATTGTTTGAAGGATAAAGATGTAAAAAAGACGGTTAAGCGGGCTTACGCCAAGATAGCTGCAGAAAGCGGAGCAGGCTCTTGTTGCAGTTGCGGCTGTGGGTGTCAGACTGCCCCTCAGGAAATTTCTAAAAGTATCGGCTATTCTGATGAGGAGATTAATGTGGTTCCTGAAGCTAATCTGGGTTTGGGCTGCGGCAACCCCACCGCGCTGGGAAACATAAAAGAAGGCAATGTAGTGATTGACCTCGGTAGCGGTGCAGGATTTGACTGCTTTTTAGCCGCAAAGAAAGTTGGCGCGTCAGGCCGAGTCATCGGCGTTGATATGACAGAAGAGATGGTTAACAAAGCTAAAGCGCTAGCCGCAAAGTACGGGTACAACAATGTTGAGTTCAGGCTAGGCGACATCGAAAAGTTGCCCGTTGAAAGCGGGTCAGTTGACGTTGTAATAAGCAACTGCGTGATAAATCTCGCCCCAGACAAATCCAGAGTCTTTAACGAAGCGCATCGGGTTTTAAGAATCGGAGGTAAAATGTACGTTTCCGACATAGTTCTTCTAAAAGAACTCAGCCCTGAAGAAAAAAATGACAAAAGACTGCTTTCCAGCTGCGTGGCGGGCGCGCTACTGAAAGAGGATTATCTGCGCAAGCTTGAAGTGGCGGGTTTTGAAGTAAAGATTCTCTCGGAAGACAAAAAGATAAGCGAAATGCAGTATAACGGAATCGCCCTTGAAAGCCTTAATCTTGTAGCAATAAAAACCCGCTAAGGGCGCATTTTCAACATGACCAATTAGAAAAAATAACGCACCCTTCATGCGCAAACTAATAATTCAAATAGAACACGTAACCTTCCATTATGACGAGGAAACCAAATTGGTCAGCGCGGAAGCTCTCGCGAAACTGCCCGCAGCACTGAAACCCGTTGCAAACGAGCAAGGGGCAAACGCGGCTGTATCGTTGCTTTTGAAGCCTAGACGAGGTGACGCTGATTTGCTTTTGGTGAAGCGTGTTGAAAACCCGTTGGACACATGGTCAGGGCAGATGGCGCTTCCCGGAGGAAAACGGGAGCCGAAAGACTTGAGCTTGAAAGACACGGTTATGCGGGAGACGTTGGAGGAGACAGGTGTGGCACTTGGCTCGCGTAGGTTTCTTGGGGTTTTGGATGCTGTGCGGTCGGAGCCGAAGCCTGACTTCAAAATTCTGCCTTTCGTGGTGCTTTTGAAGGAGGAACCGAAGCTGAAGTTGAACAAGGCAGAGTTGGAAACGTTCATTTGGGTTCCTTACGAAACGGTTGTCCAAAGCAGGGGCATAGTGGAGTTTAGTTTCGGGAAGGTTCCTGCGTTCGTATTGGCGGACGCGGTGGTTTGGGGGATAACCTACAAGATTTTGAGTGAATTCGTGGAAGCTGTTGAGGCGTCCAGATAGCTATTTGACGGTGGGGTAGCCAAGGTTCGTCCAAGCGGTCATGCCGCCTAACACGTTGTAGACTTCTTTGAAGTCTTCTTTTTTCAAGATGCTTGCGCCTGTGCTGGCTCTTTGTCCTACTGAGCAAACCACTGCGACTGGTTTGTCTCTTGGCAGGGAACCTGCTTTGACCGCTAGGTGCCCGAAGAATATACGTTCTGCGCCTTGTATGTAGCCTTCTTTCCACTCGCTCGGTTCGCGGACGTCCACAACCAAAAGTGGGTTCTTTTCCAGCCTCTCCTTGAGTTCTGAAGCGGACAACGTGCCCACGTGGCTTATGGGTTTGCCCATGTCTTGCCATTCGCTTATGCCCAGGCATAGGAAGCCCCCAAGATTGTCGAAGCCTAATCTATGGAAGTGTGCTGCCACCGTGTTCATGTCGCTTTTTCGTTCGTGCACGAACAGGATTTTCTGGTTGTAGTCTAGTATCCAGCCAGGGTAGGCGCTGGTTCCGCCCAGCCAAAGGCTAAGCGAGTCGGGTATGAAGGCGCCTGCAAACGCGGCTGGTCTCCGAGTGTCCACGACTACAGTGTCAGGCTGCTGCATTTGCTGCTCAAACTCGGTTAAGCCGAACGGTTCAGGTGGGGGAAGCCCACGCAATAGAGGTGGACCGTTGAGGTTGTAGTCTTCCATCTTTCGGAAGTACGGCGGTACAAACATTTCTTCGCTCATGGCGCGCTGGACAAACGCTTCCGTGCCGGACTGGAGGAACGGGTTGGTTTTCTTTTCGTATCCGAGCGTGCTGAAGTCTTGGTCGCTGATGCCGTGCCCACAGACGCTGCCTGCGCCGTGAGCGGGGTAAATGATGACGTGATCGCCGAGGGGAAGCAGCTTCTCGTGTATGCTTGTGTATAACTTCTCGGCTTGGGCGGGATTGGCTTCTTTGCCGTAAAGGTCTGTGCGTCCCACTGAACCCACGAAGAGCGTGTCGCCCGTGAAAATCATCAACGCGTCGCGCTTGTCACGTCGATACACGGCGTAGCACAGGGATTCATTTGTGTGTCCTGGTGTGTATAAAACCTTGATTTTTAGGTTGCCTACGGTGAGGATTTCGCCGTCGCTGAGGTTGTGGTCGCCGTATTTGAAGGGCAGTGCGTTGCTGTGGCCGATTTCGGCGTCTGTTATGTTTTGCAGTTCGAAGGAGCCGATGACGTAGTCTTCGTTTCGGTGAGTTTCCAGTATGTACCGTATTTTTGCGCATTCCTGTTGGGCGAGGCGTGGGTAGATTTGGCAGTCTCGGCGCGGGTCAATGACGGCGGCTTCGTTGCCGTCGGATAGGAAGTAGCTGTTGTGTGCGATGCCTTCCGACTTAATTGTTTTTAACTTCATTTTTCAAACTCCACATAATTAAGCGACAGTTAATATGAAAGAAGAAAACTGAAAGAAATTGGTTGCGGAAGCGGCTACGCCGTCCAGTCTAAGAGGCGTCTTTCGCCTTGGAGCTTCTTGATGTCGGTTAGGTCCTGCACCACTTCCATGGTTCCTAAGTATTTTCCGTTTGGGTCTCGCACCGCGAAGAACCTGATGTGGACAAAGCGGTTGTTCAGGGTTATCCAGAACTCCGCCACGTTCTTTTCGCCGTTTTTGAAGGATTCCACGATCTTTTTTACTATGTGCAGGCTTTTTTGGGGGTGGCAGTTGTGCACTTTTCTGCCGAGAACGGCTTTTGGTCGCACGAATATTCTTTTTTCAGGTTTGCTGAAGTAGCGCACGGCGTCGTCCGCATCTATGAAGGTTATGTCTACTGGAAGCGTGTTTAGCAGGGCTTCAAGCTGTTCTTTCGTGAGGCTTCCTGTTTCGAACTGTAGGGTGCCTTCTTGCGCCTGTGCAGGAGTGGGTTTTTTGTGTTCAGCCAAAATTATCTTCCTCAGCCAGAACTAAAAGAAATGAGTTGATTTATGCTTTTCTGAAATGGCAGAGATAACTCTTTTTAATGTCACGCGTGCTTAGGAACGTGGTGTGACCAAGTATGGGTTACGAGGCTGTCTGGAAGGTTCTGGAAGAAATAATTATTGAGCTTCGGAAAAAAGGCATGACAACCCCGCCGAAAGTTATGAGCGACTTGAAATCAGCCAAAGTGCTCATGAAAGTCTTGGGTGCCTCGGAGAGCGACCGCGGCGAAGCAGCCCCGAAAATCGAGCAGTACCTCGGAAGCGTAGAAGCCGCTATAGTCACGGAGGCGCAGAAAGTGTTTGCTCCCTCGCGAATTGACGCGTGGCTCAGGCGCTTGGAAGAGGCTAGCTGCGACACCTGCGCAACCTGCGGCGTGCCAACCGAAACAAAAGCGAAAACGGAGGCGAAGTTCATCACGGGCTTGCCGCGCGACCAGAAGTGGATTCGCGTTGAGCCGCTACCCAGCTTGCCCGCTGAGAAGCTGAAGCAGCTTGCAGAAGAAACAAGCCTTTCCGTACGCGAAGAAACGGATGGACACTTGACTGTTTACGGAAGCGCAGAAAACATCCGAGTGTTCGTTAAAAAAATGACCGAACAAGCGGCCAAAGAATAGTAGAGAAGAGAGCCTAATAGGAAATGTATGCAGAAAACGAGGAGGGAGGGTTAGGCTCTATTGGCTGTTTCCGCAACCAATAGTATGTAGAAAATAACACGCCGCAGAAACCATGCAGTTTAGTTTATATAAGGGGGTATAGACTGTTCCACGCGCTAGAGAACATGCAACCGCCGCAATGAACAACGTGGATGTATCTGTTTCTGGATTAGCTCTCTTCTTTAAGTGCTTCGCCGAATATGCGTTTTAGTTCTCTCTTCATGGTTGCAGTGTCCTGAGTCAACCCGAAATAGTCCGCAAAATAATCAGTCGTTCTCAACGTCATGGAACGCCCAGCACGTTCAGCCCCTACCAGCCCCATATCCTTAAGAATCTTCACATGACCATACGCATGCTGACCTCTCACTTCGATGACTCTTTTCTGCGAGACAGGCTGCCTATAAGCAATGTAAGAAAGCGTTTTCAACGGACCAGCGGAAAGCAACGGTCTGTTGACAAGTTTCTTAACAAGCGGAGTGAAATCCGCTTTCAACTGCAGAACGTAGCGTTCATCCTTCAGCGCCAAGATTTCAAGTGCAGTGTTTCTGGCTGAATACTGCTGCATAAGCGCCTTAACGTACTTTGCCGTTTTCTTTTTCGACCTCGTCTTCAAAACCGAACATAACTCATTAAGGTCCAAAGGACGGCCAGCAACATACAAAGCTGCCTCCAACAACTGTAGGCAAAGCTGAGTTTGTTCTGCCTCTTGTGCTTTCCTGTCTTCAGCTGGTTGTTCTTTCGTCTCCTGCAACGTTCAAGTTCCCCACCGCAATGTATAACTCCTCTGTTTCCTCGTCCTGCCACAAGCTCACTTTCCCATCCTGCGCCAGAAACAACAGCAAAATAAACGTGCGAACCGCTTCTATACGAGCAGTCCCTTTTATGAGAGTTGAAAACTCAATTATTCCTGCACCCTTAACTCTCTCACAAAGAAGCTCATACAGCTTCTCAATCTGCAACTCAATCTCCGCCAAAAACGCGTCAAACTGAGGCAAAATGTCCGAAACCGCTGGAAGAACAGGCTGCGCAACAACCCTCTCAAGACGATGCAACTTTTCACCCTTCAGCACCTCATCTAACACATCCAATAAATTCTGTATAGTCGTTGAGGTTAACTCATACCTCAAAGGCAGAAACAGCGGCGGCGGAATAAAACCTGGAGCAGATTTCGGCGGTGCTGGTGGCTCCTGAAGAGTTAGCAACAGCTTTGACTTCATCAAGTAGATGAGCGCAGAGGAGTCAAGTGCGACACCTGAAGCCCTGAAATCCACCTTTCCCGTCCGCTCCATTTCCGAAAGAAACGACCTGAGCAAGTAAGAGATGTTCACGTTCCAAGGCGTGAGCTTCTCCAGCTTGTTGAGTTCAAAGAGAATGTTCCATGGTGGTCTCAGGTAAAAAGGCCTACGTACAGCTGTAGACATTCAGCTGGTCGCCTCCAAGAACTTGGCGGATATGACACTGGAAACGCCGTTACGCTCATAAACTCCATAAATTTTCTGGGCTTTATTCACCATTTCAGGCTTTAAAGTGATCACTATAAACTGGATTTTCCCAGCCTCTTCAAGAAGAAGGTCGGCAAGCTTAGTGGTGTGAAACGCGTCCAGATGCGCATCAATCTCGTCGAGAATGTAAAATGATGAAGGCGTGAAGTCCTTCAAGGAGAATATGAAGGCGACAGCGGAAACCGAGCGTTCGCCGCCGCTTGCACCGCTGACAACTATCGACGGCTTGTTTGGGAACTGCACGATCATGTCTATTCCGCCGTGGAAAGGCTCCTCAGGGTTTTCCAGCTGCAAAAAGGCATAGCCTCCTCCAGTTAGTTTCGAAAAGTAAGTCTGAAGGGTCAGGTTGATTTTTTCAAACGCGTCCATGAAGACCTTGCGTTTCTTGGCTTCGATTTCATCCATAAACTGCACGATAGCTTGCTTTTCTCTTTCAAGCTCATTCAAACGGAGAGATAACTCACGGTATCTTGAAATTTGCTCCTCGTAATGCGACAGGGCAAGCTGGTTCACTCCACCGATTCTTTCAAGTTCAAACTGCATCATCCTCATCGAGGTTTCAGCTTCCTCAACCTGCTTTTCGGTTGTTTCTAAAGGCTTTTCGTAGCCGAATTGCCTAAGCTGGCTTTGATGCTGCTGAAGCTGCAACTGGCAAGTCTGAACGCTTAACTGAAGCTGGTTCAAAAGCATTTCAGCCTGCTCGTACTCCGCGTCAAGTCCCCTAAGCTCGTCGTCAATAGCGTCTATCTGCGTAGTGAACTTTTTGGCTTCTTCTCTCGCAGAAAAAACCGCCTTAGAAAGCTCAGCACGGCTTTTATCCAGCTCCGAAATTTCCTGCTTGAGAGATTCACGTTCCTGAAGCGCTTCAGCTACTTCCTTCTCCACTTTCCTGTGCTGCTGCTTAACCTTCGAAAGCTGAATCTTGGCGTTTTCGTACCCCACGCGCAAGACATTATCGTATTGGGATTGGCGTGTGGACATGTCGGTTTGAACTGTGCCTAGGTTCTGCCTGAGAGTGATTATCCCCTCTGCAAGCTTTTCTCGTTTGACCTCCAATTCCTGAATGTGCCCGACATCAGTTTTTTTCCTTAGATCGCCTAACTCGGTTTGCAACTTTTGGATTTCTTTCTGGATGGCTTTTCTTTCAGATCTGTATAAGCCTATTTGATTTTTTCCAGTTTCTATTTCCTTTTCAAGTTTCGCACAGTACCTTTCCACTTGCCTGACGTTGCTTTGGGTTCGTTTGACGTTATGCTTAACCCTGACCATTTCCCTGTCAAGAGTAACTACAGAATCTGACAGGCGAGCTATTTCAATTTTGGTGTGCTCGATTTCCTCTTCGAAAGTTGTTATGTCCTTATCTCTTAGAGAAAGATGCTGCTGGAGCGCTTTCACCGCTTCATCAAGGCTTTTTATGGCATTTTCACTGGGAATAATTTTTGAAAAGTCTATAGGAGACCTGTAATAGCCACTTTCGAAGGCTCCTCCAGCCTCATAAAGGTTCCCGTTAACCGTTACAGCTCGATAGCCTTCGCTTGAGAGGGCAAACGCAGTCTTGTCATTTGAAACAATTAACGTGTCCCCGAAAACGTAGTTGACTGCTGGCTCGTAAGTTCTTGCGCATTTAACAAAGGCGGAAGCAGCCCCGCTAACGCCTTGCTTTTGCGGTATTTTCAAAGAATTGGGATTCGAAGCCCCTTGAAGCGGGATAATCTTTACTCTTCCCAGCTTCATTCGCCTCAGAGTTTCTATGCACATGAAGGCGGAATCAGTGTCTTTCACAACTAAGGCATTCAGCCAACCAGCCGCAGCCGCAACTATTGCTTTCCTGTACGCTTTTTCAACTTTAATCAGCTTGCGCAATCGCCCATAAATGCCCGAGATCGCGCCTAAATCTCCCAGTTCCTCTATGCTTCTTAACGCTTTTTCCTCAGCCGCTACGGTTTCGGCGAGTTCCCGCTGGGTAACGAATTCTATCACCGCTTCCTTCGCGGAATTCGCTATTTTCCCTGCATCTGAAATTTCTTTTTCAACAGCCTCTCTTTGGGCTGTTCTCCGCTCCAGCGTATGCTCAAGATTCTTAAGTCGCGCCTTCTGCTCTTTCTGAACTTTGTCAAGCTCGTTAAGTGAAGTCTCAATTTCGGAAAGCGTTTCGTTGAATCTGTCTTTGCGCTCGCTCAGTTCCTTGAGCCGTCTGGAACTGAGGTGAACGGCATTCTGCTCTTTCAAGTATTCTGATCGTAAAAATGCAAGCTTCCTATAGCGAGAGTCGACTTGTGTTTCAATCTGGCGTATTTTCTTGCTGTTTTCGCCGAGACCGCCCCAAAGCTGAGCCGTCTCCTGCGCCAGAGTTTCATGCTCCGCGTCTTTCGCATTAATTTGGGACTGGAGATCTTCGTGCTCGGCTCGTAACTTTTTTGTTTGCAATCGGTTTTCTTGAATTTCGTTTCTAATGGACTGGTACTGTTCCAAGTTGTTGTCTCTTACGCGCCTTAGGCTTTCGAGGCTCGCCTGTCCAGAGCTTATTTTTGTCGTAAGCTCTGTGAGCCTCGATTTTAATTCGCCGATTTTGATCTGCACTTTCAGTACTTGTGAGCCGCCTTCTTCAACCATTTCTGAGCTGAGTTTTCGCCATTCGCCTTCGACTTCTCTTCTTTTGGTTCTGCGGTTGTTGCGTAATTCACGGAACTTCTCAACTTTGCTTCTGATCTTGTCTGCTTGCGCTGAGGTTTCCTCAACTTTTTTGCTTAGCTGAATAACTTCGTGGGAGATTTTGACCGCTTTGAACTTTTTTATCTCGTTCTGGATGAAATTGTACCGTAAAAGTTCGTTGCGTTCCCGCTCCAGATCGTCCAGTCGCTTTTGCACTTCGTCTATTCGTCCCATGGCTGTGCGAATTGAGATGTCTGCTGTTCGCAGTTTGTCTTCCGCATCGGCTTTTTCAGCGTCGTACTGGGCGATTCCAACGAGGTCTTCGATGATTTTTCTGCGTTCGGACTGGTTAACATCCGTTAATCGCGTGATGGTGCCCTGTGGAATTATGTTTTGGCTTGCGCTGCTTATTGCTGCCATAGAGAGAATTTCAAGTATGTGCGTTCGCGAGATTCTTCTGCCGTTCAGCCTGTAAACGCTTTGGCCGTTTCTGTACACTTCCCGCGAAACGGTAACCGTGATGGTGTCCACGGGCATGATGCCGTCTGAATTATCAAATTGAATTATTACCTTAGCTCTTTTCGCCTTATCTAACCCAGCCTTTTCAGAGCCGTGGAAAATCAGTTTGGCAGCGTTTTCAGCGCGCATTCTTCTTGTGCTTAATTCGCCAAGAGCGAATAGGCATGCGTCCATTATGTTGGTTTTTCCGCTTCCGTTCGGGCCAGTTATGGCGGTGAAACCCTTATCTAGGGATACCTTAACTGTTTGCGGTCCGAAAGACTTGAAACCTTTAAGCTCTATTTTTTTAATGTAGGGCATTCAATCTGCGCCCTCGCGTTTGGAAGCGGTATATCGTCTCATAAACATCTTTAACATTCTTATAAAAGCTTATTCGCATCAACAAGTTTTAACACTTACGTAAAAAGGCATGCAGAGATAAAACTAATAAGTGGCGCTGAGAAAAGCGAGTAAAAGGTGGACAGCGTAAATGAGCTTAAGATTAGGCAATCTAAGTGGCATGCAAGAAGTCCTGGTGTTAGCGCTGATGCTGGTGTCCGTTTTTGCACTTTTCTTTTCCGACATAGACTTCACATACAAGATAGGCATAGCAGCGTTGGCGTTCAGCGTCATCTTCTTGACAACCTTGGCGAGTCAACTGTTGAAACAAGAAAAAGAGAAATAAACTCTGAACTAATGCTCGGAAAAGACTATAGCCCCCTTATATAAACTAAACTGCATGAAATTGCCGCGATTTTTACGTGTGCAATTAGTGGGGTGGTGCTCCGGCCGAGATTTGAACTCATGTCCATGGCTCAATAGGTTTTATTGAAAAACTGGGAGAAATTAGAACGTGTCTCAAACTATGTTGATGCTACTGTATGTATCGCCTTATCGTAAAATAATCTGACCTAACCACAAGAAACAAGCAAGTTGCTCATCTATAACTCTTAGTTTCTGAGTTAAGGGCTGTGAGATTCTTCTCTTTTTGTGTAGAGCAACTCTCGATATTCTGGGTTTGCTCTACCGTATTCGGCTTCTATGGCTTTGCTCGTTCTTCGCCAGTCCTCCATTATAGTCGGCCACATCTCATTAGTAACTACACGTGTTGTCACGTATTCTACCATCGGCTTCTCCCGCTTTATCAACCGTTTATGCCAGTCTATGCTGATGAGCCCTGTGCGCCTTAAGTGATGAAGGCGCTGCACCGCCTCGTCTGATGTGAACGGATAATCCACGCTTCTCGCTAAGTCTTCAAGCAGGGAGCCTATAGAGATTTCGTCTTCAACACGGAGACACACAACTGCAACGATGTCTTGGACAAGCCGAGTTGTTCTGCTAAGAGCAAGGGCTGCACGCCTCTTTGGAATCAAAACCTGCTCTATGCGGTATGCGTGCCGCCTGTAGAACCAGTTTTTGACCGCTTCAGCCATCAACAGGTACGCAACTACCAGCGCCGCTAAGACAGCGAAAAAGATTGGGGGAGGTTGAACGAAGCTGAAGTACATGTGGCCCAGAAAAGTGTATGGTACTATCAACGCGAAAGCAACTATACTTAGGCTGCTTACGGTCAGGAGTTTGCCGGGTTTGCTCTTCCAGAACGGCGAGCGCCGGGTGCGAATAGCAAAGATGACAAGCGTCTGGGTGACCAGTGACTCAATGAACCACGCCGTCTGGAACAAGTGCTCTTTCTGGGCTGGCGACGCAAACGCTGGCACCATTGGGAGAAACACAAACAGCATAACGAAGAACGTTAAGAAGTCGAAGATGGAGCTTACAGGTCCCAGAGAAACCATAAAGTTCTTTATGAAACCGATGTCCCACCGCTTAGGCTTCTCAACATACTGTGGGTCAACGTTGTCCGTGGTTATGGTAGACTGGGACAAGTCATACAACAAGTTGTTGAGAAGTATCTGGATTGGAAGCATGGGCAGAAAATCGAAACCGAGCAAGGGCAGGATTAGGGAGGCTCCGGCGACGCTGAACATGTTGCCGAAGTTTGAGCTGACGCCCATCATGATGTATTTCATGGTGTTACCGAATGTTTTCCGTCCTTCCAGCACTCCTTCGCCTAGAACAGTCAAATCATTCTTCAACAGGATTATGTCAGCAGATTCTTTGGCAATGTCCACCGCGTTGTTAACTGACACGCTTACGTCAGAAGTCCTCAATGAAGGCGCATCGTTGATTCCGTCGCCCATGAAACCCACGACGTGGCCGTTGGCCTTCAAAAGGTTAATTATGCGGTCCTTCTGCGCTGGCGTGACTCGCGCAAAAACGTTGGCTTCTTCAACAATTCTGGCGAGCCCTTCATCTGACATTTGGAGAATCTCACTGCCTAACACAACGCCTTTTGTTTCAAAGCCCAGTTGCTCACAGGTTTTTCTAGTGACCATTTCATTGTCGCCGGTAAGGATTTTCAGCTCTATTCCAGCCTTACTCAGCAGCTGCAGGGATTGTTTGGCAGTTTCTTTCGGTGGATCCAAGAATGCCACGAACCCGAGAAAAACCATGTCAGTTTCATCGTTAACGGAGTAAACGGCTTTCTCCTTTCGAAGCTTCTTGTAGGCGACCCCTAAAACCCTGAAGCCGTCACTGCTTAAGTCGAAGTACTTCTGCCCAATTCTTTTCCGCAACGCCTCACTGAGATCAGAAGGTATTCCCGCCAGCTCGGTGTAAGAGCAGACTTTGAGGATTTCTTCAGGAGCACCTTTGGCGATGAAGAAGCGCTGCCTCTTGCGCTCAACAACAACAGAGACTCGTCGGCGCACGAAGTCAAACGGAACTTCATCAATTTTTTGGAAGTCGCTGATGTTAAGTTCCTCATGCGATAGTATAGCCTCATCAAGCGGACTCTTCAACCCTGTCTGATAGTAACTGTTCATAAAAGAATACAAAAGTATCTTGTCACTCTCGTTCCCTTCCGCGTCAATATGCAGCACAAGCGTTATTCGGTTCTCCGTGAGAGTTCCCGTCTTGTCGGTACAAAGGACGTTCATGCTGCCGAAGTTCTCGATGGATGATAACCGTTTCACTATGACGCCTTTCTTGGACATGGCGATAGCACCCTTGGACAGGTTCACGGTGATAATCATGGGAAGTAATTCAGGGGTTAAGCCCACTGCAAGAGCCACGGAGAACAAAAGTGAATCCAACACGCCGCGACCAAGCAGGGCGTTCACGAAAAAAACGAATAAAACCAAAAGCATCGTGACCTGCATGATGAGAAAACCGAAGCCTTTGATTCCGCGTTCAAACTCGGTCTCAGGAGCTGCCCCAACAAGCCTCTTCGCGATTTTGCCATATTCGGTTGAGCCACCCGTTTTAACCACAACGGCTGTCGCGGTTCCGCTGACCACTGAGGTGCCCATAAAAAGGTAGTTACTCCAATAAGTAATTGCTGCAGCTTTCCCAGCTACGGGTGCAGACGTTTTCTCAACAGGAAAAGACTCACCTGTCAGCGCCGACTGGTTTACGAACAGATCCTTTGCGGTTATCACCCTTGAGTCGGCCGGCGCGATGTCTCCCGCGGAAAGGTAAATTATGTCGCCTGGAACGATTTCAGGAAGCTTCACTTCTCTCCGCGTGGCATCTCGGAGCACGGTTGCGGTGGTTGTTACCTTTTCCTTCAGAAGCTCCGCGGCTCGGCTCGCTTTGGATTCTTGGTAATAATCAAGTACGACGCTTATGAAAACTATTGAGAGGATGATTACCATGTTGGGTATTTCTTGGAGAACGCCAGAAATCAACGCGGCAAAAATCAGTATGATTACCAACGGGCTCCTGAAATGCATCAGAAACTCAACTATGCCCGCACGCTTCTTCCTTCTGGCAAGCTCATTGCGACCAAAAACTTCCAGACGATTCTTCGCATCCTCAGAATCGAGTCCGCTAGGAGACGAGCCCAAGCGAGCAAGCACCCCATCAACAGGAAGGCTCAGAATTTCCTCCACGGCCAATGGAGCTGATGCATAGCGTGTCGCTTCTTCTGGAGTATTGATGCTGCCTTCAGGGTTCTGCGTTTAGTTATCCATCCTAATCGCGCCGCGGCATCAAGAACTGAGCGGCACAGGAGCATACGAGATTTGCCGTTCTTAAAATATTTTCTATAATACTTGCAGCGACGCATAAGGTGAGTTGGTGCTCCGGCCGGGATTCGGACCCGGGTCCACGGCTCGAGAGGCCGTTATACTTGACCGGACTATACTACCGGAGCAGCAGGGTGAGAGGGTACTCTAAGGTGTTTGGTTTAATAAAAATAGCGTTTTCCTAAAATGAGATTAGACTCAGAAAACTGTCCCTTACCCAGCCTAGAAACTTAACATCAAAAGTGACTAAAAGTAATCAAATTGTTTTTTTCCCAAGGTCACAAACAACAAAAAGAAAAAATTAAGGGTGTTTAATACCCGCCTTCAGGACCACTTGGGGGCATTCCGCCGCCTGGACCGCCTTTCGGCGATTTAGCGGTTATGATGTCGTCTATGCGCAGTATCATGGCTGCTGACTCGGCCGCTGATTTTATAGCTTGTTCCTTGACTACAGAGGGTTCGATAACGCCATTGTCGAAGCTGTTCTGCACTTTACCCGTGAAAACGTTAACGCCTTTGTACTTGCCATCTTTTTTCTCATGTGTCGATCTCAGTTCCACGATTACGTCTATGGGTTCTAAGCCTGCGTTTTCCGACAGAGTTCTCGGAATTATCTCAACAGCATCAGCAAAAGCTTCTATGGCAAGCTGCTCTCTGCCACCGACGTTTGTGGCATACCTGCGGAGTTCCTTGGCAATTTCAATTTCCACGGCGCCGCCGCCAGCCACGATTTTGCTGTTTTCGATAACGTCTGAAACCACTGACAGCGAATCAGTCATGGCTCTTTCGGCTTCGTCCACCATTCTCTCCAGTCCTGCACGTATAAGTATAGCCACTGAATGCGGGTCTTTGCATTTCTCCACGAAAATCATCTTGTCGTCGCCGATTTTGCGCTCTTCAACCAAACCCGCTTGACCCAAGTCCTTTGCTTTCAGATCATCTAAGTCAGAGATAATTCTTCCACCTGTTGCGCGTGCAAGCTTTTCCATGTCAGACTCTTTGATCCGTCTAGCGGCCATTATGCCCTCTTTCGCCAAGAAATGCTGTACCATGTCGTCAATGCCTTTCTGGCAGAAAACAACATCTACATGCGAAGCTTTGATCTTGTCCGCCATTTTTTTCATCATGTTGGTCTCTTGATCTAGAAACGCTTTCATCTGAGTAGGGTCGCGGATGCGGATTTCAGCGCTGATCTCGGTTTTCTCAATTTCCAATGCAGAATCTAAGAGAGCGATTTTCGCGTTTTCTTTTTTCTTAGGCATTCCAGAGTGAACGACTTCCTTGTCAATGATTATTCCTGCTACAAGCTGGGTTTCGAGGAGGCTTTTGCCAGTTTTCTTAACAAGCTGAATGTTATCTATGTCCGCTATTTTCCTTTCTCCGCGTTGCTCGCTGATTTGTTTTACCGCGTCTATGGAGATTTCCGCCAAGTGTTCTCTTGCTGCGCCGACTGCTTTGCTGCTCATGGAAGTTAAAGCAACTTTAAGAAGAGTTTTGCGATCGTCGACATCGACTGGCATGGCAACTTTGTTTATGGTTTCGACGGCTTTTTGGGCCGCTTTCCTGTAGCCGCTCACCAATATCGTGGGATGAATGTTTTGGTCGAGCAGTTCCTCGGCTTTTTTGAGAAGCTCGCTTGCAAGGACGACCGCAGTGGTTGTTCCGTCACCCACCATGTCATCCTGTGTCTTCGCGATTTCCACCATCATTTTTGCCGCTGGATGTTCCACGTCTATTTCATCTAGGATCGCTGCGCCGTCGTTTGTTATGGTTATGTCACCAAGGCCGTCTATGAGCATCTTGTCCATGCCGCGTGGCCCAAGCGTAGTCTTCAAGACTTCGCCGATTACACGCGCGGCCATTATGTTGTTTCTTTGAGCTTCTTTTCCTCTGCTTCTTGTTGTTCCTTCTTTAAGAATTAGGACGGGTTGTCCTGAACCTGTTGTTGTTAGATACGCCATATTACTATACCTCACTTTTCACAGTAGAACTTTGTTTTTAATCGGAAATAAGCAGAAACCCAACAAAAATATAAACTTTTACCCTTGCAAAACGCGGTTGTGCGCTCTATCGCGTGGAAACGGCTCTTAGAGCCAACATATAGTTCGCCTCAAAATCTCTAAACGGAAGAAAAAAAGCAGGCAGCTACGCTGAGTGTTCCTTTTGTGACTACCGTTCTCTAGGGAGAGTAATAAAGTCCTTTTTGTTTCTGAATACACTTGGTGAGGACATGAAATTGGAAATGCAACCATCCATCATTATTTCGTTTCTCAATTCAGTTATCACATTACCGCGCATAAGTATCAAGAAAATTTGGAGGGAATCCAAGCTATGACAAAAGCCTGTGTGTTATGCAGAGGGACCAGGATGGAGAAATCATATAGTAAAGCAGCGACGAGATTGATGCTGACTTTGCTTCTAACAGGCATCCTAAGTATGGCGTTTGCAGCACCAGTAAAAGCACAAGGCTCTAACACCATGGGTTTGTGGCATCTGAATGAAGTTTTACCCAATGGGTATAATGAAATAACACCTGACGCCACGGGACAGAACCCAGGAACTTTGGTGGCTGCACCTACGACGCCTAAGCTTGTTGAGGGTAAATTTGACAAGGCTCTGCAATTCGATGGAAATAACGGCGTTTACGTTCCTATTCGATTTTTGGTGGGTTTCCCACCTTCACCTCAACCAATCTACATACCCATTTCCACAAGCTTAGACATTCCAAAAGAGATCAAAATTGAAGCATGGATAAATGTGCAAGGCTTGAAGAACGTAACTTACAATATTATCGTGGTCAAATGCAACCGCATCGATAGCACGACACAGAACGTCACCAGAGTCTACGGCATGGCCGTGAAAGCAGGCTTATCCCAGAACGGCTACGCTGTACCCAAGGGTACCCTCAGCGGCTTTGTATACACTGATACAGGCGGATTCAACGAAATAGTAACAACAGCGTCTGTAGTTCCTTTGAATACGTGGATTCATGTTGCCTTCACCCGCAGCCTCGCTACGGGCATGCACATATACGTAAATGGCGTAGAACAAAGCGTCAAAGCCATCTATGGAACGCAGAACCCAACAGGCTCCATAATTGATGGAACTGAACTCTATTTTGGGCACGACGCCGAAATCACCATCGACGAAATCCAAATCAGCAATCTTGCTCCAGAAGCACAAACTGTTGCGTCGCAAATAGACATCGGACCTAACATCTTAGTTGCCGTAATCGTTGTATCTGTTGTTTTCGCTGCGGCTTGGCTTTTACGAAAAGCAATCCAAATGTGGGTGATTCGTTCAAGATCCTAGTCAGGTGTTCAAAACTTGAAGCGCCAAGGTGAAGTGACAAGTTTTCGGTAGATTGAGCAAGGAAGTGTTAGCATGGGCATCGGACTTAAACTCATAGAACTGTTACTTCGCCAAAAACTCTTTGGCACTGGCTTAAAAGGGAAACCAAACACACCGTTAATCGTGTCGTATGCTGTTACTAAAGCCTGTAACCTTCGGTGCCTACATTGCCACGTTGAGGCTCGAGACGCCATGGCTAACGAGCTTAACTTAAAAGAAGCCATGCAGGCAATAAATGAAATGGCGTTGCTTGGCACTGAAGCCTTGATATTCAGCGGTGGAGAACCCCTTCTTAGGAAAGATTTCATTTTATCACTCGCTGAATACTGTGTCGACGTAGGCATCATACCTGCGATGCTCACAAATGGCGTGTTGATCAACCATAAAGTAGCATTGGAGCTTAAGGACGCCGGAATCATGGTTGTAGGCATACCGCTTGACTCAGCAGATCCTGGCTGCCACGATAAGCTTAGAAACGTGCCAGGCACCTTTGAGAAAGCCTTAAAGGCAATAAAAACGTGCTTGGCTGCAGACTTAGAAGTTGTCATCACCACGATGGCTTTGAAAGACACTTTTGATGAAATGCCCACAAGAATCAATTTCATAGCCAATCTAGGAGTGAATCAGGTTGCTGTCTACGATTTGATCCCTGTGGGACGGGGAAGAGACGTTATGGATCAGGCCATGAGCCAAAAACAGCGAGAAAGCCTGATAAAGTATCTTCAACAAATGCAGGAAGATAACGAAATGGTTTTCACGATGTCAGGCGGGCTTCCCCTTTATCCAGAAATCGTTTCTGAGATGCACAAACTGGATGGCACCAAACCTAAGGATTTGCTCTTGAAACAATTCTGGATTAATGCCCCTGTTGGATGTCACGCTGGCATCTTTTATTTCAGCTTACGACCTAATGGAGATGTATTTCCCTGCACCTTCTTGCCCGTGAAAGTCGGCAACATCCGAGAGCAAAGCCTTACTGACATCTGGCGTAACTCCAAGGTTCTCAAGGAACTCAGGGACAGAAGTCTTTTGAAAGGAAAGTGCGGCGCATGCGAATACCGAGAAACCTGTGGTGGATGCAGGGGGAGAGCCTATGCCTGCACCGGCGACTACTTAGAAACAGATCCTATTTGCCTACAGGAATTGTTGTTAGAGGAGAGAGTTTTTCCTTCCACCATAAAGCGTTTTGGATGGTGTGTGGGATAACTTTGAAAGGCCAAATCTTCTTGATTAACTTTATGTAGCCGACGATTGGATGCGCAACAGTTTAATTCCACGCCTTTTCTAGTTCAGTTAATGGTGCCTTAACTTTGCAAGTTTCAATCCGATTTTTCACCAGCCTAAGAGAGATAGTCGGCAAGAAAGAGGAGGAGCTAAAGTTTTCAGAAGGCGAAAAGGTCACCGTGGACACGGTTCTTAAGACGCTGGCACAACGCTACGGCAACCGTTTTGCTGATTACGTCTACGACCACAAGACTGGAGAAGTTAAGGGTTTTCTTCAGTTTCTCATTAACGGAAAAAGCGCCACCACTCTCAATGAGCTAGAAACAGAGCTGGAAGACGGTGACGTTTTGGCTATTCTGCCACCCGTAGGCGGCGGATAGATTATCGTCCGAGCTAGCTTAACGATTATGCTGCCCAGAAGGGGATTTTTTTGCGCATCTGATCTGTGTATTCTTTTAGCGCTTCCTGCTCTTCTGCAGTTAACTTTTCCAAGTGAGTTGTCAACAGAGCCTTTGCGTCATGCTCGGACATTTTCACGTAGAGAATGTCTTTTTCGAAAACGTGCCTTCCAACAATGGGCTTGTCCATGGACACCGCAACTTGCATGCCTTGCTTGGCTTCGGATATGGCTTTGCCCTTGTCTTGAATCTGCTGCACTTCACCGATGTCTGCCCCGTCTTCCGCCCTTATGAGAGAGTATTTTGGTTTCAACTGTCCGCCCAAGATTTCCACCCCGAATATTGCGGGTTTTGCCCTCCTAAAAACGAAACCGGGCATAACCAAGATTTTCCCAGGTTTGACGAGTTTTTCGAATTCATGCTCAATTTTAGCTTCACGTTGGGATTTAAGCCAGTCTAAATAGGTATCGATCAAATTGTAGATTATTTGATCCTTAAAAATCTGAACACCAGCATTTGCTGCTTCTTCTTCCGCATCAGGCAAAATTTTAACGTTAAAAGCTAAAATCGCTCCAAATAGCGGCTCATGCGTCTTCACTACAGAGGCTTCGACTACGTCACGTTTGGAAACGTCACCCACGTCTGCGATTCTAACGGGCACAGCATTCTGTTTCAGAATCTCAGCGATAGCTTCCAACGACCCTAGAGTGTCCGCCTTCAGCACTATGCCTTTAATGTCGGTGGTTATTCTGATTTTTTTAATTTCTTCAGTAACAAGCTTGACGTATTTTTCGGGGTTTTCGTCTGGAGGAACCGCGTACAAGGGCGCTCCTGCAAGGGCACCTTCTAAGTCAGATGCAACTATTTTTACGCCTGCCGCTGCAAAAACACGGTTAACCGCGCTGAATCTGTCACGTGGGTCTCTGATTTCATCCAGAGGTTTGGGAACCAGAATCGTTCTTATGTGGGTTGCGATGGGTTTCTCTTTGCCGCCTACAACGATTAAATCGTCCTTTTGCAGCGTGCCATCGTAGATTATGATGTTAAGTGTTAAGCCTAAACCTGGTTCTTCTTTGACTTCGAGAACTGAGCCCTTGGCTGGACCTTCCGTGGTCTGCAGCTGTTTCTTCAAGTATTGCTGTGCCAAGCCAACGAGAACCATGAGAAGTTCCGTGATGCCTTCACCAGTTTTTGCGCTTGTAGGCACCAAAGCGATTGTTGATGTGAAATCTTTGATTTGGTCAAAGCGGTTGGTGCTGAAGCCTTCACGTGAGAAAGTACCCATAATCTCGTAGAGCTTGTTATCCAGGTTCTCTTTAACATAAGGGTCTTGTGCCGCGTAAGCCTTCAAGAAAGAGGTGACTTGCTGGGGTTTCCAGCCTGGAACGCGGTCAATTTTGTTCACCGCCACGATGAAAGGCGTTTTGCGTGCTTTCAGGATTTCAATGCACTCATAAGTTTGCGCTTCAAAGCCCTTCAGTATGTCGACAACGAGAATGGCTATGTCGGCTACGCTTCCGCCTCTTCGCCTTAAATTAGTGAAAGCCTCATGCCCAGGAGTATCAACGATCAGCAAGCCGGGAATTTCGATTTCACCTTTGAGCATGGAAAGCAAAGGACCGATTAGCTGCTTGAGCGTTTCAACGGGGAAGAAGCTTGCGCCTATGTGTTGGGTGATTCCGCCCGCTTCTCTTGCCTGCACGCTTGTTTGTCTGATTCTGTCTAAAAGCAGTGTCTTACCAGTGTCCACGTGTCCTAGAACGCATACTATGGGCTGGCGGATAGGCATGGGATTCATCCTTTCGTGTTTGTTACGCATAAACCTGACTGACCGAAAAATAATGAAACTTGGGTTAATAAATGCTCAGTCTGTAGTTAGGCAATGTTTTTAAGCGCGCTGTAACCGTTGGCACAGTAAGGTGGAAAAGCTTGCCTTACTGCACTAAGTGTGGGGCTCCTTTGAAGGAGGAGGATAAGTTCTGTCCTGTTTGCGGTGCACCAGCAGCCCGAGTCACCAGAGAAGAGTACACTGTTTCTTCAAGCAACCTTGTTGATCGAGTTGGAGAGCTTCTGCATGAAGGAAACGTGACCAGGGTAATTGTGAAGGATGAGAAGGGGAAAGTGCTGCTTGAGATTCCAGCTACCATGGGCGTAATAGGCGTTGTTTTGGCTCCGTGGCTGGCGGCGTTAGGCGTGATAGCTGCGTTGGCTGCCAACTGCAAAATAGTGGTGGAGCGAAGAGAATGAGCCTATTCTGGTGGTCTGACGATGAGTAGGAATAAGCCGATAAGCAAAATCACGATGCCTAAGACGCCGAAAAACCCTGTGAAAACTCCCAGCGCTGTGGTGCTGGTGAGGGTGAAGTAGAGGAATAAAGAGCCTATGATTGTGAGGAGAAGTCCGAAGAACTTCTCTGCTAACGATAGCCAGAAAGTGTCTCCTTCGCTCATGCCCGTTCAATCCTTCCCTTTTTCGATGCGTGGTTCCTACATAAACCAGGAAGGGTTATTTTAAATTTCGCATGCTGAAGCGGAGTTTGCAGGCTTGAGAGATCAAATGACTAGCTGCTCGGAACAGTCTATACCCCCCTTATATAAAGGCGGAAACGCGGGTTGAATTTCTGAAGCGTGGTTTTTAACATGCTATTGAGCGTGAAACACGCCAATAGCGACTTACCTCCCCTCTATAGTTTCTGCAATTCCTTCATGCAAAATTTAGTGCAGAGTTTCATGCTAGACCATATTTAAGCCGAATATCCTGACGTTTTTGTTCATAGCCTCTTTCTAACAGTTGCTTAAGCCGTTCATAAGTATCTTTGTCGATTGACTTCTCTTTCAGAAGCACGTCTAATCTTGAAGATTCTTTTTTCAGTTGTTGGTTCTGTTCGCACCGTTCTTTCAGGTAGGAACGCCAGACTTTCGGAAGTTTCCGTGATGAATTATTGAACAGTAAAAGCCCTCTCCTTTCTCCTTACAGACATCCGTTTGTGGTTTAATAACAGGTATTTCCGATTCGCAATATGTCATTTGCCGAGAAGGAAGGAAATAGTTTCTGCAATGATCTGCTATTAGGATCCAAATATGATAGTTCTGGTGCTTGCTTCTGATGTGACAGGGCCTAATTTGCATAAAGATTGATGGCTTTCCTGTTTTCAACTGCATAGAGGCGTGGCCATCTCGGTTACATCTTCAAAAAAAGTGAGACAGCTACTTTTTCTTCTTTTGATCTTTCTCTTCCAATTTAGCCGGTAAGTACTCATCCACAATGTAAGTTAAACCGTAGCGGCTGAACGCCTCTTGCTCTGCCTTTCGCTTGATCTTCAAGAACGTTTTGATTTCTCTCTGCCACATGGGGTCACCTTGGTAGCGTGGATCTCTTTGCAACTCATGAAGTCGTTTGATGTCCACGTCGTCCAGTGGGTCTGTGGGTAGCTTGTAGTTGACGATGTCTGAAGCCCAGACTCCACTCCACTTCGCGTCAGGCGTGTTCAGCTCTCGCAGGTGCGCCGCGTTGGCTGAACCGGAGATTATGACCATGGCGATGTGCATTCCCCACGGGTCGCCATCAGTGAAGATGTACACGGGTATTTTCAGTTCGTCATGCAGGCGTCTGATGAAGTAGCGTGTTTGCCTAGGCGCTTGACCAGCCGTCAGAACCAGAATGGAGTTGTGCTTTGTGTGCACGTTTTCTTCGATGAATCTGGTGAACAAGCCACCTTTCTCTATAGCTATAACCTTGTCCGCTGTTGTGCTTGCGAACTCAGAGGAAGTCAAAGCTGGACCAATCAAGACACCGTCGGGATGCGACGACAGATTCAAGGTTTTACCTTCGTAGCCTGGAACCGTGTATTCTATGGTGAGGTCGCCGAAGACTGCGGAGCGCTCTTCAGGAAAAATGTTAAAGTCTTCTCTGGACCGGCCAGTCGCCGTTTCCAAATCTGTTACTATATTGTTGGATTCCTGCTGGTCCCTGAAAGTCATGTTATATGCTTGGGCGGAATAGTAGACGTCTCTCAGGGTAGAGGTTTTACGGTGGGAAGTGAGTTCATTCGAGAACATGGCAGCCCAAGCGAGCTGTGTGAAAGGTTTTACGTGGCGGATGTTTCTTGCGCTTCGGGTGACGCTTTTTTCGCCTAAGATGTACTGGCGAAGGCTGGGGTCATAGTGAATGTTATCTGTGGAGCGGCTGGGCATGGTGATGGTTGGGAAGGTCCCGCTGTCCAGTTGGTTGTAGATTTGTGTGCCTAATTTCTTTAGGCTGCCCATAACTTCGTGTTTCTTCTCAGCGATAACGCCTTTACTTTTCTTCTGTGTCATATTTCTGCACACTCTTTATCAATTTTTGAATGTCGGGACGTTTTTCTTTTTCAGCAAGAATCGTGGAAAACTCGGCGATTCTTGGCAGGTACTTGGCGAAAACGCTGAGCCGCCTTTTCTCTCTATCCACATGTTCACGCTTGGACAAGAAACGCTGAAGCTGACGGCCAACCTCCCGCAATGCGTTCGCTACTTCCCTTCTAACTTCAGGTCGGTCAGCTATGAACTCTTTTCCAACCGTTTTGTAGGGAACTTTGGTGCTGCAAATATGCACCACGATGGCTATGGGCATGTCAGGTGAAACCTTGTACCTGCGCCAGTTCATAGAGTTTATAACCCTGTACGAAACGTCACTTGCCTCATCATAAAGCAACGGAATCTTGTTAGCAAAACGGTAAATCACAAAGCCCCCTTTCCTTGGAACCTCACCGCCATAAGCTATGCCCAACTCAATAATGAACGGGTGACCCGCATACGTTGAAGGTTTACGCTGATTGACCACAAGATACTCCGGGTTCAGCTCCTTCATAATTCCAGCTTTCAAAAGCTCTTCACCTAAAGGCGATAAGCAACTCGCGTCAGGCGGCAAAAATTCTTTAAACTTCTTCAGGTTCTGCATCAGTCTAACAATTTCCTGATGGGAAAGCTTTTTCGGACTCTTGGACGGACTTAAGGTTAATTCCTTGCCGCAACGGGAACAGTGTGGACCGCGAGTCCAGTTTATCTCCTGATAACCGAGTTTGCCGTGTTTGCTACAGGAAGCTACCGACAAATCACTGAATATCAGGAACTTCTGGGCGGTGATGTCGCCGACCCGGTGAAAATGATACTTCAAAAACTCCTGCATGTTCTTGTACGGCGTCACGTGAATAAGCCTCTGAAGAAGCTCCACATCAACGCCGTATGGATGCGGCTCTGTCTCTTTTGGCGGGTCAGGCATCTCCGTGGTAGCCCTAGTGAACTTGTAGAGCCTGCCTTTAGGGTCAACAAAAGTCAAATTCGCGTACGGGTTCACCATGGCAGTCTGCTTGAAATAATCCAGAATCTTCGCCCTAGCCCGCAGATAATCGCCCTCAAGTGTGAACTCCACGATTGTTCCACGCCACTGCTCCTTGTTTATGAGCACTTTGCGGTCGAGAATTACGGGGCGATTTCGCTGAATATCCATCATAAGCTTAAAGGAGTAAATCTTGGCGGAACCAGTGCTTGAAGTTACGTAGGCAGGCTGATGCGTCATTATCTGCCCATATAAAACAGCCATTTTGCCGCCTAAACCGAAAGTACCCCTCATCTGTTTCAGCTTGTACTTTGAACCGTAGAGGACCTGCCCAAAAGCCGAAGGAATAAACCGAGGCTGGATTCCAGAACCGTTGTCCTCGACTCTAAGCTTGTAAACCTGTGTTTCTTTGCTTGCTGTTCCCTCAAAAGAGAGGCGCACGTAAATGTCTGGTGGTATCTTGAGGCTTTCAGCAGCATCCAACGAGTTCTCCACAAGCTCCCTGATCGCCGCGAAAATGGCTCTAGACGGGTTGGTGAAGCCAGCTATGTCGCGGTTACGGTAGAAAAAGTCAGATGCACTGATTTCTTCAAAGGTTGCCTGTGCCACTTCTAGCCTCCACCATTCTGGTCCTTTCTCATCATGATTCGTTTACGTTATTGTTACGCTTATTCTTTAAGTTAAC
>CAZJBY010000029.1:0-26285 GCA_964544495.1 uncultured Candidatus Bathyarchaeia archaeon
AAATCAGCAAAGAAAACTACGCGTTGGTGCTGAAACTGGCGAAGCAGGGAAAGCTTAAGCCTACTGCAGGCGGAGGAATAGGCATGGAGCGCCTCGTAGGTTGGATAAGTGGCGTCAGCCACATCGCTGAGACGCAGCCGTTCCCAAGAGTACCTGGAACCGTTCACGACCTGTAAGAACCAAATGTGATAAAAGAATGAATGGATACCTAGAAGCTTTACGCCCAAAAATGAGCGAAGAAGACTACCAGAAACTCTGTGCAATCAAAAATTACAAAGTGTACGAGTTTATAGCCAAATCCAGCGACATGTGCAACTGCAAGAAAATCTTCATCTGCAGTGACTCCGCCGAAGACATCGCCCACGTAAGAAATCAAGCAGTCGCTACCTGCGAGGAAACAGCTTTAAAACTCAAGGGGCACACCGTCCACTTTGACGGCATACATGATCAGGGACGCGACCGACAAGCCACCAAATACCTGGTTCCCCGAGGTATTTCCTTCGGCAAAGCCCTTAACCAAATCGACCGCCAAGAAGGGATTGTAGAGGTAAAAGGGCTGCTTCGCGACTCCATGAAAGGCCGCACAATGATTGTCCGCTTCATTTCCTTGGGACCTCCTAACTCCGTGTTCACAATTCTCGGATTACAATGCACTGACTCATGGTACGTGGCTCACTCCGAAGACCTGCTTTACAGGTCTGGCTACGAAGTTTTCTGTCAATCGGAACCCAACAGGGAATTCTTGCGTGTTGTGCATTCAGCAGGCAAATTAACCGAAAACATGACCAGCGCAGAGCACAACAAAAAATGCATCTACATTGATTATATGGATAACACGATTTACAGCGTCAACACTCAGTACGCAGGCAACTCTGTGGGCTTCAAGAAACTTGCTTTTCGCCTAGCCATCCGCAAAGCAAACTACGAGGGCTGGCTTGCTGAGCACATGATGATTATGGGCGTGCATGGTCCAGGCGGGCGCAAAACATACTTTTCCGGCGCTTTTCCCAGCGCATGCGGCAAGACTTCTACCGCCATGCTTCCGGGCGAAACCATCCTAGGCGACGATATTGCTTACTTACGCGACATCGGTGGCGCTGCAAGGGCAGTGAACGTTGAATCCGGCATCTTCGGCATCATCCAAGATGTTAACCCTGAAGACGACGCTTTAATCTACAAGGTACTTAACAGCCCAGGTGAGATTATCTTCTCCAACGTATTAGTCAAAGATGGCAAACCCTACTGGCTGGGAATGGGCAGTGAACTTCCCAAAGACGGAACAAATTTCTCCGGCGAATGGCACGAAGGAAAAACAGATGTGGATGGCAATAAGATTCCGCCAGCGCACAAAAACGCCCGCTACGCTGTGGCACTTACAGCACTGGAAAATTGCGATCCTGAGCTGAATAATCCGATGGGCGCCGAGTTGAGCGGTATAATGTATGGTGGTCGAGACGCCCGGGCTTACGTGCCTGTACAGCAGAGCTTTAGCTGGGAGCACGGTATTATCGCCTACGGTGCATCTTTGGAGACTGAAACAACCTTTGCAACAATCGGCGAAGAAGGGGTCCCGGAGATAAATATGATGAGCACACAGGACTTCATCTCCATTCCTCTGGGTCAGAACGTCTGCAACAACTTGGAATTCGGAAAAAAGCTCAAGAAAGTGCCTCTTGTCTTCGGAGTTAACTATTTCCTGCGGGAGAGGGGCAACGGTAAATTCTTGAATGCTCCTCAAGACAAGCACGTGTGGATAAAGTGGATGGAGCTGCGCGTTCACGGTGAAGCTGGTGCTATAAGGGGTCCTACTGGCTTTCTCCCTAAATACGAGGATTTGCGTAAGCTCTTCGACCGAGTATTGAGTAAAGAGTACAAAAAGGAAGATTATGTTAAACAGTTCACTATTCGTGTCCCTGAAAACATTGCTAAAATTGAACGTGTTCAGCGGTTTTATCAAGAAAATGTTTCTGATACGCCAGCGGAGCTTTTTGAGATACTGGATCAGCAATGCAAGCGTCTGCTTGAAGCCAGAAAAAGCTTCGGCGACTACATATCACCCGAAAAGTTTGAGTGGTGAAAAAAATTGTCAAATCTTAAATGTAGCGAGTTTACTGATTAGTGATTCATAATCGTTAATTATCAACTGCTAACCATGAAAGTTCAAGACGTGAAAAAAACATGATGAAAAAGAGCATGTCTAAAAAAAGCGTGGCATACACGATAGATCTCACACAGATTGATGGAGACGGTTCATTTCCCTGCCCGAAGTGCGGAACTGTAATATCTCCTGAAGATGAAACAGAACAAAGCTATAAGATTGTGAACACCAAAGTAGTCAACGATGAACTCGTGGAACTCGTTATAACGTGCGGCGAATGCGGAAACAACATAAAGCTCACTGGTTTTCAATCAACTATCGAAGGATTATCAAGCAAGTAGCCGCAACGCAACATTTTATTCTGTAAGTTTCCGACTTATGCCAATGAAAATGAGCCACAAAATACAACCGTAGAACAAGCCATTAAACACTGCACTTAAAATGCTGACGTAATCTTGGATTCCTGAGCCAATTGCCGCGCAGAACCAGCTGCCCGGAAACATGGGAACGGGAATCAAAAGTGAGGCTGCTGCGAAGAGCGAAAAGAAAGCTAATATTATTAGGCCTTTCATGTTTATTCCGACTCCATATTCGAATTATACCCTACCAATCAAACAATAATAAACATTATTGTCTAAGTGTTCAACAAAAATACAGGTCGCACTCAAACTCTTATCGGAAACGACAATATAAAAACCGCAACTAACGCCGCAGTTAACAACTTCCTGTTTCGCGATAAGCTGGACACGTCATCCAATGGACCTGGATGCTTAATCATGGACATGAAAACTATCACAAACGCCATGATTACAAACTCAGTACCTGTGAAAAGCAAAAGGGCTACTGAAGCAAACGTCAAAACTAGCCGCGGTTTATCGCCTGCAATAGTGGACCTTGCCACGTGACCACCGTCAAGCATGGCTGCAGGCAGCAAATTAAGCATCGTGACGACCATACCTGCCCACCCCGCCCAAGTTATCGGATGCAAAAAAAGAGTACCGTTCGGCGGCGCTTGAGGGAGCAAATTCAAACCTGAAAGAACCCGCGCCAGCAGAATCCAACTTGTCGGCATCAAATTTAATGGTTCAGCGCTGGGCGGTGTGGATGATGGGATTAAAACCATTAAGCCGATGGCGCTAAGGATAATTGCGACTATGAATCCTGCGATGGGACCGTTGGCTCCAACATCAAACAATGCGTCTCTGTTCCGCGGTAGCGATTTCTGCATTATTAAAGCGCCTAATGTACCGAGCGGTGGAGGACCGGGAATGAAATACGGTGACGTGGCGTCTATTTCCTTTTTGTTCGCCGTCAATTTGTGACCCATTTCGTGAACGCCGAGCACGGTCAAGATAGACGCTGAGAAAATTATGCCACTTATAATGGGGTTGATGCCTGTTTGGGAAAACCAAAAATATCCCGTAATGAACGTTGTGGCGACAGTGGCTGCAAATAAGATCCAAATCGTTCTTGGATTGCTGGGCTTTACAGGTGGTTTCGGAACCACTCTCAGAACTATTCGCCCATCTACTTTTCGAAGGAAGGCGATTAAGTTCATTTCTTCCAGATGCTTCAGCAGTCGAAGAAAAGCTTGCTTGGTTTCTTGAGGCCACACCAAATAGTATGTGGGAGTGCCTTGTTCAATTAGCGACTCTTGAATTTGGAATTCAGCGGCGACCAACGGCGTTATTTTTTCAAAATCTGTTTGCTGGAAAGTCTGCGTGTCACCAGTGTCGCTTGGTATCTCGCTCATAGCTGCATTTCCTGGCTTGTTTTTGTACTACAGACAATGGAGGAGTAGAAAAGTGTATTGGCTTTGCAGGTCCTAAGGTACTGCTGTTTAAAGCAGGTGCATGCGGCAAATACTTTATTTACCTTGGCTACATTCGAACCGTTGAGTTCCATGCAGATTCAAACTTTCAATGTCGGTATGCTGTCAACTAACTGTTATGTTGTTAACAGTCCTGAAACGAAAGACGCGATAATAATTGACCCGGGATTCGATGCTCCAAATGAAGCTGACCAAATAACCTGTTACGTGGATGAAAAAGCGTTAAAAGTTAAGTTTATCGTCAACACGCATGGGCATTCGGACCACATTCGCGGAAATGACGTTATGAAAAGAAAATACAGCGTACCCATTTGTATCCACGCGTACGACGCGCCCTGTCTTAATGGCTTAGGTAAGAGCATAGCACCCGATAACGTTCTGCTTGAAGATGGAGAGTTGCTGAAATTTGGGCAGACGACGTTGAAGGTTATGCACACGCCAGGGCACACACTAGGGGGAATCTCTCTTGTGGGTGAAAACCTTGTTTTTACGGGTGATACTTTGTTTGCTGGGAGCATTGGCAGAACAGACTTTGCAGGAGGCTCTGACCGCGACATGAGGCGCTCGTTAGAAAAACTGTTGTGTCTTCCTGACAATTATGTTGTGTATCCAGGGCATGGTGCCGTTTCAACGATAGGTGAAGAAAGGCGCGTTAATCCTTTCTTGCGATGGCTGTAGCTGCGTTTTTTGTCATGCACCTTTTTGGGCGCGTGTTTAGAGTGGTTTTTTCGATTTTTATTTGGGATATGTATTTGTGTTTAACATGTCTTCAATATAGTGTATTGAGACGTAATATTTAATAGACTGCTCAATCCATCTTACCTAACGGAGAACCAGTAATGCCAAAACTACGCCTTAAACAGTCCCTTGCAGGTCTGAAGAAGATCAAAATCAACATTAACTTTAAGAAAAAAGAAAAGCAACTGCCAATTCCGCCGGCCCCACCGAAACCAATACCAAAGGGACTTAAAGTAATAGAGAAATACCCGTTATACGAGCCTTTCTCGCACGTTGTAATAGTCCAAAACCCAAAAACAGGCGAACACCAATACATTCTCGACGAGCTTCAACTAGATCCACTTGAAAAAGGCGTTTATGACCGCATCCTCGAAATACTGCTCGCTGAAATCGAATCTCCCAAAGAGGAAATCCTTGACCCTCGTAAATTCTTTGCAGAAGAAGCCAAAAAAATCGTTGACAAGTACCGAATCAGCTTAGGCTGGCTTCCCGACGTTTCATGGTACAAAATCCTTTACCACGCAGAAAGAGACCTTGTCGGATTCGGCAAAATTGACCCGTTAATGCGAGACCCAAACATAGAAGACATTTCATGCGACGGAGTAATGAAGCCAGTTTATGTATGGCACAGAAACTACGAAAGCATCGAAACAAACCTTCAATTCCCGAACGACGAAGTCCTCGACAACACTGTTGTCAAACTTGTGCACATGGCTGGAAAACACGTCAGCACAGCCTTCCCAATAGTTGACGCGTCTCTTCCAGGCAAACACAGGCTCGCAGTAGCCTACAGACGAGAAATCACCCCGTTCGGAACAGCCTTTACCATCAGAAAATTCAGAGAAGACCCCTACTCAATCATAGACCTAATCAACATAGGAACGTTCTCAGAAGAAATGGCCGCCTACTTCTGGATGTGCCTCGAAAACAGGTCTTCAATAATGGTTCTAGGCGGAACAGCAGCAGGCAAAACCACCGCTCTAAACACATTAGCCTGCCTGATCAAGCCTGGAAGCAAAATCATCACTATTGAAGAAACGGCCGAACTTAACCTTCCTCATGACAACTGGGTTTCACTTATCGCCCGCCAAAGTTACGGATTAGGCGGAAGCGGCGTAGGCGAAGTGTCCCTTTTCGACCTTGTCAAGACTTCCATGCGGCACCGCCCCGACATAATGATTGTGGGCGAGGTCAGAGGCAATGAGGCATACGTTCTCTTTCAGGCTTTAGCCACAGGACACGGCGGCATGTGCACTATGCACGCTGAAAACTTGGACTCAGCAGTAAAACGTCTCACGCAGAAACCCATGGATATTTCTCCAGCATACATACCGTTGATGAACATTGTTATTCCGATACAGCGCGTGCACCTCGTGAAAAACAACGAGAAGAAAGCGTACAGAAGAGTCATCACAGTCAACGAGATTGCAGACTACGAAAATTACAAAACACCTTGCAAATGGGACCCAACCGAAGATGAACACCCAATGGACTTCAGCGAGAGCACTCTGTTAACCTCCATAGCCGAACGCCAAGGCACCACCAAAAAAGCCTTGGTAGCCGAAATCGAAAAACGTAAAGATGTTCTACATTGGATGCGCGAGCGTAACATAAGAAGCTACAAGGACGTTGCCGCAATAATCGCAGAATACTATGCTAGACCTAAACACATTTACAATAAAATACTCGCAGGGGAGGAGGTAAAAGCAATTGCCGCTTCTAGAGACTCTTGAAGCCTGGTCTTTCCGCCTCTTCGGAGGCATAGCTCCTTTCTTTCTGAAACACATTTACCAATTCAAGGATATGCTGGAAAGGGCACGTATCAAAATTTACCCTGAAACATACGTTTCCCTAATGTTCTTTACTGCACTATTAACAATTCCCGTATCCGTAATATCACTCGTTTTTCTACTCGTATTCGGCTTCATGCCAATCATCTTCTTAATCCCCTTTCCATTCTACATCATGGTAGGATTCCTGATAATCCCCATGTCCAAGGCCAGCGACCGAGCATCTGGCTTAGAACGAGAAATGCCCTTCGCAGCCGCCTACATCAGCGTCATGGCATCCGGAGGCATCGCGCCCTACACAAGCTTCAAAAGGCTATCAGACGTTGAGCTTATGCCTGCTATGCGAGGAGAAGCCAGGGAAATAATAAAAGACGTTGAAATTTTCGGCAGAGACCCACTCTCCGCGTTGGAACAAGCAGCAAGAAAGAATCCCTTGGATATATTCAGGGACTTCCTTTCAGGATACGCCTCCACCGTCATTATCGGCGGAGACATAGGCCACTTCCTTGAACGCAAAGCCGAGGAAATATTCAAGACAAGAGCCCTGCGCGTTAAAGCTGCCGCAGAACGCCTCGGCATGCTCCTGGAAACTTTCATAATCGTCATGGTCATGATGTCGCTGTGCTTCTACATCCTGTTCAGCGTAGACTCAATCTACAGTGTCGGCGTGACACTTTACTCAGGCATCATACTGTACACGTACCTTTTCACGCCTTTGCTGTCACTGATGTTCATCTACTTGGCACATAGCATGCAGCCGAAGACTCCTGTTGTAGACATGCGTCCATACAAGGTGTATGGAATCTGCGGCGCAATCGGCATAATCCTCTTCCTGTTGCTCACGAACTTCATGGGATCTGTGATTATCCTCAGTGGAATTGACACCGTAATTGACCTACCCGTGGCAATCACCATAGCTTTGTTCGTTGCGACGTTTCCAGCCGCCGTCGTGCACATGAAAATCGCAAAACAAAAATCAGGCATGGAGTCGGGAATCACCAGTTTCCTGAGAGACCTTACTGAAGTCAGAAAAACCGGGTTGTCACCAGAAAAATGCATAGAAAGCCTGTCCAAACGTGAATACGGCGTATTCAGCAAGGAACTTCGCAAAATAAGCTCCGAGATTTCTTGGGGTATCCCCATTAAGAAAGTTATCACGCAGTTCCTTAAGCGGACAAAGAGCTGGATGACACAATTGGTCATGTTCCTACTGGTTGAAACGATAGATGTCGGCGGAGGCACAATTTCAATGATTGAATCGCTCGCACGGTTTAACAGTTTGACTCAGGATGTGGAAAAGGAAAAGCGGATGTCGGTGCGCCCATATATAATGATGCCCTATTTGGCGTCAATCTTGCTGGTGGCAACGACTATCATGATGCTAAGTTTCACAACAGGCACCCTGGGTGTTAGCGCCATAGCAGGTGAGGCAGCAGTCCCAGAGAAGGACTTCACCGGGATGAAACTGATATTCTTGACGTCAGTGATTTTCCACAGCTACTTGATAGGTATTGTGGCTGGAAAGATTAGTGAAGAGTCTGTGGCTGCCGGGTTCAAGCACGCGTCAATACTGGTCGTCATTGCATGTGTAGCGGCTAAGGTTGTGCCTCTTTTCATAGCAATCTAGATGGGCGAGGAGAAAAAACATGAAATACGGTCATTCGCAAAGTTTACGGAAAGATAAGCGAGCGGTTGCTCCAGCCGTTTCAACGGTTATCTTGACGGCAGCCGTCATAATGATGATACTCGTGGCTATGGGGTTCGCTAACACTTTCTTGGATGCGCGGATGGCTGAGAATGAGTTCAGCACCAACAAGCAGTTCATGCTTACAACTGGGCTGCAAATCGATGACATCGCGTGGACCATCGGGCGTACGCAGACGGTTCGTTACTCAAGCCAGTACGGAAACATGAAGTTTCAGTCTCCTGCGGTGAACTACACTTTCGAGGTCTATGACGGTTCAAGTTGGTCAACTCTATTCAGCAATACGACCGGGATGATCTTGTTCAATATACCCGTGAGCACGTACTCGGTTAGCAACAACTACTTTGAACGTGTGATGCCCGTTTCGAACGGTTCTTTCTTGCAGGAAGGGCCTTCAGCGCCTGTTACTCAAGTGTTCTGCGTTGAGAAGTTGCCGATGAAGGAGGGTAACTACACGAGGATAGTTGTAGTGCCTACGATTCGAATGTTGAATTCAACGATAGTTGGGCAAAGTGGTGCAACGAATTACACAAAGTTTTACCTGCCTACTCTCGTTCAGGGAAATCATCAGTACAGGTCTCAATCTATAACCATGACTGGTGCCGACATTACTAAAATTGTTCAAAGCGGGGTAACACGGGTTCGAATTTCCGTATCTTACCCAACTGCTGCTTTGGATTTTGACGCTGGCTTCTTCAACTTTGATAGCGAAACCGTGGAGGTGCCCACGGGTTCCGTGGTTGAGTTCTACATTGGAAAGATAATCGTTACACTCGGGCAAGTTTAGGAATTAAGGAGGACAAAGCTTGGTACAGATAACAATTGAATACATGATCATGATTCCGATGTTGATTCTTCAGATCTTCCTCTTTCCTTTAACTGCGGGCTGGATCATGAACACGTGGGTGGACTCGCGGCAGACGCTTGCGTTACAGGAAACGGCGAGTCATTTGGGTAGCAACGTGCATCAGGTTTATTCCGCGTTGAGTCATGATTCAATATCCGCTGGAACCGTCACTAACAGCCTAGAAATTCCTCCATTTATTGAGGGTTACGTTTACAATGGGAGCGCCGTTATGAGGGGTTCCGCTCTTAATTCTAGTAAGATTCTAGATATTACGCTCACGTTCATGGGGAGTAATATAGCTTCTACGGCTTCGGTTACGTTGGGGCAGAACGTAGCTTGGAACGCTAATTCGGAGTTTATGAGCAATTCAACCCATGCAAGTTTGGTTGCTGAAAAAATGTCGAACGGTACTATACTGATGTATTTTGAAGGAGTTGATTAATTATGGTGAGTTCAACTATAGATCACATGGTTGCCGTCACCGTTTTTCTGGCCGCAACCATGCTTTTCATTGGTCTTTTTAATCAAACCATTCAGACAGCGGTTATTTACCAGCGTCACAGAGCTACGGCGACTAAAGCCAGCGACCTGCTTGATAACATGTTGTTGAGTCCTGGTATTCCATGGGACTGGGGAAAATCCGATGTGGTCCCGACAGGTTTTGGGTTGCAAGACCCGGAGTTTACGCAGTACAAGGTGAGCCCTTTCTCTCTTATGCGCTTGAATTCTGAGGCAGGCGACCCTGTTTATTACTATAAAACTGGCAAGTCTTACAGCAACATTACCGTAGGTGATAAGAATTTCTTGTTGGTTTCTAACACTAGCGTTCTTGAATATTCTTCAGCGCTGCAACTTCTGGGAATCAACAACACGTACGGTTTTCAGCTCACCATGACTCCCATAGTAACCGTTGAAATTACTCAGGAACAGGCAGCCAGCCCATTGCGCTTTTCCCTTGATGTGCAGGGGACAGGCTTTCCGCTGGCGAACGCCGAGATAACGTATTGCTTGATTACTGTTTCGTTAGGCGGGGGTTCTCCTTCTTTCAATTCGAATTATGGCACTGCATACACTGACGCAGAGGGTTCAGCTACCTTAGTTTTCAATGGAGTAACAAATCCAAACCTTAGCTACGCGTTAGTCGCTTATGCTCATCTTGGAGGTTTAGTTGGAGTAGGGTACACCGAACGTGTATCTTCTGGGAAACAATATGTCATACCTTTTGTTGATGATTTTTCAGAGGGAAGGATTTTGATTGCCCACAGTTATGATATTCAGTATTACGAGGACCAGCATCCAGCTGAAATAAAATATAATGCGTCATTCCTTTTTTTGGCAGAAGATTTTACCTTGCGTGAAATGCCCCTCGAAAATTCCGCGGGGCACGTTAACTACGGTGATGGTTCGCCTTACGAAGTGGTGAATATCCCGACGGATAATCCTGGGATTTTGGTAATTACTTACAAAAAGAGCGCGAACCAGGGCGGAGTGGTGATGATGCCGTGGGGCATAAGTTCTCTTGCTTTCCCCATAGTTTTCGGGGGTGACCCATCGAAGCAGGAGTGGGTTGCCACAGACATGCGTCAAGTTACCGTTGGCGGTATTGCGTATCGCGCTCAGCTTTCATTATGGAGTTTAGAAGGGTATCAGGTGATCGGCTAAGATGATGCGTACAATTGAGGTCTTAATAGTCATAATCATCATCACAGGAGCGTTTATAGCTGCGTCTTTCTTTGCGGTTTTGCCATGGCCAAGGCAGGTTTCGCCCATGAACCTGAGGCGCTTATCTTTTACGACGCTGCAGATGCTGGATTCAAATTATGACTTGAGCATAGCTGCGTTTGAGGTTGACAATGATACGGTTTGGGGTCAGCTGCAGGTTGCGCTTTCGGCTTCGCTCCCGCCTAACGTCCTATTCAACTTGACTGTTTACGAAGTAGGCAGTGGCACGCAACAGCTCTACGACATGAAGGCTTCTATTTCAAACGCAGAAAGTTTGGGCGCAATGTCCGATGCGTCTTCTTATCTTACTGCTTCTTCCAACGTGACCTTTAACACGGTTCCAGAAAAGATCGGAGAGCAAACGGGTGGAGGAACACTTTACATACTGAACTGTAGTGATGCCAACGGCTGGTGGATCACCGGATACACTGCTCAAAGTTTGGCGCAAGACTTGTACAAGCTGCTTTCGCCTTATTTCGTAGACACCGTGATGGTGCAGAACACGGCACAACTTGCAACAATCTTGGGAGGAAACGATTTACAGGGTGAAACTCACCAGAATGCTGTTGTTATTAACACGTTTGGAGAGGCCGTGCCTATTCCATCTGCTTACTGTCAATCGCCTTATTCTGATGGCGGGTATGCTCGTTACAGTTATTTCTTGGGGCAAAAGGTCAGAGAGTTTAACTGGACATGGTGCAGCATCGTAGGTTACCCATTTTACTACGTAAGCAACACAGCTGCTTTTCCAACTCAGCAAAACGATTGGGGAATTTATGGCATGCGGCAAACTGGTGGGGTTGGCTCAATAGCCTTTTTCAGAGGCTTAGATAACCAAGCCTACGGTACAAGTGGAAGTGCGGTGACGGATAGCGGAGATAGACCGAATGTTGTTCTCTCCCAAGACGCCATTGAGGCATGTAACTATTATGGAATTTATCCTTCAATATACCAAACTTCTACAAGGGCACTTGCTGATTCAATACGGGGAACTTATCATTTGTCCGTAGGAATGCATATTTTTAATCCTGTAGGCGGCTATAATCCTGGCACAATATACAATCATGTTTCCGCTGGCACCTCAACAATTACCGGGTCACTCATGGCTCTAGGGTTAACGCGCACACCAGACATTCGACTAACGGGCGTAGGTCTTCTTTCATACTATCATCCTAGACTTTACCGTTCTGAGTATACGGCTTATGGAACTTCTCGCCTCGTTGTTCTTCAATTAGGGTTAGTGGGAGGTGCCTAAACTGAAGTCGTTCAGGATGAATCGTAGGGGTCAGTTTTCAATCATAGCCGCTTTGCTTGTCGCCGTGATTCTTATAGCGGCCGTGATGACGACTTACTCGGCAATACGTTATAGCCCGTTGCAAGAACAGCCTCAGGTTTTAAGCGCGATAGATGAAATCAACTTGGCTTTGAAACAGGTTTTAGGCTTCACAGTTGGCTATTACGGTTCAGTCTTGCAGGTTACAGGTAACACGTCGTACGCTAGGACGCTAGCTTCGAGATATCTGCAAAGTGGATTGACCAATATCGGCGATGTCAGGCCAGAGTGGGGCTCCTCATTTAACATCACAACTTTAGATTTGAGGACAAGCTGGTTTTCAGATACAAGTTTCAGCTTAGGGAATCTTTCGGTTACGTACGATTTAACAGGAATAGGCGTTTATGATGTACGTTATTCTGCTTCAAGCCGATTAGACGTGCAAGTGTTAACGTCAACTTCTGATCAAGCTTTCCTGAGAATATCAAAGGATGAAAATGAGCCCTTGGTTAACCTTGCGAAGCAGAACATAAAGCTCTATCGTTACCTTGACTCTGAATCAGCTTGGGAACTTGTTTCCCCAAGCAATGAGCCGACAGTTTATGCTAACGGTACGTACGTGGTTGATATTCCCGCTGACATAGATCCAGATTCTTACGTGATCAAAATTGAAGATACAAGAGGCATAGTGGTTGTGGCTACCTCTTTCACCCGCTACACAAGCACACTGATGCAGGGCAGTACCTACCTTAATCCTGATTTCGTAGATGTCGATAATTCAGACGTTGATTCTTCCGCGGACAAAGGCACACATTCAAACTTTGCTGCCCAGCAGTCTGCGCCAGACTCGATCTATGACACATTGACAGAACAAAACTTTGGAACTAGCGGTCCTTCAAATGTGACACTTATTGACCATGAATCTTTCGAGGGTTCTTGGCTTCCTTCGGGCTGGACTGAAACTTGGGGCAGCAATTGGGCTAGAGAAAGCGATGAACATTACAATGGGGCATTCTCCGCTGATTTTGATGGACCTGGTTCAGGAAATCTGGAGACCTCCAATCTGGATTGCTCTGATGCGGATGCAATATACGTGGACTTCTATTATAGAGACGGAGGCGCTGAAAATGGCGAATTTCGAATTTACTATTATGATGGAAACAACTGGGACAACATGCTAGAGTTAGCAACAGGAATTGAAAACCAATGGATCCACTATCAACACAAAATTACAGATACCCAATACTTCAAATCAAATTTCAAACTACGATTCTACGCAAACATGAACTACAACAATGATCATGGCTACATTGATTTTGTTACTGTGACAAAAGAAGTAGATGGCACCAGCTACCAGTTAGACCTTGAGGAACAATGGACAAACGTAAACTTCACAAATCCAGATCAAGACCTTTGCATCAAAGCAGCGCCTACAGGCGGTGAAAACTTGATGGTGGATGTTTGGAATAGTGGTTCATGGGTTAATGTTGCTACGCTTACTGGACTGGTGAACGGCTGGAAAAACGTGTCCGTAGCTCCATACATATCTTCATCAACGTTCACAATCAGATTTAAAGGCGCCAGCGACGGTTTGGATTCAACCCAAGACTCTTGGAACATAGATGCGGTGTTGCTTGTCCCTCAGCCCGACATAAGTTTCCTTTCGGCACAGGAAGATTCGACTATTGTTGTGGAGTGGCTGCAAAATGGTACGCTGCGCTGGTTGGGACAAAACTTGGAACTGACAACCCAAGCGAAGCCGATTCCTCCCATGCCTGTTAAAGGTATTCATTTGAGCCAAGCCATAAACGGCGTTGAGCAGGAAGTTCCTTTCCAAGTGGAAGATTGGGCATCCGACTACCGAATACCGCTGGGAATGACAAGTGGCACTACGGTTTTCAGCAACAGACAGATGATTGTCTTCCTATTGGACGCCAGCACATCTGATTTCACGCTGTGGTGGGATGGAAGCGACGAAGCCGTTCAGACACCCTTAGCCTCCACCAACCAATATTTCACTGATGATGACCCTGATGATGACACATTATCCAACGGCATAGTAACTCTTGAAATTGGAAGATTCAACGTAAGATCAACAGTTGATGGAACAGGAACTTACAGTGACGCAGACTTCATGCGAATAAATGACGAAGACAGCACCTATGGTGCAGGCGCTGCGTATGTTATACACCATGGCGTGGTTCGAGATGTAGTGCAGCAAGAAGCAGAATGGGGAACTTCTGGATCAGATGGCGGCGCTGAGGATTGTCCAAATCTTTACGCGAACATCGTGATCACCCTGCCCGCCAACGCAACGTATTACACATATCAGCAGAGATTGATGTTCATAGATTCAGCGCAGGATAGAGACATTTATGATTTATGCCCAATTAGCATATACGCTTCGCCAAGTTCACCAACGGCGATGACTGAAGACGGAACCGCAAGCGGCTACCCAACAGTCACAACCGGCAGCGGCACATTCTACAACACTTCCCCAAGCGGCTGGACCGCACATCATTGGAGCCAATTAATCTCGGGTTCAAGAGGCGCAGGGATAATGTTCACAGACACTGCTAATCAAAAACTATATGCATTTGATTCCATTGGAAGCGCTGCAGGCGCCCTTGATGTTAACTCAGGTTCCAAGACCATTGAGCTACTTCCAGTTGCAAGTGGCACAGCAAGCTTCAAGACTGCAATGGATATAACTTGGTGCGGCGCCATAGCCACGTTTGATGGTACATCGCCGATCTATCAAACAAGCGACCTGAGTGGCTTGTGGCTGCTTGTTGAGTATCCGCCGGCAATAACGGTGACCGCGGAGAGGTAAACAGCCTTGATTTCAGCCAGCAACTCCACGCTTTCCCCAGAAATTCCATGCAGTTTAGTTTATATAAGGGGGGTATAGTCTGCCGTGAGCATAACAGAGCCACGAAATTTCAACACTCAGAGGTTGAAAGCCGAACCAAACTGTTCGGTTTCCGAATTATTAAGAATGTGGATTCCAGCTTCATACATGTTATATACAAAAATTAACCTTCCCTAAGAAAGCAAAGGAATGAACAAAATGTCAATCAAAAAATTCCTGAACTCCAAGAAAGCCATATCACCGATACTTGCCACTTTGCTTCTCATAGTCATCGCGGTCGGAGCCATAGTCGTCACTTACGCGTGGATAACAACGTATATGAGTAGCGCAACTTCTCAAGCAGGAGTTGTACTCTACCAGGAAAACGTGCGCTTCGACTCAGACCAAGACAAGACAATAGTCACAGTGGGTAACTCAGGAACAGAAGACACCCGAATCGTAAGAGTATGGTTAGGTAACTCCTCGTCAAACATGATAGACGTCACAAGCGACACAGACATAACAGGAACTGGCACACACCTCGGCGCAGGTGACATAGCAAACATAGAAATCAGCTGGCCAAACGACGTAGCCACCACTTGGGAACCAGAAGAAAACTACTACATCCGAATCGTGCCAAACCCAGGACAATTCTTGGAATTCCCAGTGCAAGCCCCATACTCATAACCGTTTTTCCCTTTCCCCACATCAACAGCTGAGTCAAAAATAAAATCTTATTAGCCTAAACCATGAATCCTAAAGCCACACCCAAAAACACCGAGGATGCAGCAACTTGCAAGCAATCTTCATAGCCGCAAAAGTCACGCTCTCCTTAGCCTTTCTCCTATTCGCATCATGGAGCGACTACAAAACCAGAGAAGTAACCAACCGCGTCTGGGCAATCTACGCACCCACAGCACTCCTCCTAACACTTGCGGAACTACTCCTTTACGAGCAGTCTAAACTGCCATGGTTCGGACTCAGCTTCGGTGTAACAGCCGCCTTCGCCCTAATCCTCTTCTATTCAGGCGGATTCGGAGGAGCAGACTCAAAAGCACTAATGTGCATCGCACTCGCTCTTCCCTTCTCCACAGAAACCCTGTTCCCACCTCTTATGGGCGTTTCACCTCTTTCACGGACCATCTTTCCATTTACAATTTTCAGCAACTCCGTTCTGTTCGCCGCTGCAAGCGGCATCTACATGCTTCTACGCAACCTTATCCAGCGTGCAACAAGCGGTAAGAAACTTTTTGAAGACACCCTCGCAACCGAGTCTATTGGGAAAAAATTGCTGGTTATGGTAACTGGCTACAAAGTTTCCATTGCCAAATTAAAGGAAAAATGGCACGTTTACCCAATGGAAGACATTGACGACGATGGTGAAAACCAGCTTAAACGAAAACTAGTTGTCGTGCCGAAAGATGAAGGAAGAACCAAAATTGTCGAACGCCTCTCCAACGCCGTTGACACTGGAAAAATCAGCGACCGTGTATGGGCAACACCAGGCTTACCTATGCTCATTTTCGTAACACTAGGCTTAATTGTCGCCTTGTTGTTCGGTGACATCGTCTGGCTGTTGGTCAGCTTTATCTTAGGCTAAACTCGGTAACTCTTATGCCCCAAATTCTTGCTACGCTTCGAATAAGAAATAGACGCAGTTAGCATAAGCACCGAGCCAAAACCAACAAACGTGATGGCGTACATTCTGTAAGGATAACTGCTTGTCGATGAAGCTAAAGTAAGCCCTTCGCTGCCAACTGGGTAAGAATAGAAAAACGCGCTGACGGCAAATAGTACAATCGCCATCACAAGCAAGCCCATTTCAGCTTTAAACTTCGAATCGTTCTCCCCCTATACACAAATTTCCCTTAATTCCGACTCCTTTCCAGCTTATAATAACAAAGGTTATTTTAGCTTTTTGGAAAATAAATGACACAGGTGTACTTCAATGTCGCGTGCAGATTGCAAAGATGAACTTTCAAGTTTTCTTAAAAACAAATCTAAAAAACTCAATGTAACAGTTATGCCAGACTTTTTCCATGACCGCCTAATAAGCCTCAACTATAACACCGACGATTTTTCCTCATTAATCGCGGATGTAGCTAGACGAAAAGGTGGCAGCATAGACGGCATCGAGCAAACCGACATCAAAGGCGGAAACGCCATCAACACGGCTTCCGCTCTAGCCGCTTTAGGCGTGAACGTCACTCCAATAGTCTGCACGAACAAGCTAGGGCTTCAGCAGCTAAAATTCTATCTTGAAAAATACCGCGTGAATCTTTCCCACGTTAAAATCGTAAAGAAAAACTCGTTAACAACCGCACTGGAACTTAAGACGAAAAACGGAAAAGCCAACGTCATGCTCAGAGACTTAGGTTCCCTCGCAGGTTTCGGGCCTTTAGACCTGACTGCCAGCGATTACGAGCTGATTGAAAACGCTGATTACGTTTGCCTATTCAACTGGGCTGGAACCAAAAAATATGGCACCACGCTGGCTGAAACCGTTTTTAGCAGAGTTAAAACTCGAGGAAAAGGCAGAACTTACTACGACACAGCAGACCCAACCCCCAAAAGAGACAAAATCCCCGAACTCATGCGAAACGTTCTGCAAACCAGCAAAGTCGACATTTTAAGCTTAAACGAGAACGAAGCAATTTCATACGCGACAATACTAAACGATGAAATAAGCGAGCAACAGAGAAAACGCCGTTTGGACGAATTAGCATTGGACGCTGCAAGAGTTTTGGCAAAGAATTTAACCACGAGAATTGATTTACACACAACCACCTTTTCAGCCACATTCAACAAAAAAAACGAAGTCGTTGTCCCAGCCTTCAAAGTCAAAGCCTTGAGGGCAACAGGAGCAGGCGACGCTTGGAACGCAGGAAACATCCTTGCCGATGCAAACGACCTTTCAGACACGTCCCGATTAACCTTGGCAAACGCGGTTGCTGCCTGCTATCTGTCTGACCCCAAGGGTTTGCATCCTACCCGACGGAAACTGATCCAGTTCATTGAGGAAGCAGCCAAATCATTTTAAGCGAATTAGCCTTTTAACCATGGAAGTGAGGATGCAGAAACTTGGCTAAACTGTTCGGAAGTTCCGGAGTAAGAGGCTTAGTTAATATTGACCTAACACCAGTACTCGCGTGCAAAGTGGGTTTAGCCGTTGCTACACATTCAAAAGCGAAAAAAGCGCTTGTTGCGAGGGACACGCGAGTTTCAGGTGCTATGCTTGAGGATGCGCTTGTTTCGGGGCTGCTTGCTGGCGGTGTGCAAGTTTCTTTAGTTGGTGCCGTGCCAACTCCTGTTTTGGCGTACGCAACTATGCGGTTGAAGGCTGATGTCGGTTTCATGCTTACTGCATCGCATAATCCACCCGAGTACAACGGCATAAAAATCTTCAACGGCGACAGCTTGTCTTACGCCGATGAAAGCCAAAATGCTGTAGAGAAAATGGTTGCAGATGGCAGTTTTATGATGGCCGATTGGCGTGAAATCGGCGCAGTTTCAAATGTGAAAGCTACCCACGTTTACGTTGACATGGCAAAAAAAGCTGCAGAGTTGCGCAACAAGTGGCGTGTTGTCGTGGATCCGGGTTGCGGCGCCACGTTCGATGTGGGTCCAATGGTGTTGAAGGCCGTTGGTTGCCGAGTAACCGCGTTGAATGCTCAGCCTGACGGTTTCTTTCCAGCACGGCGTTCTGAGCCGACTGCTGAATCCCTGACAGATTTGGCTCGAATCGTCAAGGCGATTGGCGCTGATGTTGGAGTAGCCTTTGATGGTGACGGTGACCGTATGGCTTTCGTTGACGAGGAAGGCTGCTTAGTCGATTTTGACCGTTCACTTGCTGCGTATGCTGCTTATTCCTTGAAGTGTGCTGGCGGCGGAACCGTGGTTACAAATGTTGAAGCGTCTCTGTGTGTTGAGAAGATGGCTGAAGCAGTCGGCGGCAAGGTTGTTAGAACCAAGGTTGGCGACGTGCATGTTTCGGAAGCCATAAAGCGTTACGATGCTGTTTTCGGTGGAGAACCCTGCGGCGCTTGGGTGCATCCGCGTTTCCATTATTGTCCTGATGGTCCGCTTTCTGCGGTTTTGCTTTTGAAGGCTTTGGAAGAGGAAGGTAAAAGTTTGCGCGAGTTCGTTGCTGAAGTGCCTGAGTACGTGACTTTGAGAGAGAACATTGCTCTCAAGAATGATTTGAAGCATAAGTTGATGGCAAGCGTTGAGAAGTCTTTGCGGTCTGCTTTTCCAGATTACACGGATTTCTCAACTGTTGATGGCGTTCGTTTGTCGCTCAGGAATGGTTGGCTTCTGATTAGAGCTTCTGGAACTGAGCCTCTTATCAGGTTGACGGTTGAGGGTGAATCATTAAAAGCGGCAAACGACATAATGGGCAGAGGAACAGCTTTGGCTAAAAAGCAGTCGGAGGAGTGGAAGAATTGAAAGCCGTTGTCTTAGCTGCGGGAGAAGGTGTTAGGCTTCAGCCCATCACGGCGACTAGGCCAAAACATTTGATAAGCGTGGGTGGGAAGCCAATTCTTGAGCATTGTCTAGACGCGTTGCAGGCTTCTGGGATAACTGAGGTCATTGTTGTTACGCATTACATGGGTGATGCCATCCGCCAGTTTTTCGGTGACGGCGAGAAGCTGGGTTTGAAGATAGTTTATGTTGAGCAGGCTAAGATGCTTGGAACTGGGAACGCTGTGAGTGTTGTTGAGCCCTACGTTGACGGCGATTTTGTTCTTGTTTATGGGGACTTGCTGTTTTTCCGTGAAGCTGTGGCTGATGTGGTTGGCTTGTTTGAGGCGGAGAAGCCTGCAGCGGTTATGGCGGTGGTTCCTGTGGAAAAGCCAGAAAGCTATGGCGTGGTAGAGCTTGAAAACGAGAAAAAGGTCAAGCGCATAGTTGAGAAGCCTGCTGTGGGGGAAGCACCGTCAAACTTAGCTAACGCTGGATTGTATGTTTTTTCCAAAGAGATTTTTGAGAAGATAAAGCAGACAAAAGTTTCTGTTCGCGGTGAATGGGAACTCACTGACGCTCTTTCGCTTCTCATAGAAAGCGGCAAGATCGTTTTAGCTTCTAAAGTTTCGAAGGCAGACTGGATTGACATTGGGAGACCGTGGGATTTGCTTGAGGCTAACAGTTGGGCGCTGAGGCGGATGGAGCATAAGGTTTACGGGACTGTGGAGGAAGGCGCTCATGTGGTGGGTCCTGTGACGATTTCGGAAACCGCGAGAATACGTTCTGGGGCTTACATTGAAGGTCCATGTTTCATCGGTGAAGGCAGCGACATCGGACCGAACTGTTACGTTCGACCATTCACGAGTATAGGGAGAAATGTGCGGGTAGGCAACGCTTGCGAGGTCAAAAACAGCATTATCATGGATGGGACGCATGTTGGTCACTTGTCCTATGTGGGTGACAGCATATTGTGCGAACGATGCAACTTGGCAGCAGGCACCATTACCGCTAATCTTCGTTTAGACGATGGACCTGTGAAGATGCTTGTGAAAGGCAAAGTTGTTGATACTGGAAGAAGGAAGTTGGGAGCGATTCTTGGCGACAACGTGAAGACGGGGATAAATGCGCTTTTTATGCCTGGCGTCAAAGTTGGAACAAACAGCTGGATAGGAGCAAACTTTACGGTTAACAGGGATGTGCCGGCTGACACTATTATGTTGCTGAAGCAGGATAAAGAGCTGAGGGAGAGAAGCCAGTAGCGCTTTTTAGTCTTGCGAGAGCAACGATTCATGTTGCGTCTTTAGACTTGAAGAAATTCTGCTGTTAATATTCTTGTGGAAAAGTATTGTTTATATTTTTCAGCGCAGTGAATATAGGTGGGGACAGCTGATGAACCATTGGGAAATGGAAAACGCGGTTCACCTCGGTGTCGCGTTGAAAGAAGCGGGTTTTGAAGTTTCCCAAATTTGCTGTTCACGTTTAAGCTGCTTTGACTTCGCAGTCAGGAAGGATGATACGGCTATTTTAGTGAAAGTTAACTCTGACGTGGATACTTTTTCTGCTCAGAGTGCTCGAGAGTTGAAGGTGATAGCTGGTAGGGTTTCTGCTGCTTCTTTGATAATAAGTCGGCAGACGCATGGTAAGCCGTTGGAAGATGACACCGTGTATTCGCGGAACGGGGTTTTTGTGGTTACTGAGAAAACTATCAGGAACTTGGCGCTTCAAACGGCGAATCCGCTGGTTTATGCTGGTCCAGGCGGTTATTCTGTGGAAGTTGACGGTGAACTTGTTGCGAAGCGGAGAAAAGAGCTGGGTCTTTCCATAGGCAACTTAGCTGTTATGATAGGGGTTTCCCGTAGAACTCTTTACGGTTATGAAAGGGGTATGGCTAAAGCATCCGTGAAATCCGCCTACAAGCTGGCTGAGACGCTGGGCGTTCCTGTGGCGAAGCCGATAAATGTTCTTAGAAGGACTCGGAAGCAACGCCAATGTCTTCTGACAAAAGCGCAGCGTGCAATCACTGGCAAGATGCTTTTTCAGAAGGTTTTTAGGAAGTTTGCCTTTTGCGATATTTCCCCTGTGTATAAGGCACCTTTTGATTTCATTATAAATGTTCAAAAGGGCAGTGGTGTGATTGTTGGTGGCGTTGCTTTGAACGGCGAAAGGAACTTGGACAAACGAATGGAGGAAATCGTAAGCGTGTGTCGTGTGATTCGTGCGCGTCCAGTTTTGATAACGGAAAAACTGCGGTTCTCAAACAAGAACGCGTGTTGCGTTTGCGTGGATGAGTTATCTGCGGTGCGTACGCCAGAAGACTTGGTCGCCATTGTTTAGGCGAGTTTCTTTTGTACGGTGCCTTTTTCGTTTTTGGCTTTTTTTGCTGGTTTCCAGGATTTTCTTACGCAGTCAGGGTATTCGGCGTGGGTTTGCAGCCACTGTTTCAGGAAGCGCATGGTTTTCTGATCTGTTAGGTATCCGCTTCCGAAGTCACCATACGTGGCTCTTAAATCTGCGATTTCGTTGTCGCGTTCCACTTTTGCTATGATGGAGGCAGCGGAGACAACGGGGTAGATCTTGTCTGCTTTGTGTTTCGAAGTGATTTTTGTTTTGACGCTTAAGTCTTCTTGGATGTGGTGTTTGAAGCGGTCTTCAAGCACGTCGGCAGCGTCCACGTAAGCTTCGTCTGGTTTTAGCGTGTTTATTATATGCGCCATGGCTTGTGCTTCCAGCCTGTTTAGCTTGTGCAGTTTTCTTTTGCTTTCCACTACGCGGTCGATTTCGCTTGGCGATAGTTTCACGATGTAATGTTTTTCTGCTAGCTGGATGATTTCGGTGAAGAGGGTTTCACGTTTTTTTGGGGAAAGAAGTTTTGAGTCTTTCACGCCAAGCTGAGCCAGAACTGGCAAGTTCTCTTCCTTAATAAGGAAACCAGCCAAGACTAGTGGTCCGATTACGCAGCCACGTCCTGCTTCGTCGACGCCAGCAACCAGCACGTGCAAGTCCTCAGAACTGGCTATTTGGAGTTGTTGGCTATAAAAGTTTGGAGATGCTATAGGCTTGTCTGTTGTGCTCGGTGCAGTCTATACCCTCCTTATTTAAAGGCGGAAACACGGGTGGGATTTCTAAAGCGCGGTTTTCAACATGCTATTGGTTGGTTTCGGCGCCAATACTGACCTACCCCCTCTATAGTTTCTGCAATGAACTGCTATTAGGAGCCTAATAGGCGGCAAATATGCCTGTTGCCTGTGAATCTGGCGTAAACAGAATATCCCAGAAAACGGTGAAAGCTACCTCTCTGGCATTCACCCCTCATGCGGTTACACCAAAAAACTCTGAGCAAAACCGACTATTTGAGCCCTCACAAAATTTACAGAAACAAAAGGGTCTGACAGAAAAGGATTTGTCCAAGTAACATCTTAAATTTTTATCCCCGCGATGGGGGTAACCGATGGAAGCGCGTGCGCTATTTTCACAGCGGAATAATGTTTTTCTTCTTGGTTATGAGAGAATTGAATGGCTGGTCATGTTATCTGAAGAAGCGAAATTAAGAGACTTAAAAGAGAGGATTACAGTCGTTGCGAGAAACGAGAGAAGCGGCTTGTTAATAATTCCCATGGGAGTCCTTCTTGTCGGTGTAGGTCTAATTTTCAGTGCTATAGGGGGCAGCGGGCTTGCGTATTTTGGGGGAATGTTTGTTTCAGCGCTGGGGGTTTTTTCAATATTGTTTGGATTCTATGTGACATTGCATTACGCTCATAAATACAACGCCTTACTGAAGGAACTGGAGCGCACGCTCTAGCGTATGCGTTATTGAAGTGGAGAAGTAATCCTCCGCCAATAACAATGTTTTTTGCAGCCCGCATCCCACGGGTAAGCCGTGCAGCCGTAACTGTCGATGTTGTTTTGGCTCATTCCTGTTTTTGGGTGATGGACAGCACAAAACTTATCAAGCAGACAAGCGTCCATGCGGTAATTCGCGGGTTATCAATCTATGGGAAACCTCACAGTCGCCGTTCTCGGCGCAGCAGAATACGCAGGCAGCCTCGGCAAGAAGGGCACAGCCTCAGATGTCACTCTGTACAACCTGAAAAAAGGAGAAGACACCGTAACATTCATTGAGCCTACCCGTTACCCGGAAAGGCTGGCGCCGCTATTCTTCGCAGTTGCTATGGCTGAGAAGGCAGTGGTCGTCGTTGACGAGCTGAACTCAACATTGGGCGAATGCCTCGTGATGCTTCAATGCGCAGGGGTAACAAGCGGCTACTTCATCATCAGAAGCTACGTGCCGCAAGAGAAAATTACTCCATTAATCAAAGGCACCAGTTTGGAGAAATTCGAGTTTATCGAAGACAATCCCACGTTGCTGAAGGAACGCTGCTTGACTGAGGCGGCACAAAAGGTAAATGCCGCGGCAAGCGCTGCTGGAACCGTTCCGGTGGATCACGCGTTCGGCGTGAAAGGCGTGGGAACAGTAATTCTGGGCTTGGTGGCTAAGGGCTCAATCAAGAAACATGACATTCTGAAGATATTGCCCGGAACCCAGACCACTCAGGTCAGGTCAATACAGAAGCATGATGACGAATTTGACTCGGCATCTGAAAGCGACAGGGTGGGGTTAGCCTTGAAAAACGTTGAAGTTCAAGACGTAGACCGCGGCACAGTGCTCACAAATGACCCTTCAGTTAAAACATCCAAAACGCTTGAAACCCAAGCGTCATTAGTCAAGTACTGGTCCATCCCGCTAAAAGCGGGTATGGTTCTGCACTTGGGGCATTGGATGCAGTTTCTTAACTGCAAGGTTGAATCCGTCACAGACAAGGGTGACTGGCGCAAGCCCATTTTGACGTTGACTTTGGAGAAGGGTATGGTGCATTACCCGGGTGACCAAGCTGTTTTGGCGTATCTGGAAGGCGGAAAACTCCGCGTAGCTGGCACTGTAATGCTGCCCTGAAACACGTTGCGTTTACGACTTACTCTGCTGGGACGCCACGCCAATCTTGCTTCTGAGCGTAACCATGTACGCTGTCAAGCCTTCTATACACTGGACTTCTTTTCCCACCAACGCTGAAAGCTTGCGCCAGAACTTGACTTTGGGTTTTATTTTCGCTCTCTCAAGACTACACTTTAGATGTTTTGTTCCCTCTCTTCCGCGCCTATCAAAATCCAACAGCAAAATCACCTCTGAAACCTTTGACTGCTCCAGTTCAGTGACGATGTCGAGAAACGATTTGCCGCCCGTCTTCACCGTGACGATATTCCCTTCAATGCCTAGCGCGTGCAAGGTTTCGACGTCGTTTTTACCCTCCACAACAACAGGGGTTCCCCGCGCCGCCGCCTCACGAAGCTCCTCTAGAACCTGCTGGATTTGCTCTTCCTTTTCCTTAAGCCTGTTCAGCATGAAGGGTTACCTTGTCACTTTAGCCTCACGAACAACGTCAGCGCACTCTTTCGCTTCCCTGTCGGTTTCGAAGTAGCTCCTCACAGGCGCAATTATCTTGGAGACGACTTCGGCTACGCCGTTTTTGAGGTCCATCGGATGCAACGCGCCTCCCACATAGGTTTTCTCCAGTTGCTCGTAGCTTTCAAAGGTGACGTTACCGCCGAACTTGGCGGGACGCTCAACCGTAAACGAAGTGCTTTCGTGGAACACGACGTGCTTGGCGATTTCCAAAACGGGATTCATCTCCGCCTGCCGTTCAGGACACCATGCCTTTCGCAGCTTGCCCTTAATCTCCTCAGGCGTGTCGTGGATGAATATGGCGGTCCACGGCTTAGACTTGCTCATCTTGCTCGCTACCACCTGCTCCAACTTGTCATTGGTTTCCAGTTTGACGGGTTCGGCTATGCCCATCAACACGTGATGATGAACCGCCACGGGCTTTTTCCAGCCCATCTTCGGAAAGATTTCTCGGGCGAGTATGTGTGCTTTCCGTTGGTCGACGCCGCCGTGTGGGATGTCGGCGCTTATGGCGTGGATGTCTGTTGCCTGCATCGGCGGATAAAAATACTGACTCAGGTCCAGCTTCTCATTCTCGTTCCGACCCATGATAGTTAAGCATCGTAGGGTTCGGTTCAACGTCATATGCTTCGAAAACCGCAGCAAATTCCGCCAATACTCATCATTATTATGATAAAGCTCCGAACCCACGACAACCTCGACGCCGGGGCAGAAAAACTTGAACGCCTTCTCATAGTATTTGGTGGCTGTGAGGATTTTTTCCCAGTCGCCGCCGAATTTGTTGTTGATGAAGCTGTGCCAATCCGCAAAAAAAACCTGACAACGCACGCCTGCCTTGAGCAGGTCATTGATTTTGAAGCCCGAAACAATAAAATTGCCCAAATGCAGGGCACCCGAGATTTCGAAGCCGATGTAATGCCCAGGATGCTCATTTGTCTCGAGAAGTTCTCGCAGCTCTTTTATTGTCAGGACTTCCTCTGTTGGCGGTCTGCATATTAATTCGATTTTCTTTTCTATGTCCAAGACTTAACCAGCCTGAGTTTTCTAACCTTTAATGTACGTGTTAAACTTAAAAATATAGTTCGCGAAATGTTTGCTTACTAACGGGCTGGATTGTTTCCCATGTAACCTAACACTTAACTTCATTGTGGGGCGGTGCGCCTCTCTAAGGTAAGCTCTCTCAGCATGGGATTTTTATCCTTTGCCCGCGCCTCACCTGTTCCATAATTGGGTAGAACTCGCTCGTCATAGGTGCAAGATTTGTGTTTCTTGCGTGCCTCTGTTGAGTCCGTCATTATGGGTGCTCATTTTTTGGTGAAGCGGATAAATAAGAAGGTGGTTGTGGTTAATTTGGGTTTCTTGAATAGTTTTGCTCCATTATTTCTGTAGTGCAAACAAAGCCTTAACTTTAGATATACTGTCAAATCTTGAGAAATTTTTCTTTGTGAGAGGGCTCAAATTTATTCTTCTTCTTTTTCGATGTCTCTTGCTTCAGCCATCACTGCAAC
>CAZJBY010000030.1:0-26069 GCA_964544495.1 uncultured Candidatus Bathyarchaeia archaeon
CTATAGAGAGGGTAGGTCCGTATTGGCGATTTCCGCAGCCAAAAATATGCCTACAAGCGTACCTAAGCTCTGCAGAGTTTCATGCAGTTTAGTATATATAAGGGGGGCTATAGAAAAAAATCACACGTCAGTCCCGATGATGCCCAAAAACTCTTCAACATCTGACGGAGAATAACCCGAATAAAACTTGCTGAAGTACCCGAAAACCTCCTTGTCCTCTTCCAGAAAAGGCTTAAGCTTTTCCGCCCAAGCGTTTATTCGCTCAGTCCTGTCCACTTCTACTTTGCCTAAAGTGCCTTTTACGTGTCTTCGGTCTCCTTCCCAACGCACATAAATGAAGTCGGAAGTGACTTCGCTGAATTGCGGCATAAAAGGGCTGTCAACCCACGCCAACACCACATCATTATCTCTGAGAACAGAGTAGAAACCGTCGTTCAGCAGCTTCCTGTTCCTAACCTCCACCACGTAACGATGCTTCTTGGGCAAGTTCTGCAAAAAACCGCGCAGCAAAGGAACATGCTCGGTTCCGAAAGCGTACGGAAACTTAAGCAGCAACGTGCCAAGCTTCTCCTCCAACAAAGCAACGCGTTCCAAAAAGACACTGGTTTCTTCTTGACAGTTCTCCAACATTTTCACGTGAGTTATGACCTGCGGAAACTTTAAAGAAAACACGAAACCCTCAGGTGTCTGCTCCTTCCAGTCCAAAACGCTTTGCCTACGCGGAATCCTGTAAAAAGTGCTGTCAACCTCAACAGTACTGAAATGCTTCGCGTAATAAGCTAAAAACTCCTTCGACGCCATATCTTCTGGGTAAAAGCTGCCTTTCCAGAAACCGTAGCTCCAACCCATCGTGCCCACATGAAGCCGCATGCCTTACTCCTCCTTCCCCTTAAGCAGCAACCAACTCTTCTCCCCAGCCTTCTTCAGCCGCACCAGCACATAACGCCCCTTAAGCTTCTCACCTTCCAAAGTAAACTCAATCATCTTCTCATCCCAAACCTTCGCCTCATAAACGCCTCTGTCCCAGATTTTCACCGTGCCAGCACCATACTGCCCCTTCGGAATCTCACCCTCAAAACCAGCGTAGCCAAGAGGATGATCCTCAGTTTCCACCGCCAACCGCTTCTCGCTGGTGTCTACAGGAATCCCCTTCGGCACAGCCCAACTCTTCAAAACCCAGTCTTTCTCCAACCTCAAATCATAATGCAATCGCCTTGCATGATGCTCCTGAACCACAAAAGCTTTCGCCCCGCTTTTCTTTTCGCCGCCACTTTTAGGCTCTGTCGTAACGCTGAAATCGCGTTTCGCCACATACTCCGCAAGATCACCTTGACCGATTTGATCAAGAGTGCACTCAGAAGGAAGCTTATCTTCTCGCAAACCGAGAAAACGCGACATCCGCAACCGCACATCACGCGTAACCACTTGATAGCCGATTTCGCAGACAAGATCAGGCTTAAGCCACGTAACTTCATCAGGTATATCTGGGTTAAACGGTGCGTCATCCGTTTTTAAACTCTGAAACAGCTCCGAAAGCGTCTTTAACAGCGGCTGCGAAAAACCTGTGCCAACTTTGCCCACATAAACTGGCTTTCCATCGGCATCGTAAAGACCCAGCAGCAAAGCGCCAAAAGTTTCTGCTCTAGCTCCAGTGCCTTTCGTGTAACCGAAGATCACGCAGTCGCAGCTTCGCAGTTTTTTTATCTTCAGCCAGTTGCCGCTTCTCAAACCCACTTCGTAAGGGCTGCTTTTTTTCTTCGCCACGACACCTTCCAAGCCTTTCTCCAAAGCCGCTGCGTAGTAAGCTTCACCGTTTGCCTCCACGAAATCTGAAAGCAGAACATGCTGCCCTTCGCAAACCGAACGCTGTAAGATTTCTTTTCTCTCAGTCAAAGGCAGATCAACCAGCGGTTTCCCGTCTTTCTCCAAGATGTCGAAAACCACGTACACTGCAGGTGATCGTCTTGTCTGAAGCTCAATTTCTGTAGGCGAAACGGCCTTTCCCCTTTCCAGCAGGGCTTGAAAGTCGGCTTTGCCTTCTTTCATGACGACGATTTCGCCGTCGAAAACCGCGTTGCTCGTTAGCTGTTTCAGTTCATCTAACTCTGGAAAATTGTACTTCAACTCTTTTTGGTTGCGGCTTCTCAAGCTGAAGTCTTCGTTAACGTAGGCTATGGCTCTGAAACCATCCCACTTAATCTCGAAAACCCAGTCTTTACCTGAAAAAGGTTGAGGCGCAAGCTTAGCCAGCATGGGTTTGTAGCTGTGATTCATTTCTTTTCCAGCTGCTTAAGCGTTTCACGCAGAGCAACCATGAGCTCTTTAACTTCTTTCTCTGCAGGTTTCTCAACCACTACTTTCTGACCTTTCAGCTTCTTCTTGATGAGTTCCTCGACTTTCTGCTTGTAGCTGTCCTTATACGCGGTTATGTCAAATTCCCCAGAAAGGTCGGTGACGATTTTCACTGCCATGTCAAGCTCGGCTTTTTCAGGTTCCTTAAGCTTTTTCAGTTCTTCGAAGCCTTGCGGATCCACAACATCATAAGCGTAACGCAGCGTTGTCAAAACCAATGCGCCTTTGTACGCATGCACCAGCGCAGGATACTCTTTCGTGCGCAACGTTATTCTTCCAACTCCTGCTTTGCCCTTTTTTTCAAACGCCGCCAACAGCAGACCGTAAGCACCGCTGCTTTTGTCAGGCATCAAAACGTAGGACCTGTCAAAGTACACGGGGTCAACAGAGAAGTAATCAACGAACTTGTCGAGGCGAATCCGCTTATCGGATTCAGGCTTCACGGCTTCCAGCTCTTCCTTGTCGAAGATAATGTACTCGTTTTTGGCTATCTCGTAGCCTTTCGCAACTTCTACCCAAGGAACGACCTTTTCGTCTTTGGTGCAGACTTTTTGGTATTTGAGTGGATGTCCATCCTTTTTATGCAGGAATCTGAAGGAGATTCCGCGGTCGTAAATCATAGAGTACAGTTTTATTGGAACGTTGACTAAGCCGATGGTTAGGCTTCCTGTCCATATCGGTCTTCTGGGAACATTCGCTTTATTCTCCATGTGAATTACACCTTCAGTCGCTGTTTGTTCTCTAAAATCTTTTTCCACGGGTCTTTTTCACGTTTGACCACGCTGAAAATATTGAGTTCGGTTGGCTTTATGCCTTTCTTGACTTCAGTCCACTCCAACGGAGTTGAAACCGTGGCTTCAGGTACAGCACGCACACCATATGGAGACACCATGGTTCGCCCTTGCGCGTTTTGCAGGTAGTCCACGAAGATTTTTCCCGGCTTTTTGGTTTCTTTGAACTCTGAGACTACAAACGGCTGTTCCTTTGCCAGTTCGCGTCCAATTTGATGGACAAAAGTTCGTGTTTCTCGGAAGATGTATTTCTGAGCGATGGGAACTAGAACGTGGAAGCCTTTTTTTCCTGAAGTTTTCACGTAGGATTCAAGCCCTAACTTGTCAAGTTTTTCCTTCAGCAACAACGCAACCGTAATCGCGTCTTCGAATGTGGCTGGCGATTCAGGGTCCACATCGAAAAAGGCGAAGTCGGGTTTTTCTCGGGAACCCGCTTTGGATAGTGGCATGTGAATTTCTATGGCTGCGAGGTTTGCAAGCCAAATCAGCGTGTCAAGGTCGTTGCATAAGACGTAGTTGACGTCACGCTTTGCTGTTTCCGAGTAAATCTTCACCGTTTTCACCCATGTCGGCGTTCCTTGTGGGGCATCTTTCTCGTAGAACCCTTCTTTGTCTATGCCGTCTGGAAATCTTGTGAGGACTAGAGGGCGATTTGCCAAGAATCCGAGCATTTTCGGGGCGATTTTGATGTAGTATTCGATTAGTTGGGCTTTTGTGATTTTCAGTTGGGGAAAAAGGAGTTTGTCGAGGTTCGTGAATTCCACTTTGGTGATTTTTTTGCTCATTTTTACGTTGTCACCACACAAATGATTTGTGGGCTTTCTATGTCTTAGTCTTCAAACGTTCGCTTAAGAGTAAGGATGAAACGCTATATATGCAAAAACGTCTTGAGCCACCTAAAAACCGTGAAACCTCTTTGTTCCCAACCTTAATTTGCCGCCTTGAACCACAAAAAAGTATGCCGCTCTACTGCTCGGTGCAGTCTATACCCCCCTTATATAAACTAAACTGCATGGGTTCTGCGAAGCACTGCTATTGGGTAGTTTTTGCGCCCATACGGACCTACCCTTATGGTTTTCTGCATTGATTGGCTATTAGGCTCCTAATAGGCTGCAAATACGCTGGTTTCTGGTTTAGTCAAGAAATGTTGACTAAGCCTGGTCAACAAACTTTGACAAAAACGTTTTAAAGCTCAAAACTCCTGTGAATACTTAACGGGGAACCAAGCTTGAACAAAGCCATTGCCCTCTTGCTTGCTTTCAGTGTGCTAACCGCAACAGGCGCAATAATCGTTAAAGCGGCGTCTTCTGATGGCGTAACAGAGAATTCTTGGGAAACCTTGGCGCTTCAGAAACAGTAGCCTTCACCATAGAATCATTCCCAAGCCAGCTGATCGTTGCTTCCGCTGTGGCGTCGGTTGCTGTTGTGGTTGCTGTTGGCGTGCTGGTTTACTTGAGGAAACGTAATCATTAAGCATCTGCCGGCTGTTTTCGGTCGAAACCTTCATAAATGAGAAGCGTTGATAAGACTGTGCCTTAAAAGGGTGAGGCTAAATGTCAAAACCATTCTATGTAAAATACGAGATGCCGAAAGAAATCGTAGACGCAGCCTATGAAGCCCTGCAAATCGCTTCAAAAACAGGCGTAGTCCGAAAAGGAACAAACGAAGCAACCAAAGCTGTTGAACGCGCCCAAGCTAAACTCGTCGTCATAGCCGAAGACGTGGACCCCCCAGAAGTCATAGCGCATCTGCCGCTCCTCTGCGAAGAAAGAAAAATCCCCTACGTGTTTGTGCCAAACAAAGACAAACTGGGCAACGCAGTGGGCATAGATGTCCCATGTGCTGCGGCGTGCATAATCAAAGAAGGAGAAGCCACGGGATTAATCAAAGAAATCATCACGCGGATTGAGCAGGTTAAAAGAGGAGCTCAGTGATGAGCAAAAAAGACGACAAAAAAGCGGAACAAGAACTTGTACCGTCAGAAGTTATCCAAATAATCGGACGAACAGGTGTCACCGGCGAAATCACGCAGGTGCGAGTGCGCATTCTGGAAGGAAAAGATAAAGGACGCATCATCACGCGAAATGTCAAAGGACCCGTGCGCGTTCAAGACGTTTTGATGCTCAGAGAAACCGAAAGAGAAGCAAAGAAAATCACCAGATAAAACAAGAAAGCTAAGAGGAAACGCCAATGCCTAAACCACGAAAATGTTCATTCTGCGGCAGCGACTTCCCAGCCGGAACAGGCATGATGTACATCAAAAATGATGGAACCATATTGTGGTTCTGCTCGGGAAAATGCAAAAAAAGCTCGCTGAAATTCGGAAGAGACGCACGCAAACTCAAGTGGACAAAGTACTTCGGCAAAGAAGAGAAAGGAAGAGGCTAAAACCGCAAGCATCGTTCACCGGTAACAGTTCCCAACAATTTTTTCCCATATTACTTGTTATGAGCGCAAAGTAAACGCTCGGTATATCCGATTTGGATATGTGTCACCTCCAGAAAGAACGGATTTATTAATACACACGATATTTCCGTAAAGGGAAAAAAGATGAGCACAAAAAAGAAAACCTCAAAACCCAAAAAAGTCGATTTTCTTGAACTGCCGTCCTCCAAAAAGACTCGTCTCCTTAAGAAAGCCAAAGAGCATCTGCGCCAGAAACTGATGGAAGCAGAATTTTGGCAGTCATTTGCTAAAACTGAAAGAATCACCATAAACGGGCACACAATCCAATTTTAAAAAAGTAGGTCTTAAAAGGTTAACACAGCAGTTGGTTAACGCCATCCAAAACTACACTGCAACATTTTGATGTCGCAACCAGAAAAGATGTTTGGTAGCGGGGACTAGATTTGAACTAGCGATCTCTGGGTTATGAGCCCAGCGGGTTAATCCTGGCTACCCCACCCCGCTATGTTTTACACCGGAAGCCTTTTTCTAAATCCTTTTAGTACTACCCAACGTCAAATATTAATAGTTTCTTTTTTTCCGCAGCAAAAGCATTTTAGTATCGACAATTATTTTGTAGCACGGTGCAACACTGAATGGATAAGCCGTACCTACGCGAGATGTTCAATCCGACCCTTGAAAATCCAGTTTTTGTTCAGGGCCTTCCCGGTTTCGGCAACGTCGGGAGAATCGCGGCGCATCTTTTGATAAAGTTCAGCGAAGCCAAACCTTTCGCTGAATTATACTCACCGTCATTTCCAGATTATGTCTCAATCAGCACGAAAGGAATAGCATATTTGCCCAGATACGAGTTCTACGCTGCTCCTATGGAGAACAACAATCTTGTCATTATGACGGGAGAAACACAGCCCTCGTTCGATGATGTTCTGGCGCACTACCAAGTATGCGGTGAAATAGTGGATTTCGTGGAAAAGTTAGGCTGCCACTTCATAGTAACCATGGGCGGAGTGCCCTTAACCGAAGAAAAGAGCCAAGTGTACGTGGCGGCTACCTCGTCGAAGCTGGCAAACGAGTTTACGGAGAAAGGCTCAGTCGTATACAGCAAAGGCAGAATAGTCGGAGGAACAGGGCTTACGTTGGCGCTTGCAAAAGAAAGAGGACTCGAGGGCATCTGCTTGCTGGGCGCTACAACGGGTTTCAAGGCGGACCGCGGCGCGGGATTCCGAGTTTTCAAGTTTTTGATGAAGGCTTTAGGAAAAGAGATAAAAGAAGGGTTATAAGAAAAAACATTACACCTAACAATAATGGGATTGTGTTCGCATGGTCGAGAACGATGAAAACAGCACCGTTGGCAGATTCGATATGAGTTCAAAATTCACAAGAGTTCTTTTAATAATAGTCACTGTTATTCTGATTTTTGCTGGTCCAACATATTTTCCCTACTTGCTCTCCACCTTTCTTGACATCAATCACGTTGCCGCGGTAGTTTCAGGTTTTATCCTGTTTTTCGCAGGATTGCTGTTGATGCTGTTTCTTGTTCGAAAGAAAATCATCACGTAAAGATGTGCCTCAGATACCCCAGGGTGCATCATCCGGGTTCAGCAGTTTGGATTCTTCATCGGCGCTTCTAGAGTCTGATGGCGTGTATTAAGTCTTATCAGGATATTCGCGGGGCTAGAAAAGCATATAAAATATACCCAGAGATATATCAGGTATGCAAGAAGACAAGAGAAAGCGCCTAGAAGAAATGGTTAACAAGAATGAGGAATCCACTAGGAGAACAACAATCATCCTGGAAAAAGACGAGCGCGATTTCATAGACCAAATGATAAAAGAGGGAAAGGAACCCGGAATCAAGCCGCTTATCTCCAAGATGCTTGACGTTTACCGAAGCATGATGATTTATGACTGGCGTTTTCCTGGCGAATACTACTGCGGCATAAGCCGTATCGCCTTCGTCAACGTAGAGTTGCTGAACATCCTAATCCAGCACATCCCAAAAGAAAAATGGCGTGAAATCGGGAAAGAAATGGGCACTGCCTTGAAAATCTCGATGGAAACAACCCTAGGTCTTCAAGCAGCAAATCGTGAAAACTGGGAAAACATCTTCAAAAGATTAAGAGTGCAAGGCTTCGGAGATTTCTATTTAAAAGACAAGTACCTTCTACTTAAAACACCGTTTATTGGCTATTCTGAACTTTGGGAAGGCATTTTAGAAGGGCTGTTCGATATAGAATTGGACGTGAAAACAACCGTGCCTCCGCTTGTTTTCGAAATAAAAACGCAACAAACGCCCTCAATACAATAAGCCGCAACAACGCCACAGCTAATATTAAAGAGAATAGATTTATAAGGAAACGATAACTTAAGGTGCCTTTCAGTGGTAAAAGTTGAGGGATCGCGTTCATACAAGGCGATTGCATTCATCAGTAACGGCAATCCAAGAAGCACGCGTCTAAAAACGAAAAACTATTCTACCCTCCGCAGGTCCCTCCAACAAGCACAGGTTTTCTCGGAAAACAAGTTTTCAGTTAGAAAACCCGCTCGAAAAAATTTTAACAAAAAATTAGGTGATGAAAAATAGATAAAGTAAAATTTGCCATACCCGCAGGCTCCTTAGCCAAAGCAACCTTCGAGATTCTGAACCGCTCAGGATACAAAGTCTCAGGTCAAGAACGCACCTACCGACCAAAAATCAACGATCCCAAGATTGAATTGAAAATCCTCCGACCCCAAGAAATCCCAGTTTTCGTTGCTGAAGGTCTCCAAGACGTAGGCATCACAGGCCAAGACTGGATAAAGGAAACAGGCGCCGACGTTGAAGTCCTCCAAAACTTGGAATACGGAAAAATACGCTTGGTAATAGCCATACCCAAAAGCTTTAGCACCAACTCAATCTCCGAACTCATGGAAGACGTTTGGAGCAAAGAAAAGAACTTCCGCATCTCCACCGAATACTTGAACATCGCAGCCGAATACATCAAAAGCCGCCCAGCATACCAGAAACGCTTCGGCAAGTCCGAACCGCTAATTGTGACGCCGTGGTGGAGAAAAGGCGAAAACCCGCGAGCAAAGATTTTCTTGTCCTTCGGCGCCACGGAAGCGAAGCCGCCGGAAAACTCTGACTGCATCATGGATGTGACTGAGACTGGCTCGACGCTGGACGCGAACAACTTGAAGATAATCGAGGACGTTATGCGGTCTTCAGCGGTGCTTATCGCAAACAAAGAAGCCCTAGAGGACCAGCAGAGAAAAGAAAAAATCTTTGACATCTTGACGCTTCTGAAAGGCGTGGTGGATGGCTCCAAGAGAATCCACATCTTCGTAAACGTGAAGAAAGCAAACCTGCAGAAACTGCTTGCCGAGCTGCCGGCGTTGAGGAACCCGACGGTGGCGCCGTTGGCGGATGAAGCCTGGTGCTCAGTTAACACAATCGTCGAAAGAGACTGCCTTATACGCCTCTTGCCCAAAATCCGCAAGCTAGCCCAAGGCATCGTCGTCTACGAACCCCGCCAGGTGCTGGCTTTAGACGAGATAATTAGGAGAGAGAGCAAATGCCAAAACAAGCCCGGGTGAGAATCTGGAAAGCCAACGCGTTGCCGCCTGACTGGTTCAAGAGACAAGCGCCAGACAAACAAACTGCTGAACAAGTCGAAAACAACGTTAAAGCAATAATAAGTCACGTGGTAAAAAACGGAGACGCTGCCCTGCTAGCACTTACAGAGCAGTTCGATGAAGCCCGTCTAGAAGCCAAAAATCTGCAAGTGAAACCCAACGAGATTAAAAACGCTTACAACGACGTGAGTCAAAAGCAAATTGATGTTCTAAGGTTCATGAAAAACAAGGTCAGCTCCTTCGAGAAACTCACGCTTAAGCAGGTTGGATTCAGAACTTCCAGCGAGGGCATCACCGTTCAAAACGTGTTGCGCCCCGTCGAAAGCGTCGGATGCTACGTTCCAGGAGGTCAAGCCGCTTACCCCAGCACTCTGGTCATGACTGCGGTGCCCGCTAAGGCAGCGGGAGTTCCCAGAGTCGTGGTTTGTTCGCCGCCCAACGCTGAGGGCAAAGTTAACCCCTTGGTTTTGGTTGCTGCTGACATATGCGGAGTTAACGAAGTTTACAAGGTTGGAGGCGCCCAAGCCATCGCCGCGCTTGCCTACGGTACAAAAACAATCCTGCCTGTGAAGAAAATCGTCGGTCCAGGAAGCAAGTACGTGACGATGGCGAAGATACTCGTTTCAAAAGACGTGGCGATTGACATGCCTGCTGGCCCCAGCGAAGTCCTTGTTCTCGCAGATGAAACGGCTAAGGCGCAGCTTATCGCTTTGGATATGATTTCGCAGGCGGAACATGGCGCGGACAGTGCGGCGGGGCTGATTACCATTTCGGAGAAGCTGGCGGAGGAGGTGCAGGGTTGGCTGGCGAAGACGGTTGCTGTAGCGGAGCGCGGAGAAATCGTTGGGAAGGCGCTGGAGAAGTACGGTTTCATAATCACCTGCGATAGCATGGATGAGGCGTTTGAGTTGGCGAATGTTTTTGCTCCCGAACACGTTGAGGTAATGACGCGGAACCCTGAAGAAACAGCGGAGAAAATCGCGTCAGCGGGGCTAATCCTCATTGGTTCGTACAGCCCCGTTGCCCTGAGCGATTACGCCAGTGGCACCAATCACGTCTTGCCCACGGGCGGTTTCGGGCATGCGTTTTCAGGCTTGTCCGCGCTTGACTTCACAAGGAGAGTTAGCATCGTTGAAAGTTCAAAGGAAGGATTGCGGAGCGTGCGGGAACGCGTGAAGGTCATGACCGAGGCGGAGAACCTTCCTAATCACTACAAAGCCGTTGAGGCGAGGTTTGAAAAATGAAAAAAGAATGCAAGAAATGGCTGGACGAGAAGCTTGCGAAGATTGAGGCTCTTGAAAGCTACGCCCCTGAGAAAACCATCGAAAACGCGGCGAAGCAGTATGGGCTTTCGCCTGCCGAAATCGTGAAGCTGAACTTCAACGAAAACCTGTACATGCCACGGGCAAGGCTTGTTGCGCTCCTGAAGCGGGTGGCGGAAGAATGCGACGTAAGGCTGTATCCGCAGGAAGAAGAGGAGAAGCTGCGCGAAGCCATAACCGACTACCTTACGCTAAAGCGGGGCTGCGTTGCCGTGGGAAACTCAAGCGACGAAGTTATGGACCGAATCACCAGATTGTTCTTGGAGAAAGGCGACAAGGCAGTGACGTTCGCGCCTACGTTCAGCGTCTTCCGTTACTGCGTTAAATATCAGGGCGCAGAGTACGTTGCCGTGCCGCTCAGGAAAGGCTTCAAGCTTGATGTGGAAGCCATGCGAAAGGCGTTTACGCCTGAGGCGAAGCTGCTTTACCTGTGTTCGCCGAACAATCCGACGGGGAACCAGTTTGGGCAGGAAGCGGTTGAGGCTTTGGTTGAAGCGTTCCCAGGGATAGTGCTGGTTGACGAGGCGTACGGGGAGTACGCAGACTACTCCGTGGTTCCCTTGATAAGCAAATACGAGAACTTGGTGGTGTTGCGGACGTTCTCGAAAGCCTTTGGCTTGGCTGGGCTTAGGCTTGGCTACGCGGTGGCTAACCCGTTGCTGGCGAGGGCGATTAACAAGATTCCAGCGCCTTATGCCATTAACACTGTCACGTTGACCATGGGCAGGAAGCTTCTGGAAAACGTCGGCGTAATGAGAGAAGCGGTTGCCTTGTTGAAGGCTGAACGGGGAAAACTGATAAACGCGCTGAACGAGATAAGAGGTGTGGAAGCGTTCGCTTCACGGGCAAACTTCGTCCTCTTCAACACCGCCAAGCCGTACGAGGACGTTTACGTGAACATGCTGAAGCGGGGCTTAGTCATAAAGAAGCTTGGGAAACTCTTGGAGTACGAGAATTGTCTCAGAACCACGGTAGGGTTGCCCGACATGAACGCGAAACTCCTGAACGCGTTACGAGTGTATTTGGGTGAATAAGCATGAGAAAGGATGAAGTGTACAGAAAAACTAAGGAAACAGAAGTCAGCGTCAAAGTCAACCTTGACGGAGAAGGAAAAGCCGACGCCGACACGGGCGTACCTTTCCTTGACCACATGGTTACCTCGCTGGCGACACACAGCATGATCGACATAACCGCCAAAGTCACGGGCGACCTGAGACACCACTCGGTTGAAGACCTCGCCATAGGCTTAGGCGAAGCCCTCAGCAAAGCGTTAGGCACAAGAGAAGGCATAGCCAGATTCGGCTACGCAGCGGCACCCATGGACTGCTCCCTTGCGTTTGCAGCCGTGGACCTCGTGAAGCGCCCCTACTTCAAGATTGACTTGAAGCTACGTGGCAAAAAAATCGAAGATATGCCCACAGAAGACATCAACCACTTCTTCGAGTCACTGACGACTTCACTGTGCGCCAACGTCCACGTCTTTGTGCAGTACGGCAGCAACGACCACCACAAGGCAGAAGCAGCCGTCAAAGCCCTAGCGCTTTCGCTGAGACAAGCCCTAGCGCTTGACCCAAGACGGAAAGGCGTGCCAAGCTCCAAAGGAGTAATCTGATGCCTGAAGCGGTAATCTTCGACTATGGCGTCGGAAACCTTCTCAGCCTGAAATGCGCCTTGGAAAAAGTTGGGTTAACCGCCACAATCGGCGTATCAGCTCAACAGTTGAAAAAAGCTGATGCTATTGCGTTGCCTGGGGTTGGAAGCTTTTCTGCCGCCATAACCAAACTTGACGCCGTGAAAGAAACGCTTTTGGCTGCGGTGGAAAGCGGCACGCCCCTAATCGGGATATGCCTAGGCTTGCAGCTGTTCTTTCCAGAAAGCCAGGAAGGCCCAGGCAAGGGCTTGGCGCTTTTCGAGGGCAAAAACGTCAGATTACGAGGCAATGTGAAGGTGCCGCACATGGGCTGGAACACGCTTCAAATAGTGAAGCAGAACGAGCTCTTTGAAGGCGTCGCTGACGAGTCTTACGTGTACTTTGTGCACTCGCTTTACCCAGTGCCCAAAGACAAGGCTATTGTGGCAACGGAAACAGAGTATGGCGCAACGTTCACTTCAGCCATAGCCAGCAAAAACGTGTTCGGCACGCAGTTTCACCCAGAAAAGTCAGGAGACATAGGATTGAAAATCCTCAAAAACTTCGCCAAAATAGCGAAGAGGTGACAGCGGTTGCAGTTGATTCCAGCTATTGACCTGATGAAAGGCAAGATTGTCAGACTCACGCATGGCGACCCGAAAACCGCCAAGGTTTACGGCCAGTTCGGCGGACCAGTGGAAACCGCGAAGAAATGGAAGGCAGAAGGCGCCATAAAACTGCACATAATCGATTTGGACGCGGCGTTAGGCATGGGAAACAACCTGTCGGTCATAGCGGAAATCGCCGAAAACGTGGATTTGCCCATCCAAGTTGGCGGCGGAATCCGCAGCATCAATGCGGTGGAAAAAGTGCTTAAGCTGGGCGCCAGCCAAGTCATTCTCGGCGCCCTAGCGTTCAGCGACCCAAAAGCGGTAACCCAGATTCAGCAGATGTTCGGCGCTGAGTCGGTGATTGTTGCTTTAGACAATAGAGATGGCAAAATAATGGTTGAAGGATGGAAAACCGCGACATCAATGGGCATGAAAGAAGCATTAGAAAAGTTTGCCGCGCTCGAGGTTAAGACGTTTCTGGTGACTTCGATAACGAAGGATGGCACGCTTTCAGGCCCCGACCTTGACACGCTCAGGGAAGCCTGCCAATACCCAGATGCGGAAGTAATTGCGGCTGGAGGAATCGGCAGCTTGAACGACCTAGTGGCGCTGAAACGTGTAGGCGTGACGGGTGCAGTGATCGGAAAAGCCTTGTACGAGGGAAGATTCACGTTGAAAGAAGCGTTAAAAACTATAGGAGAAAAATAAGAATGCCGTTAGCGAAGCGAATAGTTCCCTGCTTGGACGTGACCTGCGGCACCGTCGTCAAAGGAATCAACTTTCTGAACTTGAAAAAAGCAGGAGACCCCGTTGAATTAGCAAAGCGGTACTCGGATGAAGGCGCGGACGAACTGGTTTTTCTTGACATCACCGCTTCTTCGGATAACAGGGACATACTTCGAGGCGTCGTTGAGGGCGTAGCCAGAGCCATAAGCATCCCGTTTACTGTCGGCGGAGGAATCCGTAACGTGTCGGACGCCCGTCTTGTGTTGTGCAGTGGCGCTGACAAAGTCTCTGTTAACACGGCCGTGGTGGAAAACCCGCGGGTGATAACGGATCTGGCGGAGGTGTTCGGGCAGCAGTGCGTGGTAGTTGCCATAGACGCGAAAAGACGAAAGGAGCAAAGAGCCGACAGGATAATGGTGGAAACCCCGGATGGCCCCGTCTGGTTTGAAGTCTACACTTACGGAGGAAGGAAGCCCACGGGAATAGACGCGATAGGCTGGGCGCTGCGGGCTGCAAAGCTTGGCGCAGGCGAGTTCTTGGTAACTTCCATGGACAGGGACGGCACCAAAGACGGTTACGACATAGAGTTGACGCGTACGATTTCTGAAAAAGTGAACGTGCCCGTCATAGCAAGCGGCGGCGCCGGAGTGCCAGAGCATTTTCTCGAAGTTTTCACGAGTGGTAAAGCTGATGCGGCGTTGGCGGCCTCGGTTTTCCACTATAACCAGTATCCTGTTCCAGTCATAAAGGAGTTCTTGCGTAGGCAGGGGGTGATTGTCCGACCTTGACAGAAGAAGTGCTGAAGAAACTGGATTTCAAGAAGGGCAACGGTCTCATACCCGTTGTCGTGCAAGACGCAACGTCTAAGGAGGTGCTTATGCTGGCGTACGCTAACGAGGAAGCCTTGGAGAAGACGTTGAGCACGGGGTACGCACATTACTGGAGTCGTTCGCGGCAAAAGCTGTGGATGAAAGGCGAGACTTCGGGGCACACGCAGAAAATCAAGCGCGTCTTGGCTGATTGCGATTATGACACGTTGTTGTACGTGGTGGAGCAGAAAGGACCTGCATGCCACACTGGTGAGCCCACATGCTTCCACAACGAGGTAGAGCTTTAGCCAATAGTTTTTGCCTTTCTGATGCTCGGTGGAAATTGTCTATTCTCTACCCCTCTATAGTTTCTGCATAGAATCTCTAATAGGCGGCAAATATGATAGGCTGGTTCTGTGTTGGAGATAGACCTCTCTGTCTTATGGACTTGAAACAGGAGAGAATTGGATGTTCTGCTTGTCAACTGCGGAGAACTATCATGGTGTTGGTTTTCATTATGCCTTCTACCCTGCGGATTTTCTCTATGCACTCGTTGACTTCAACCACGTTCATTCCGCTGATAACCGCCACGACATCGTATTCGCCCGTGACTTCATAGACGGTTTCCACGTTCGGAATCTCCCGTATCCTCTTCGAGACTTCATGGGTTGGAAAAGCAGGATTAGTCGCCAGCAGCGTGATGGCCTCTGCGCCTTCTGCCACGCCGATCTTAACCGTGAATTTTCTAATAACGCCTGCGTCGGCCAGAGCCTTAATCCTTTTCCTCACAGCGCCTTCAGATAACCCTATTTCCTTGCCGATGGCACCATAACCCGCTCGCCCGTCACTCTTTAGAATTTTTAATATCTGCTCGTCCTTGTCGTCCATTTCTTGTTCACCTGCTTGGTTGTTGGTATCGGAAAAATTTAACGATTTCTGTAGCCGACTGTGGAATGTTATTACGGTTTTCGTTGTGCTTGCTCTTCCGCCTTTTTTCGAGAAAACCTGACTAAATCTGGAATTTTGTGCCAAATGGAACATTAAAATCCTTAATTGTTACAAATAAGTCGCAATGTTTAAAAGAAACCCACCTTAATCAAAATGACATTTCCAACAAAAAAGGTGGTAGCAAGCAATAAATCAAACTGCAAAGTTAAAACCGCAAGAGGTGAAAGTAATGCACACAGCTAGATGCCCTGATTGCGACGCGGAACTCAACGTGCCAGCAGACACTGAGAAAGGCGAAATCCTAAGCTGCCCAGGCTGCGGACTCGAACTCGAGGTTAAACAGATAAAAGGCGGATGCGTCGACCTTCAAGAATTAACAATTGAAGGCGAAGACTGGGGCGAATAAACGTACTCGCTTCTACACGAAGAAATGAAAACGCTACCATAGTTTTTTTGCATTAACTTTTTTACGGGATGCCGACAACCATGAGCATAGCACTTCTTTATGAACGCTCAGAAACCGATGAGACTGGCATAAAACTCACCGCCCAAGAACTAGACATACCTCTAACTTTCATTCCGTTCCGCAAAATCGCACTAACCATAAGCAAAACAGGGTTCACAGCCAAAACCCGCGGCAAAGACTACACCCGGACGGTCAAAGACACCGCCGTGGTGTTGAACAGGGCGCAGAGCAAAAACCGACGGCTCCAAGCAGGCTACCTCATGGAAATGCTCGGCAAAAAAACCATAAACAGCAGCCAAATTGAATTCACCTGCTACAGCAAGCTCCGAACGTTGCTGCACTTCTGGGTGGAAGGAATACCCATCCCAAAAACCGTTTACGTCCCATGCGACGCCACAGACACCCTGAAAAGTGGCAGAGAAATCCACAATGAAAAAGACATCGCCGACCTGCTGCAGGACGAAATAGCGCTTGAACAGGGCATAGTGGTAAAACCCGACGCAGGTACCCATGGAAAAGGCGCCGTTCTCTCCCGAAACCGCGAAAAACTCGTCGCCAGCATCCAGGAAACCAAGCCGTCGATAATAAACCCCGTAGGCATCACCGCTCAAGAGCTTGTGAAGAAATGGTTTTACGATCTGCGTATAATAGCATACAAAGAAAAAGGAAAACCCACTGTCTGCCACCCCGTGGCTTTAGCCCGTGGCGGATTCAGAGACTTTCGAACCAACACTTACTTGGGCAACACGGTTTTCGACGCCAAGATTCCCCTGCGAGTCAGAGAGTTGGCGGTGAAATGCGGCGAAGCCCTCGGCAAAGGCTCTGAAGCGTGGCTGTTCGCGTTAGACGCCATGGTCAACGTTGGCGAAAACAAAACCGTGGACGACACGGAGCTTCAGTCGGAACTTGAAAAGGCAGAAGCGGAGTTTGAAAAAGTGCAAAAAGTCAAGCAAGACGAATCCCGACTGCGGGACTTTCCAAGCTGGAACAGCCAGTTAGAAGAGGCGTTCCACACTTACATGAGCACCAAGCCCTACACGAAAGTTAAAAGCATAATCGAGGAGAGCATAGAAAAAAACCAGAACGCCGTGGTCTTCCACGAAGCCAACAGCTGCCCAGAATTCTGGGAGCACACACGGCTCATCGCAGGCATAAACCTAGCAGTGCCCCTCCTGAAAGGTGCTCAAAGCCTAATCCAATAGTCATATTCATGAGGTGAAAGAAAGCTGAAAATAGGAATAATCGGCGGAACAGGATACGTCGGCGGAGAACTCCTGCGCCTGCTACTGCTCCATCCGCAAGCGGAGGTCACGATGGTTACTTCCCGACAGACCATAGACGAATACGTCTTCAATGTCCACCCCAACCTGCGCGGTCTTACTCAGTTGAAGTTTGTTCCCATGGACATCGCTGAACTCCAGAAAAACTGCGACTTAATCTTCACTGCCACGCCGCATGGCGGCTCTGTAAATCTTGTTCCCAAACTTCTTGAAGCAGGGTTGAAGGTTATTGACATGAGCGCGGATTTCCGCCTCAAAAGCCCCGCTGACTACGAGACATGGTACGGCTGGAAGCATGCGCATCCTGAACTGCTCAAGGAAGCAGTATATGGCATGCCTGAGCTGCACCGTGAAGAAATCAAAAATGCCCGTCTAGTCGCGTGTCCAGGCTGTATGGCTTCCACCGCCATCTTCGCCTTAGTCCCCATAATCAAAACAGGCTTGGTTGACACGAAACACTTGGTTGTTGACCTCAAAGTCGGAAGCAGCGGAAGCGGAAGCAAACCCACCCCTGCTTCGCATCATCCTGAACGGTTCGGCGGCGTAAGACCCTACAAAGTAATAATGCACCGCCACATAGGCGAGGTCGAACAGGAACTCAACGCGTTCACGGATGAGCCTATAAAGGTCTCGTTTACCCCTCACGCGGTCAACATGGTCAGAGGTATCCTCGCAACCGTCCACGCCTTCCCCAAGCAGCCACTAACCAACAAGGATGTGTGGAAAGCTCTCCGCAGCACATACGCAGATGAACCTTTCATCCGCTTCGTCAAGTACCAGAAAGGATTGTACCAACTGCCTGACCCCAAGGTAACGTTGGGTACAAACTTCTGCGACATAGGCTTTGAAATTGACGAACGTACGAATCGGCTTTTGATGTTCTCAGCGATTGACAACATGGTTAAAGGCGCTTCAGGACAGGGCGTCCAATGCCTAAACATAATGATGGGCATAGACGAAACCACTGCGCTGAAAAGCACAGGCTTCCACCCGATGTGACATGCCATGCTGTTAGTAATTAAAATGGGCGGAAGCATCCTCAAGGAAGGCGCGTCTTCTGAGCTTGTCTCCGACCTGAAAACGCTGGCGAAAGCGCATCGCATCGTGCTGGTCCACGGCGGAGGCGCAGAAGTCACCGAGACCGCCGCCAAACTAGGCAAAGAACAACAGTTCATTGTTTCGCCTCAAGGCTTCAGAAGCCGCTACACCGACAAGGAAACCATGGAAATCTTCACCATGGTCATGGCGGGAAAAATCAACAAGCAAATAGTCTTGGCGCTGCAAAGCCAAGGTATAGCTGCCGTCGGCTTATCCGGCTTAGACGGCGCGCTTCTGAAAGCCGAACGTAAAAAACGCTTGATAATCGTTGATGAACGCGGGCGAAAAAAGGTGGTTGACGGCGGCTACACAGGAAAAATCAACAAAGTCAAAGTGGACCTGCTGGGTCTTCTGCTTGAGAAAGGCTATGTGCCCGTGGTCACGCCGATAGCCATGAGTGAAGAGTTTGAACCGTTAAACGTGGACGGCGACCGAACCGCAGCCGTGGTTGCCAGCGCCCTCAAAGCAGACCGCCTAATCCTGCTGACGGACGTGGAAGCTTTAATGCTGAAGGACAAGCCTGTTCCGAAAATAACCGCGGCGGAAGCTGAAGAAGCGCTCTCCAGTATCGGCAAGGGCATGAGCACCAAGGTGCACGCGGCATTGGAAGCGCTTAACCAAGGCGTCAAAGAAGTGCTGGTAACTTCAGGGGTTCGGCAGCAGCCCATCTCTTCCGCTCTGAAACATGAAGTTGGCACGGTGATATCAAATGAGTGAGTTTGACATAATCAACTTCGAAAACCGGTTAATGGCAAACGTCTTCGCCAAGCGCCCCGTCGTGATAACCCGCGGCAAAGGCGCGTTAGTCTGGGATATAAAGGGCAAAGAGTACGTGGACTGCATGGGTAGCTACGGCGTCGCCCTGCTCGGGCACTCGCACCCGAAAGTGGTGGAAGCCGTGTGCAAGCAAGCGGAGACGCTTATTTCTTGCCATGCGAGCCTCTACAACAACAAGCGAACAGAGTTTCTGCAAAAACTCATGAGCATAACCCCGACAGGCTTGAACAAGGCGTTTCTCTCAAACAGCGGAGCCGAATCCGTTGAGTGCGCCATAAAGCTGGCTCGAAAATTCACGGGCAAGCCTGAAATAATCGCTGTGATGGGAGGCTTTCACGGGAAAACCATGGGCGCGTTGTCTGCGACTTGGGACAAGAAGTACCGCGAACCATTCCAGCCTCTGGTTCCCGAGTTCAAGCATGTTCCGCCGGACAACCTCGAAAAGCTCGCTGAAGCTTTCACAGACAAGACTGCAGCCGTGCTTCTTGAGCCGATCAGAGGGGAAGGCGGCGTACGCGTTCCACCCGACGATTTCCTTCCCGGCGTCAGAGAACTCTGCGATGAAAAAAACGTTCTCTTAATCTTGGACGAGGTGCAAACAAGCTTCGGAAGAACTGGCAAGCTGTTCGGCTGCGACCACTGGGGCGTAACTCCAGACGTTATGTGCTTGGCTAAACCGTTTGCAGGGGGCTTACCCATCGGCATAACCGTAGCCAAAGAAAACATCATGTCCTCCTTCAAAGTTGGCGAGCACTCAAGCACTTTCAGCGGGAGCCCTCTGGTGTGTGCAGCTGCTTGCGCCGCGATTGACGTGCTAGTTAAGGAGAAGCTGGAGGGTAGAGCCGCAAATCTGGGCGCGTACTTCAAGGCTAAGCTGGAGGAGTTGCAGGCTAAATACAAAATCGTGAAGGAAGTTCGAGGTTTAGGCTTAATGCTAGGCATGGAACTCCGTTACGACGTTCGCAACATAATACTCAAAACCATGGACAAGGGCGTGCTCATCTTGGACGCAGGCAGAAACGTTCTGCGGTTTCTACCGCCCTTAGTCATTGAGAAAGAGCAAATCGACAAAACCGTTGCCGTGCTTGACGCGGTGATAGGGGAAGAAGAAAATGAGCGATAAAGCAGTGCAGCTGCTAACTAACTTGCTGGGCATTTACAGCCCGTCAGGCAAAGAAGAAGAAATAGGCGCATTTCTCGCAGAAGAAATGGTGAAACTGGGGTTTCAAGTTGGAAAAGACGGCATCGGGAACATTATTGGCGTGGTCGGTGAAGACGAACCCGTTATTCTCTTATGCGGGCACATGGACACCGTGGCTGGGCACATACCTTTACGGGTTGAGCAAGACAAGATTTACGCCAGAGGCGCCGTGGACGCGAAAGGGCCTCTTGCCGCGATGGTGATGGCTGCGTCTGAAGTCGTCAAGGAATCGGCGTTTAAGGGTAAAATTTTGGTTGCCAGCGTTGTCCAAGAGGAAGCCACCAGCGCCGGCGTTAAGTACCTGATAAATGAGGGGATTCAAGCAGACTACGCCATTTTCGGTGAGCCCAGCGGAGCTGAAAACATAACAATCGGCTACAAGGGTAACCTGCACCTTAAGATAACGTGCGCAACGGAGACTGGGCACTCTTCTACGCCGTGGCTTTACGAGAACGCCCTTGAAAAAGCGTTTGAACTCTGGCAGCAGATCAAAAACTCTTTCCCGCCGATTGAAAAGCAAGAAAGCCCCTACTACGCCATAACCACATGCCTCACCAAACTGACGGGCGGAAAAGCCACCTCAGTTATCCCTTTCGAAAGCGAGATGCACCTCGACATCCGTATTCCGCCGCCGTTAACCTCCACGCAAGTCTTCAGCGACACAAAAAAAGTAATCAGCCAGTATCAAGCTGCCAACCCGAAAGTCAAGGTTAAGCTGGAAGTTAAGGATTCAAACGACCCCTTCGAAGTCAACAAGAATTCGCCGCTTGTGCACGCTTTGTCAGCTTCAATCAGAAAAGTGCTGAAGAAGCCCGCGACGCTTTTGAGAAAAACTGGAACAGGCGACATGAACATCCTCGGCAGAGCCGTGAACGCGCCTATAGTTACTTACGGTCCCGGCGACTCGCATCTGGACCACACAAAAGACGAGCACATCATCATAAGCGAGTATTTAGCTGGAATTCAGGTTTACAAGGAAACCCTTCTGAAGCTGGCGGAACTGCACAATAACAAGAAAAACGGAAATAGTAATGAAAAGTAACCATTTCCAACGTAGTTTGCAGAGCATTTTCTGTTACGGTGGTAAAAGATGTCTGACTTAATGGACCAATATAAATGTCCAACGGGTCGCCGCGGCAGGCTCGTTGCCGCACTAATGAACAAGGACCATAAACCGTTAACGCTATGGGGCTTGACCCATGTGAACATCGAGCCAGACTACGTAATCTTGGATGTGGGCTGCGGAGGCGGCAAAACCGTAGACCGACTAGCCCAACGAACACCCCTCGGAAAAGTGTTCGGCATCGACTATTCGGCGGAAATGGTCACGTACTCCCGAAAAGTGAACAAGACGCTGATTACTGAAAACCGCGTGGAAATCGTTGAGGGGTCGGTTGAAAAAACTGGTTTTCCAGATAACCTCTTTGATCTCGTAACCGCCATTGAAACCTACTATTTCTGGCCTAGCTTTTCTGATGCCTTACGAGAAATAAAACGAGTGCTGAAGCCTAGTGGAAAACTGCTCATAGTGAACGAAATGGTGAAGGACGGCGTGTACGAGATCAAGTATGCGAAAACGATTGAGCAAACGCATGTATGTCTTCTCTCGCTGGAAGAAATCAGGGATGTCATGCACGCTGTTGGTTTTGCAGATGTTCAGATTTTTACCAAAGCTGAATCGCCATGGAACGCCATTCTCGCCCAAAAACCGTAAGTAACCGATGAAGCAGCGCGGTTAGATTCGGTCTAGTTTGAATTCTTCGTGAATAGCTCGAACTGCGGCTTCTCCATCTTTCTCCTTGACCACGAACGAAACGTTCAGTTCCGAAGAGCCTTGAGCTATCATTCGTATGTTTATTCCCTTCTGAGCCATAGCGGCGAATATTCTTGACGCTACGCCTAATGTGCCTTTCATGTTCGCGCCCATAGCAGCAATAACGCAAACGTCATCCTCACTAGTAATCTCGCTGACTAAGCCTCTGCCGAGAAGCGCTATTTCCAACGTGCTAAGCGTCCTGCCCAAAAGACTTCGACGGATTATAAGCGAGATGTTTGCTTCGGAAACCGCGGTGGAAACCATCATGACGTTGATGTTGTTCTTGCCCAGCACATCAAAGACTTTTGAGTAGCTTCCTGGCGCGCCCACCATGGCTGCCCCTTTGATGTTAATCATGGCTACGTCTCGGATCATGGCTACTGCCTTCACGACTTCTGTTGACTTGGTTTCTTCCCCGTTTGCTATAAGGGTTCCAGGGTTTTCAGGGTTGAAGACGTTTCTTATTCGCACAGGAATCTGCGCTTCGATTACGGGTTCCAAGGCGCTGGGGTGCATGGCTTTGGCTCCGAAAATAGCCATCTCAACGGCTTCTCCGTAAGAGAGTTGAGGCAGCATTTTGGCTGATTGAACAATCTTGGGGTCTGTAGTCATTATTCCATCTACGTCAGTCCATATCCACACTTCGTCGGCGGATAGCGCCACGCTTAGGATTGTGGCTGTGTAATCTGAGCCTCCGCGTCCTAGGGTTGTGACAACGCCGTCTTGGGTTGCGGCTATGTAGCCCGTGACAACTGGTACAACGTTTTTCTCAAGCAGCGGCTCAAGTCTTCCTTTTACCTGATGCGTGGTGACGTTCATTAGCGGACTGGCTGCTCCGAAGTTCTCGTCTGTCACAATGCCTGCATCTTTTCCCGTGAAACACTGCGCTTGCAGCTTGATGTCTCGCAGGGCGCCACAAACTATGGGCGCTGACAAGCGTTCGCCGAAAGATAAAACGTAATCTCTTGATTTAGGAGTGATCTCGCCCACGTAGCATATTCCAGTGAGAACCTTCTCAAGCTCGCTAACCGCCTTCTTGATTGCCTGCTCGGTTTCCTTCTGTACAGTCTTGTTCTTTATCGCTTCGACGGCGGTTGCAACGTGTTTTTCAACCAGTTTTCCCGTGAACTCTTGGATTTGCTTTTCATCCTGCTTCTTCGCCTGTTCAGCTTCTTCTACGAGCTGGTTGGTGACGCCTGCCAAAGCTGAAACCACGACTACGACGCGTTGGTCTTTTTTGGTGCTGTCCGCTACTATTTTGGCTACTCGGCGGATGTTCTCGCCTGTAGCGACGGAAGTTCCTCCGAACTTCATCACTATTTTCTTCACCTTTTTTCACACTCCAAGGTTACGTGAGCATTTTGCTTGCTAGCTTATGTCTTATGTCTAGCAGGTCTCTTAAAACTGCACTGGCAGTTTCCATGCCGCCTGCGCCCCTTCCAACGAGGGTTTGTTCACCCGCGAATTCCGTAAAGAAGGTTACCGCGTTCAGGACGCCGCTGACGCATAAGGCGCTGGTTTTCGATATCTCCGTCGGCTTCACGGTTGCTCCGTCACCGTCTATTGAACCTATGAGCTTGATGGTGTTGCCCCTCTTTGAGGCTTTGTCAAGCGCTTGCAATGATACGTCTCGGATGCCTGTTCTGTCCACGTCTTTTAAGGTTATTTTCTTGTTCAGTATCCAGTTCGCCAGAATGACCACTTTGCAGGCGGTGTCAAACCCATCAATATCCATGGAGGGTTCTCTCTCAGCGTAACCCAACTTCTGCGCGTTTGTCAGCGCTTCCTGGAAGGTCACGCGGTTCTGCGCCATCTCCGTCAGAATATAGTTGGTTGTGCCGTTCAGTATGCCTTTTATGGCGAGGATTTTGTCTCCTGCGAGGCATCGTTTGGCAAACTCCAGCATGGGCGTTCCGCCGCCGACTGTTCCGCTGAATCTGAGATAAACATTGTTGTAATCCGCCAGTTCGGTGAGGGCGGGCATGGCTAAGGCTAACGGTCCCTTGTTGGTTGTAACGACGTGTTTTCCTGTTTTGAACGCTTTAGTGATGTGTGACAGGGCTGGTTCAGCGTCTTTGATGTTGACGGGCGTGACTTCAACAACCACTTCTGCTTCAACCGACTCGATAACGTCTAGCGCGGGCATTCTTGGATGCCCAAAGTCGGGGTCTGCTGAGATTGGATAACCTCGTTGCTTGAGCGCTTCCAGCTTTTCAGGGCTTAAGCCTCTGGGGTCTATTACGGCGCCGTCTATGTCGGCGATGGCGACGATTTTTGGGTTAAACCTGTAATCCTTCACTTTTTCCGCGTATCTGCGGGCAAGTATGGTGGTTACGCCCTTTCCGACTACGCCGAAGCCAACCAATATGATTCTCATTTCGCTTTCACCGCGCCACGATTTCTACTTGTTTCTTTAAGCCTAAAGCCTCTTCTATCGCTGACAGTTCCGCGTCAACTTCCACTGGCTTCTCACTCATCTTAACCGCCGTATCCGGGTCCTTAAGCCCGTGCCCCGTGGTGACGCAAACGACCCGCTCATCCCTATCTACCACTCCGTTTTTCACCAGCTTTATTAAACCCGCGATTGACGATGCGCTTGCAGGCTCAACGAACAAGCCCTCAACCCTCGCCAGTAATTTCTGCGCGCTTAGAATCTCCTCGTCAGTCACCGTCTCCGCCGTACCGTGCGAATCTCTTATGGCGTTCATGGCTTTCTTCCAGCTCACGGGCGCCCCGATTCTGATGGCAGTCGCAACGGTTTCAGGCGCCGCGACGGGCACAATCGTGTCCTTTCCATTCTTTATCGCCTGAGCTATAGGAGCTGCTCCAGCCGCTTGTATGCCCGTCATCTTCGGCAGCGCTTCCACAACGCCCAGTTCGTGAAACTCTGAGAAGCCTTTCCATATGGCACTTATGTTCCCTGCGTTGCCCACTGGCACTATAATCCTGTCTGGGGCTTCTTGATTCAGCTGGTCACAGATTTCGTAGCCCAGCGATTTCTGCCCTTCAATTCTGAACGGGTTAATAGAGTTAAGCAGGTAAATGCTTCGGTGTTTCTCCGAAATCTTCAGCACGACATCTAAGGCTTGGTCAAAGTTGCCGCGCACCTGGATGACTTTTGCGCCGTAAATCATGGCCTGCGACAGCTTCCCATAAGCGATTTTGCCCGAGGGAATCAGCACGGCGCACTGCAGACCCGCCTTGGCGGCGTACGCAGCCAAAGAGGCAGAAGTGTTGCCCGTGGAAGCACATATAACAGATTGGACTCCAAGCTCCACGGCTTTCGTGACGCCCACTGTCATGCCCCTGTCCTTGAACGAGCCAGTGGGGTTTTCGCCTTCGTTTTTCACGTAAAGCTCCCGTAGACCTAGCTGTTTTGCCAGCCTCTCGCACAAGTGGAAGCCTGTTCCGCCTTCGTTCAAGGAAACCAGTTTCGTTAAGTCGCTTATGGGCATGAATTTTCGGTATCGCCACACTGAAAGAGGCGCATTTCGCCACTCGGGGTCTTTGAGCGCTTCCGCTAATTCACCTTGCGCGTATCTTATTTCAAGTATGTCTCCGCACTTCCTGCAGAAGTAAACAATCTCGTCAATGCCGTATTCGCTTCCGCAGTTGATGCATTTTTGGTACGCCATCACTTCAACTCCATTAGGTTAACTTTTGCCGTGGGCTTAGATGTGCAATCAGCAAACAGTATCAAACCGTGAGTATTAATAATGTTGTTGCTTCTTTGCGAGCCACGTTCCAACCAAACCATTACTCATCAGCCTACTAGGTTGGACAGCACTTCGTAAGCCTTGAGGCTGTCCTTTTTCTCCACGACGATGATTGTTTCAGTCCAGCAGGAAATGAACTCGACGATGTTCACGTTCTGCTCCGCCAGCAGCGTCGTTAAAAAAGCCACTACTCCCGGCGTCACTTCCAGTTCCTCGGGCGAATGCATGACTATCATGGTGCAGTTGTCATGTTTGACTAACGCGTTGAATCTTTTGGGCATGTCGGCTCTGTCCAGCAGGTAAATGTACTTGTCAAGCAAATCCACTTTCATGCCGGTTTTCGTGTTTAGCTCCTTGGTTGTTATGGTAACGGCTTTTCTGTCATAAACCGCCATGGCGCTTCGTTTCAGGACTTGCAGAACTTTTTCCTCTCTTTTTTGCTTGTGTTTCTGCAGTTCTTCTGAAAATCTTCGCAGGGCGGCTTTTACGGCGCTTGTGTTGCCTA
>CAZJBY010000031.1:0-22940 GCA_964544495.1 uncultured Candidatus Bathyarchaeia archaeon
TTCTGAAGAAAACATTCGATTGGTTGCTATCTTAAAGCGGACGTTACCATGCACATACCCAAGCAAGTCTAGCATACACGTGAGGAACTGAACGACTGGACCGCCAGCCACCACTACAGCAAGTTCGGCTACGTCGCCTCCAAGTACCTCCGCAAGTTCGCCTTCGACACCATGATAAGCGATGAACTGGGCATACCCAAGTCTGTTGCTGACTTCATTGAAAGACGAATTCCGAAGAAGAGGGGAACCAGACATCATATCAAAATGGTTCGGAAGGCTGATGCTACTATGGGCGATCTCTCGCTTATCTAAGTTCTCAAAAACAATATACTAATTTACCACTTATCTCGCTTGCTGTCTAATTCGTTTTTTCTTGCTTTGTCAATATCGTTATAGATTTCTTTGTCTGAGCTTGAGACGATAGTGAAGTCTTCGCCTGCAATTTTTTTAGCTGTGGGAATTTTTCTGTATGCTGACTTTCTGTCCAAGGGGACGTAGTCAATACGTTCTTCCTTAATAGCTGAGCACGGATAAAATACATCGCATAATCCAGCTTTTATGGTATGAACCCCAGCGCTTATCCCCTTCATATCAAATTTTTGGTTAAGCTGGAACTCATCTGTATCTCCGAGGCTTTGCGGTATTGTCAATAAATCTGTTTTTAATTCTTGGTCGTCAAACCATAAAGTTGACCTCAATTTCGAAAAAACGGTTTTTGAGGGAACCAGCTTGAACTCGACAGTTAGAACGATTTCATCATCATATTTTGTCACCGATTCTAAACTGTTGATGATTATTTGCTTGCTCTCTCTTATATGCTCTATCTGAAGTTCAGAAGGGAAGAGATCCAATCTTTGCTGTTGGTACTGCTTAGACAAATTCGAATTGCCTCTTTTGTTAGGTCGATTCTTAATTTTTCTAACCATCGAGAACACGATTTTCTTGGCATAACGGTACGGACACGGTAGTGAAGTAAGCTTTGCTTTTCAATTTAAGCCTTAGTAAGCTGCAATCAATAAGGCTGCGCTTTTAATATGGGACACATCTGGATGACACAGCAATATTCTTGAATTCCTCACTCTTTGCACAAAAAAAGCAGAAAGTCCTATTTTTATTTACACAATGGTCCTAATATGTTCAAGCATAGATTTGAACCCCACAGTGCGAATTTGTACACATCTCCATAATCCCCGCTCTTTTTTTGTTCACCACGTGCATCTGACCCGTAATGTACGTAGTAAATGTTGAGAAATTTCGATGCGTAATACGGTTTATTTCTTTTCTAATAAAGAGCGACTCACGGATATGATAAACGTATACTACACAGATCATGGCAATATCTTCCGCGCAACCATTCTTCTTTTATGTTTATGATTTTCTCCGAAGTTTCGGTCTGGAGACTGGGGGTTGTTTGAACCCTCACCGTAGTGGAGATGTCACCCGCAAAACCCCTTTTTTTTCTTCTCATAGTTGCTTATAGCGCGCTCAGTGATTGCTATGCGGTTCAGGAATTTGTTTTACGCGAGTTATCTTTTTGAACGCGATCTTCGGGTACCTGTTTTTGTTCTTGAATTAGCGGTTTGAAATCTTGAGTTGTTTCGCGGACATATTTGAGAATTTCCGATTTTCGCAAGGTCTTCCAATCTTTTGGAGCTATTTTGAGTATCTTGTTTGGAATTGTGCTTATCTTACCAATCTTTTTGCTAACTACTTTTCCGTCTCGGCGTTGTTGAATATCTAGTTCAAACTGAATTTCTTTCTCCTGAGTATCGATCATCACTGAATCCATTCGATTTTCCATGACCATTGTGATCGGAACTTTCGTTTGTAGTTTAATATTTTTAAGAACATATCTACGCCAATCTTTGCTCGTTTTTCCTTCTAACAAGTGATTTATGGATAGTTCCCTTTCTTTTCCAGTTGTCATTATACTAATTGAAATAGCGTCCGAAATTGATCCTTGGGTTCTAATTATGTCTCTTGCAGACTCTTTTGAAGAGGATTGTATTTCAATTAAATTCTTACCTAAGCATTCGATGATTTTGAAGTTAGTGCCGGTTACCTCAACATTTAGTGGGGACGTCTTGCCTTTTCGTTGGCGAACAAAATAGAGTTCGCCTCGGTTTTTAGTACGTTTGTTCGAGTCGAACCATGGCCACCTAGCGGCCCCCTTAAGTCTTAGCTGTGGATCTGTTTCAAACTCAAGACGTGATAGGTGGCTGTCAACAGCTGTTTTATACAATCTCCGACCTTTGTTATCTGAAATTTGGGATATAGCTGCTCCTGGTCCTGAAACAAATATGGTTAACAGCGCTTCGGAAATTAAATCTAGACCTATAGGTTGCCTTGACTTAGTTAACACAAGAGACATTGGCACAGCAAAACACCATCCTCCGCCTGCACCAGAGTATGTTGTACTGCCAGAAGTGTAATTCCAATTAAATGGTCCGTTTATCACCATTAATTTTGCCGACCCACTGTAATGGCTTGGATCTGCGTCATATGGATGGTTTGGGTCCCAAATGTGCATAAGTTTTGTTCCAGATGGATAGCCTGTTGGGCTATCTTCGACTTTATACGGAATTACTGTGTGAGCATCTTCGCCAAGAGAACTGTTTGCGATAGATAGGACAGCGAAATCTCCTTTGGCAAGATGTTCTTTTACCTTTTGGAACGCAGCATGCGCATCGTTTATGTTGTTGGCATCAAACGTTTCAACGAAATTCATTATGCCTCGTGCACCGAATTGTCGGGCTTGTAAAATGTTTATGGCACGATGGAGATCCTGACGCTCTGGCGATTTGTTACCTGAGTAAAATGATGCTGGGGAACAGAATCCCATGTAGCCGCCGTACTTGTAAAGGGCCAAAGCTAGTAAGCTCATTCCGCCGCAATTTCCTTGAGAGGCACATGTTTTGAAAATTTCGTAAAAAGCGCAGTCTAGGGGGGCTTCAAAGCAGTCATGTGTAGGATTTATCGCCAAGTATGTTTCTTTATAGAGATCCCAGGTAAATTCGCAGTCTCCAATGTGTCCTGAAGGACGGTCGCAACCGATGCAATAGTCTGAAGTTTCTCCCCAGTTTTCAAAATACCATCCATCTATTGAGGGGTCAAATTCTCTTGTCATCTTTTTCACATCCTCAAATTATTGTTTTTTTCATTTGTTAATTTCTTAATATGCGTGGGGAACGGGGTCGGAAGGAACGGAGAGCTTTCCAAGCTTGTCTATTGCCTGAACCCGATACCAATATTTGATATTCTTAATAGCTGATTTATCGGAAAACTCGTTTCCTTTCATAATCGGCGAGACTTGCTGGTATCCACTGTTTGGAGCTCTTGATCTGAAAACTACGAAACCATCAATTAAATTGGAGTCAAAATTTGGTTTCCACTTGACGAGTAGACCGCATACTTCGGTCAAGTTTTCTTCGCAAGGCAAAACAGTCGGTTTATCAGGAACGTCAGTGCTATATGTAAATGTGCTTACAGCGGGGATCTTTGTGAGATCAGCCCCTTCGCTTTCATTGCCCAACCAGTCTAAGGCGGAAACCCTATACCAATAAACTTTGTTTGGCTCTACATTCTTATCTAGGAACTCTCCTTCGACTGTGTCTGGATTCGGTTCTGCAGGGATGTCCCCGCAACTCGGTTTATCGCCTATCCATGGTCCTGGCCAAGGTGTACCATCGCTTAATACACAGCCAACACGCACTGGTGAATCGTATTCTTTTTCTGAGCGATATATGTGAAAAGCCCGAAGATCTTGTATGGGACTTGCTATCCACTTTATTAAAACCGAGTTGTTTTTTGCTTTCAACGCCGATATAACTGGAACAGGAGGCGGTGTTTCTTCATATAACCTTTGACATAAGTATTCGTCTTGGCTCTGTGGACAGCCGTGATGGCCCTGGTATAGATTTCGATTCATGTCAAAGGCTCTAACCCAATATGCGTAGCATATAGGTGATCCTTCAGGAAGCGAATAATCGTCATAATAAATGAAACCTGTTTCAGATAGCCTTCTTTTGGCTTCTTCTAAAAGTATTTCGCCTATTAGCGCGAAATCACAAGGTTCCACGCTATCTTTTCCGTAATATTTGGGTCTGTAAGGAACTCCTCGATCGCATATCGTTCTGTAAATCTGATAGCCGCCTATGTCAGGCTCCGGATTTGCGGCCCACGTGATTCTTATGTGCCTTGCGTAGCCTTCCGAAAACAACATTTTCGTTGGTCCAGGGGGTGTTATATCCAAAACTTTTCCTTTAATAAGAGCTGAAGGGGCGCTGAGGTTATTGTGCTCATCTTCACAACGAACCATATACCATATGTCTTGTTCTCCGTACTGTGGGAATAACGATGGGTCAGTATCTAGCCAATTAAGGGTGATTGTGCTTGGGTCTGCAGGATTTATCGAGGTCATGGTGTGAACAGGGCTTGGTAAAGTCTCTATTCGCTCCAAATCGTCAGAAACTTTTGATCGGTAGATCTTGTATGTGTGCGCCAAATCTTGTTCTATATGTCCTTCAACATCTTTTGTTACTTTTCTCCATGATACCGCTAGCCCAGGAGGAGTTGATGAAAAGTCAACCGTGAGGTCTCGCGGTGCCATTGGCGGTGTCTTATCTATGGGGATAGCTAGAAATGCAGGACTCCATCTGCCAACTCTACCTAGAATGTCAACAGAAGCCACCTGATAATAATATTCGCGATGGTTTAGGGGTCCGTAGATATTTTGTCCGTCAACAATATGTGCTGATGGATAACCTTCTTCATCCCATCTCTGAAAATCTATGAATCCAGGTTGCGGGTCAATAGATTCTCCCGCCAAGTCTGTCTCAAGGTTAAACAATATGGGAGAGGCATTAATCTTATAGTAAATATTAGTGCTGTATTTTTCTGCACGTCTTACATTGTAACTGTAAGCGAAAGTGTTTCTATTCCACAAGATAAGGACCTTGGAATCTCCTGGAATTACCTGGATATGTGACGGCGGACCGGGAAGTTGAAAGTGACCACCCTGAACCGCGAGTTCTTCTGTGAGCAAAATTTCTAGACCGCGAGCGTTGATACCGCGAAGCTCATAAACATACCATTCATCTTTTTCCACTTTACTATCAATAAATCCTAAACCGATAGCTAACCTAATAGGCAGACTCTCGAAAGCTAAAAGATCAAAGAGTTTCTTTTCTTCCTGAGTTAAACCTCGGTCTATGGCTTGCGCAGGATCAACGGGGGAACCTGAAGTGGGTGATGTTTGGTCTCTTAATATTGTGAACGCATTCTGTATGAGTGTCCATTCAGCGGATCCTCTTGGAATAATGGATTCTAATTCTGCTCCGTCTTTAACTAATGCAATTGGTTTATCGCCATTTAGGGGTTTAACCGGCATTTTAGTTTCGTCAATATTTCTTCTATAGAGATTATATCCAAGAACGCCTGTGACTGGTCTCCAATAGAGCACTATTCTGGCTTTGCCATCCCTCTTCGCTTTGGTTGATGTTGCTTTAAGCAGAGTTTTATTTCTAAAAACTCGTCCATAATACAGGTAATCGTCATTCCATTTTTCATTTCCATTCATATTTCTCAAAGCCTCGCATAAAATCCTCCACTGTCAAATCCAGCGGTAAGTTCTACTGACGCGCAGAATACCCAAAGAACGCATCCTTCGAGTCCTACTTTTCCTTCGAAATACAGTGGCGCAGGTACCCTCAGGTCAAGATTTGCCCAAGCAGATGCAGATACTAAACCGCCCAAAATTTCTCCATGAAGATGCACTCCACAGCTGCCTATCATATATGGCAGACCAAGAGGAACCAACCCTGACCAAGTTGAAGACAGCCCAGGTGGGATTTCGGAGAATGCACCCATTCCAGCAAAAAGCTCAAATCCACCGCTAACTACAAAAAAATTCATCGATCCGGATAGAAGTCCGTAGCCATATAATCCTGTTAGATGATCTGGCAGTAATCCTTCTGAGATCCCAAAGTGTTCACTTCCAGTGTTCAGGAGAACCCAAGCTTTATTCTTTGGAACTTCTCTTCCAATAAAGAGGCCGCCTTCTAATCCACATCCGCCGAGCCAGCCTACCATTCCCAAAGCTAGCCTTCCTTGGAGATACTGTGTGTTGGGATCTATGAACCAAGTTAGTTGTCCTTCTGCCTCGAGCCCTCCTATAATTGAACTGCAGTCGATGCGTCCAAGGAACTCCCCCTCAGAAGAATGCCTTGAATAATCAGTGGATAAGTGGACGTATCCAGAAATATCCAAAGCAGCACCAGCAACTGCTAATAGCAAATCTCCTGAAGCCATAAAAGTGCAGGAAGTTGGAGTAACAGACATAAGAACTTCCACGATGTAACCAGCTTTTGGAGCGATTATTCCAAATCCAGTTGCAGCTGAATATTCCAAATAGCCATTAATATTGAACTGTTTCAGTGTAGGGCCTTCTATTCTTACACATCCAGAAAGCCCACTCATTTGGCCAAGTCGTGCGAAAAGGCCGAAGTTTAAATCATGCGTATCAGTAGATGACAGACTTATGTCGATAACATCACTTCGCAACTCAATTTCAGCCTTCAAGTCACCAGACTGAATAAAATTAACGCCACTTGTCCCTTTACCGATAAACCCATTTTGGATGGCGCCGTTATATTTCACTTCCGAATCGGGGAAGTCGAACCACGCAATGTTACTATTCCATTCGGCATGAAGATGGAGATCGGTTTTTTGACATGCGCCTTCGCCATTTTTTGGGACAGTAACGAGTCGTCCAAAGTAAGGGCCTGAGGATTGGGCATCATTTCTTGCATCTATTATGTTTACAAAATGCTCTGCAAAAAAGTTGAAGCTGACGTTTCCGCAAGTTGCTAGATACGGGTCTTGGGTGCCAACGATATATTTTGACAAGGAGATATGATGTGGAGAATATTGGAATCCATCGAATCTTTGGCCATAATTGTTATAATCGAAAAATAACTCTCCGATATTGCCATCAGCCAATATTTCGCCCCAAGTTAGACCGAAAGGTCTTGAAAAATGAATGGGTTCCGATATGCCGACTGCAGTGAAAATTATCCGACCTGTTCTCACGCTTACCACACCAGCTTTGTTTGGGTCTCCTGTTGGCACTAATTGTAGTTTCCAATACCCAAGGGGTACCCCACCCGGAGGGAGAATAACGTCTCCGCCGACAATATGTCCTGTGGACGTAATTTCCATATCTGCAAAAAATAGTTCCTTCACGTCAACGGGTGGTCCGAGTTCCATCGACCCAGCCAGTCCGGAGTCATAGACTGCGCTCATAACAAATTGACCGAGCAGAAATATCTTTTGGTCCTGAAAATTAAGTGTCGTTTTGAATGGCACATCCGCTTCGTAGCCCTCTCGATTTTTGTTCCCTAATTCATGGTCACCTGCGGGTGTTGTGTATAATGCACCGTCGACACCGCAACTTCCAATCCGTAACCAACCATCTACATTTCCTAGTTTAATGGGATTGCCTGATCCGCCAGGTCTATCAGGAGAGTAAATCCATGGGTTTCTAATTGAGACCACTGTGACTCCTGTGACTCCTGTAGATTCAAGATAAGCTAAAGCATTGGAAGCCAGATTAGCTGTTGAAAGTGTATTAAATCCAGTGCCTGTATCAGGCGAGAAGATTGTTGTTGGACCAGAAGGCAAATATAAATAACCTTTGCCCATTTCCGCTGACCAAGCGATAATTTCGTCTCCAGTGTGTGTAAGCTCACCCCATGCATTCCGTATATCGCCTAAAGTCACTTCTCCGACAATATCCAAATCGTTTTTTATCGTTAGATTTAAAAATGAAGCAGTTGAAACGGTTCCAATGGATTCTTTGCAAATAGACAATTCAGGGAATTTAATTTGACCTTGACCCAATGACCCGTAGCCGATTCGACTTTTGTAAATGTTGAGTGTGCTTGTGCTATAACTTATTGTGTAGTTGAGGGGATGTAATGTTTGGAATGTGTGAGGTTCTTTAAGGTTAAATTCTGCTTCAAGCCCCTCGTCTGAGATAAGAGCGTTTGAAAAAGTGTATTTGCCAGTATTGAAACCAGTGTTTGAATTTCTAGGACTAATTTTCTCTCCTGAGGCTACCCCGTTTTTTAGCACTATACCTTTCCATGAGCCAGCCATCGATAATGGACTCACGTAAGAGTTGAAATCGGCAATAAACCCGGTGCCAGATGCAATCATTCCAGTGTCTCCGATAATCCATGGTCCAAAAGCATCCCCCAATTTTTCCGCATAAAATTGGCAATCGGAAGTAATTGCAGTTTTACCTATTTTTAGAGTTGCAGGTTTGCATGATTCTTCGGAGGCAATACTCTTAGGAAGTTCCACTTCAATATCGGCAATGGCTTGTGTAGGAGAAATGACTAGAGAGCTGATAAAAGCGGTGAATCCGTTGAGAATTAATTTGACAATACTCGGAATACGTGGATTAGCAGGGTAAACGGCGTTGCCCTCGATTATTCTCCCGACTCTATTGTCTGAATCAATAACCTTGACTTTCACTTTTTCGAATTTAACTAGGACATCGCCTTTCTTTTGAAGGAGATGTGCTGATATTCCGTAGTCCGTTTGCAGTAAACTTTGAAGGTCACTGTCTTGCAAATCCAGTTCTACTTTCAAGTTATCGCCTAAGGCAATATTAGGCTTGATTAGTTGAGCGTTTTCAAGACTGATTTGTGTTTGTGGATTAGTAACATGAGATACAACTTCAAGGGAGGTCCAAATTCTAAATAACCCTTCAGGAATTTTCGGTTCGAGTGACAGTTGTGGTAGTCCACCGCAATTGAAGTTCAGCCATCCTGTTCCTGAAACACCAGAGGCAATCTGTCGCCTACTATCCCACGACGTAATTTTGTCAATAGTTTCGACTTTGATCACGAAGTCTTTAATATGTAACGTTAAGGGAAATTCTGTTGGAATTTTAAATTTCCTAGCAACTCTTAGGTTAAGAAATCTTTCTAGCTTCTCCACATCAACAGCTTTTCGCTTGCCTTTAGAAGAAGACATAATTCTAATTTTGATGAGTTTAAGATATAAATCTTTCTTGAATTTTAAATTTCACAAATCAAATTATTATGAATAATGCAGGTCTTAATCCGATAATTCAGTAGACCCCCGCTTTTCCGCAGTATCGGCAAGTTTTTATCTTTTAAACCCCATAATAACTGATGTTGTCTTGTTTTGCGTTGTCTCTTGGGCAGCTATTTTGCTGAACAAGCATTGCGGTGTTCTAAAGCGTTCAATAAAGAGGTTCGTTAGGAGATTGAAGAAAAGTTGCAGTTTAATGGGGGTGGCTAAGCCTGACTGCGGTTGCTAAGTGCTTAGAATTGTTGAAGCCCGGAGGATTAGGCTTTTCTCAGGCGGAGATTGTGAATGAATTATGCCAAAAAGCAGCATGTGCCAAACGTGCAGTTGTAAAAACTGAAGGGGTTAAGAAATGGCGCAAAATCGCAAACCACGAATGGAGAAAGCACTGTTGACGATAAAAAAATTGTCGTTTGACCGCACAGATGTTCTTGAGAAGCTATGGAGCAGAGCGAAATGGATAGAGGCTAAAATTGATAATCAACGCATAAAGCTGAACCCGAACCTCAAGGCTAGGGCTTCTCTTGTGTCTAAAGAGTGTCGTATTTACCAAACTATTCTTATGGGCTTGAAAGACGAGGAGCTGGAAATCAGATTAATGGAGCTTGAGGAGAAGCTAAAGAACAGCATATTAATTCCGAAACTTGGGGAGAAAAAGAAGCGATGAAAACTTTAAGCAAGAAGCTTAGGCACTTAGAAAAGAACGTGTTGCCCGAACAGCCTAAGAAGGAAACGTCGCGTTGGGGCTTTGACAATGGAGACAGCGAGTTAAACAAGGTTGAACAGCAGTTTTACGATACTGTGCAAGCCATAGAACGCAACACAGCAGCCGAAGATATGACGCCCGACCAGATAGAGTTAATGCTTAAGGCTAACAGGTTTGTAACTTTCAGAATTTTAGAACTGTTCGATATGTGGGCCAAAGGCGTGATATGCTATAACGACCCGTTAATGATACACATCTTTACTTTGCGGTTTTACTGGTTCCTAGACGAAGTGAGCAAGCAGATAAGCCAACAGTATGAAGAGGAGCGGATATTTGATGACTCCGACTTTACCGATTTATGCCCGGGAGAGCAAGATAAACGGTTAGCTCCGCTTTACGCGAAGTGGCATAGAGACCTTTTCACTAAAGAGAGTTTTACGCGGTTTTGTGATGAATATACGAAACCGCTTCCCGAGTTAACCCCTGAGCAAGAGAAAGAAATGGAAAAATTAGAGCAGCTAGACCGAGAGGAAGAGGAGAGAGAGCTTAAACTGTTAGCTGAGAAGTGCGTTAGCTGCCATGAAAAATGCAAGTGGTATTATGAACAGGTAGGAGAGTCTAAAACTGATGAGTGCTGAGGAAATCCAAGCATATGCTGTGGGTGGTTGTTTAGGCTGTGTTTACTCTCGTGTTATACCTCAGATTTGGAGTGCTTGTTGATTATGTCTTTGATGTCTGAGGTTCTGAACGAGACTGCCCAGCTCCATTTTCCGAATCTTCCATCCGAGTTTACGGCGTTTACCCATTCGTTTAGGTAGTCTCTTTTTGTTTTGTTTTGCTGGTCGTCTTTTCCCTTTACTTCCAGAATCAGTGTTTTTCTGTTTGAGAGTTTTATTAGGAAGTCAGGATAGTATTTGTGGATGACTCCTCTGTAGACGTATGTTATGACTAAGCCTAAGTGGTCGTTTTTGGCCCATGAGATTACTTTTTCGTTTTTGTCTAGCTCGAAGGCTTCAGAGGCTTCCCATGTGCTGTCGCAAACGACATGGCTTATATGGGACTTATTGGTGATTTCGGCGGGTTTGGTGGTGTACCAGGTTATCATGTTTGCGGTTGATTTGAGGGGTTTTTCTTTGTCGAATATAGGTACTAGCTCTTGTGTGTTTTCGAAGCGTATGGCGTTGAATATGTGTTGGACTATTTTGTTCATGTTGAGGAGAATAAGCAATCTTCTCTCTAGGTCTTCTTTGTATGCTAGGCTGTAGATGCCTATTTTTTTGGAGTCGATGAAGTCTTCTACGATTTTGACTACTTGGATGAGGAGGTATTCTTTGTTTCCTGTCCATGTTGGTTGGACTTGTTCGTATACTTCTCTTGCCATTTCGAAGATGAGTCGTAGTTAACAGTTACATTGGGTTCGTGACGAGCAACCCATTTTGGGTTAACAAACTCACTGACAAAATATTCAACTGATTTAGACTTGTTTTCAGTGTTGTCGAGAACATCTCGCGTATACAAATCAAGGGATACATTGATTCTCTTATGACCGCCTTCTTCTTTCGGTCTGCCGGTCTTTTCTTCATTCATCCAAGACATACGCAAATTAGCACGGTCAAAAGAGAACCCGCGCACTCCTACTTTCGTGTGTATGATTTCTTTAAGTGAACCCTTGCTATTGAACATTGTTAACATGGAAATGTGAAAAATATGGAAAAGGAAACCATACAACTAAGGGACGATAAAGTCATAATCCGACGATACAAAATCCGATCTGTAGGCAACCAAAAAGCAGGCATAGAAACAACAATACCCAGAGAAGCTTTTGAACGAGAAGCAAGACGATGTGGAATGACAGCCCAGCAAGCTTTACACGACTTAGTTGCGGTCTGGCGATTCAATAGCTTCAGAGGGCTCCACCTTTCCTTTGAAAAAAGGAGTGATGATTATTGAAAGAGGATAACGACAGTTCTACTGGAGTTAACTACCCGCAGAGAGTTTTCAGCGGCATTAGAAAGACTGTTGGTTTTAAGTGTGATACTGGGCTTCATGCGGAGTTTAAAAGGGTAGCACAGGCTAAAATGGGCTCCGTCTGCAAACCACTCGAAGCTTTCGAAATCGCTTTTCTCGCATTAAACAAGGAACAAGTTAACTTTGGTACTACTGTCCACATTGAAAACCTGAATATTTTACGAGAGCTTCGTGCCAGACGAAAAGGCGTCGCTTTCAAATGTGGCTATGTCAAATGCGATAATCCCGCAATAGCCGAAGGAATATGGCAAGATAAGAAAATCTTTCCATTATGCGCTAAGCATCTTCTTGAAGCAATAAACAACCCAAAAAACTGGAGACTAACTTAGCATGCTAAAGGCCTTAGTGATAGCGCCTAACGAGAAAACAAAAGAGTTCGGTAGTCTTCTGGCTGTAGCTAGAGCTGAGGCTCGAAAACGTGAGCAATCTAAAGATAATCCGCCTATTCGCGCTTTAGCATATTTTCCAGAGTTATGCGTTTACGTGGCTGTGTATGAGGCGGTAGAAAAGCCAATTCAGAAAACGAAACATGCTGGGTGAAAACGCAAAGTGGCGCTGTGTCCAGAGTGCGGTTCTCAGAAAACTTGGAAGGATGGGGTGCGAAAAACTGTGTTTGGCGATGTTCAGCGCTATCTTTGCAGGGATTGTGGGTTTCGCTTTTCCTTAAACGTTTTCAGCCATTTTTTGAAAGAGGGCGATGTCACTTTCAAGGGTGGCTCTGAACTTCCGGATCCTAGATTTGATTCTTCCAATGTCCAACCTGTCAACTTTCTCTCCTGCAAGAAACCTCAGGATAATTCTGCGTTCATGGTCGGTGAAGATGTAAGTTCGCATGGTTCTAAACCTCAATTCTCCACTGCAGGGAAAAGTATTAATAGTTTTGTTCTCAATAGTAGAGAACATCAAGTATGCGCCAATAAGGGAGCGAAAAACTTGACCACCGCAACAGAAATTAAAACCGTTGCGGGAGAATCTCCACATCCGGAAACAAAAAGCAAGCTCGTACAATTCGCTTGGTGGATGAAAAAACAAGGATACAGCGAAAACACAATAACAAGAAGAGCTAAAATCTTAGCCACTCTATCAAAAAGAGGTGCAGAACTGCTTTCACCCGAGACAGTAAAAGATACCATAGCCAAACAATACCACTGGAAACCCAAAACAAAAGAACTAGCGGCAGAAGCCTACAGTTGCTACCTCAAAATGGAGGGTGGAAAATGGCAACCTCCAAAATTCATGGATGTTGAAAAATACCCTTTCGTCCCCACAGACGAAGAAGTCAAACAACTAATTGCCGGCTGCAACAAAAAACTCGCAACATTTCTTAAATTGCTGGCAGATACCGGAATACGCTCAGGCGAAGCATGGATGCTGGAATGGACCGACTTTGACTTCGAAAGAAGACATCTAAGAGTTACACCAGAAAAAGGCGGAAAACCGAGGGTGCTTCCCATCAACGACAGGCTTGAAGCTATGCTTAAATCGTTAAAGACGTGGAATACTGCAAATAAACCATTCAAAGGGTCACTAAGACATTTCGCCCGCACATTTCGCAGAAACAGAACCAAAATCGCTCACAGAATAGCTAATCCAAGAATCAAACTGATAACCTTCCACACTCTAAGACATTACAAAGCCACCAAAGAATTTGCCAAAACAAAAAACCTCCTACACGTACAACAAATGCTTGGCCACCGAAGCATAATGAGCACAATGATATATACACACCTGATTGACTTCAGAGAAGACGATTTTCACTCAGCAACCGCCAAAACAATAGAGGAAGCCGCCAAACTGGTAGAAGCAGGCTTTGAATATGTATGCACCTATGAAGACGTCAAGCTCTTCAGAAAACGCAAATAGCCCTAAACCTTAATGGGGTCTCTGGGTTTCATGGTGGGGCCGCTGGGATTTGAACCCAGGTTCTCACGCGCCCCGGGCGTGAATCTTGGACCAAGCTCGACTACGACCCCAACCTGCTGGACGGTGAAGTCATCAATGTGCTGATTAAACTTAAATCTTCTGGGTTGCCAGACGCCACCGCGTCTATTCGCTGCGCTTCTCTTTAGACCAGTTGGTTTCTATGCAAAGGCGGTTGCAGACTGCTCCAGGACTCACCCCGCGGCAGTTCAAACATAAGTTTAATCTTTATATAAGGGGGGTATAGACAAAAAATCGCAACAGTTCCGCCTCAGCCAAAATAACAAAAAGCAACGAAAAGTTACCAATTTGCGTTTTCAATAAAAACCCGAGATTTCGGTTGCAAGCCCTTATTTCCTAAGTTTGGACACCGCAAGAACCGCAGCCAACGCAACCAGTATGATAACCGCACTTGCCGCTGCCGCCAGCACAATGTTTTGGTATGTACTCTGGTTGAAGGCTATGCCAACAAGCGCCCAAACCAAGACAAGGCTGTAAGCCACATCCTTCCTCGTAGCGAATACCGCAAGCGCGATTAACAAGGCTATCGCAATCACAAGCACAGCCCACACATCATTTGCCAAGCCAAAACCGTCCCATTTAATTGCAACCAAAGCCGAAGCAACATTCGCAATCGTGGCTACGGTAATCCAGCCCAAATAGACGCTGAACGGCAAATGCACAAATACCCTCTCTTTCCGCGTTGCACTAACCTTGCCTATCCCAAGCCGCATGTAAACCGCAATTAATGACGCCAACAACGCAAACATCAACAACACCGACAGCACAATCTGGTCATAGTGCCAAAGGAAAAGCCAAACCACATTAAAGACACAGCTCAAAATAAAGAGAACGCTGATCTGCCTGAGAAACGGCTTTTCCCTCTGACTTGGCAACGCCTGGAAAACCGCGAAAAACAGCAATAACGTGTAAATTACTCCCCAGATTGAGAAAACGTATCCCGCAGGAGTCACCAAAGTGAAGTACAGGTCTGAGACCTCAGCGGTTGTTACGCCATTCAACGCAAGAGAACTCGCCAGCACATTGACTATAACCGTTACTGCGAAAGCAAAAACGTTCAGACTTTGCAGCAAAAAGGTTTTCCCAGAATTTGACATTAATAACAAGTTTCTATAAATTTACATATAAAATTTTAGTGCCATTAACCTCGCAAAGTTACTCTTTTCATTCCCACAGAATTATTACGTGAATATGGCAATGATGTTTTCCGCATATTAACGAATCATTTGCATACTGTTTGCTCAAGTTGCTGACTCGGAATTTTGATTCTGAATTCATAAACAATATCCACTAACTTCACCTAAAGCTCCTCCATGCTCCCGCGCAACGCAAAAAAAGCATTAACGCCACTGATGGCCAGCATGATTTTGCTGTGCATAGCCATCGCAGTCACTTTAGCCACTTTAGCGTGGATAAACGGCTTACCCACCACGAACATATACACCGAAAAACTGGACGTGACAAGCCATCAATGGGGACCAAACTGCACATACATCGACGTCACCCTATACAACAATGGAACACAAAACGTTAAGCTGAAAAGCGTCACAGTAAACTCTCAACCAGCCACAGTAATCTACATCGCTGGCTCAGACCAAATCGCCAAAGGAGAAACAGCCACTCTCCGAATAGCAAACACGTTCACCCCAGAAGAAACCTGCCAGCTCACGTTCCAAACCACAAAAGGCAACAAGTTCACCTACACAGCCACCACATAACCTGCATCAAACAGATTCACTCTACACACCTTGAAGCGCCACTCGCCTTCCTAAGGTAATTCTTAATTACCGCGTTCACGTCACATAACACTATCTTGAGGAATTTACAATGGCTAAATTAGATTTCGGTGGCGTGAAAGAAAACGTCATCACAAGACAAGAATTCACAGTTGAAAAAGCCCAACAAACATTGAAAGACGAAGTCGTCGTCTCACTCGGCTACGGAATACAAGGTGCAGCCCAATCACTCAACATGAGAGACAACGGCATAAAAGTAATCATAGGACAAGAAAAAGAAGGCATATTCAAGAAAGAATGGGACAAAGCAGTAGCAGACGGATGGAAACCAGGCGAAAACCTCTTCCCCTTGGAAGAAGCAGCCAAAAAAGGAACCATCAAAATGTTCCTACTCACCGACGCAGGACAAAAAGCAGTATGGCCAAAAGTCAAAGCCACCCTAAAAAAGGGTGATGCACTCTACTTCAGCCACGGATTCAGCATAGTCTACAAAGAGCAAACAGGCGTCATCCCACCAAATGACATCGACGTGATTTTGGTGGCGCCAAAAGGCTCAGGAACCAGCGTCCGCAGAAACTTTGTTGACGGAAGCGGCATAAACTGCAGCTTCGCAGTGCACCAAGACGCAACAGGCAAAGCAGAAAACCGCGCAAAAGCCATGGGCATCGCCATCGGCGCAGGATACCTGTTCCCAACAACCTTCGAAAAAGAAGTCTACAGCGACCTAACAGGCGAACGCGGCACATTAATGGGCGCATTAGCCGGCATACTAGAGGCACAGTATAATACTCTCCGCGAACACGGCCACAGCCCCAGCGAAGCCTTCAATGAAACCGTCGAAGAACTCACCCAAAGCCTCATACGGTTGGTGGACGAGAACGGCATGGACTGGATGTACTGCAACTGCAGCGAAACCGCACGCATCGGCGCTTTAAGATGGAGAAAACGCTTCCGCGACAGCGCAAAACCCCTGTTCGACTCGCTGTACGAGCTTGTAGCTACGGGAGAAGAAACACGAATTGTCCTTGAGAGAAGCAAAGAAGCAGACTACAGGCAGAAGCTTGCCGACGAACTGAAAGAAATGGGCAACTCTGAAATGTGGCGCGCAGGAGCCACGGTGCGGTCACTGAGACCAGGACGACAAAAACAACAGTAAAAGTCCGCTGACACTTCCTTTTCTACGCGCTAGTTGTTTACGTATCACGTTTTCTGTTTTTCAAGTATTTCCAAAGGAAGCGCCCTTGATTCTCAAGCCTCATCAACAGGGGCATAGCCGTCCCAGCAGGCGAACACTGCCCGCTCGCTATGGCTTTAACTATGGCTTCCACGTTTGCCTTTGCGTCAATCAGCGTGTACGCTTGCCCAATAACGGGACCATAATGCGCGTCTGTCCCAGCCACTTGGGGCAACTTCAGCCTTTCTGCCAGCTGGTTCGCTTTTCGTGCTGCTCTGTTAAACGGGAAAGCTGACGCGTTTATGGTTTCAACGGCGTCGAACTTGCTGGAGACGTGTTTGCCTACGCTTCCTTTGAACAGGGCGAAGGGATGGCACGCGATGGCTATGCCGCCTGCTTGGTGGATGCGGTCAACGGTTTCGTCGGCGCTTAAGCCTCGCGGAATAAGCGCGTTCACGTTTAAGCCTACGATGTGCCCGTGCATGCTGGAAACCTCTGTGCCTGGGATTATGAGGAAGCCCGTTTCTTTGGCGATTTTCAGGGCGCCTTCGACTTGGTTGTGGTCAGTCACGGCTACAGCGGTTAAGCCGCGTTTTTTGGCGTAGAAAACAAGCTCTTTAGGTGTAATTACTGAATCGCTAGAATAAGTAGTGTGAACGTGAAGGTCAGCTTTAACCTGCATTCTCAACACCGCTCAAGCGTTTTTCTGTCTAACCGCCGCCAGCATCTCATCCAGCTTCGCTTCGTCAGCGTCTATTTTCCTGAAGAGCGGTTTTGCCTTGGCTATTTTGTGCCCCGCTTCCAAAGGCTTCAGCGCGTCTTCCCACTTGCCCGCGTGGGCGTTTCCGTTTAGGTTCAGTGTTTGCCAAAGCTTCTCCGCCGTCGTTGGCATGAAGGGCGCCGAGACCACGGCGATAGCTTTCACGACCTGTGCGGTCACGTAAAGCACGGTGGCTGCTTTTTCCCTGTCCGTTTTGATGAGTTTCCATGGTTCCTTGTCGTTCAGGTACTGGTTGCCGATGCGTCCTATGCTGATTAGGGTGTTTGCGGCGGGCTGCAGCTTTGTTTCTTGGAACTCTTGGGCGGCTTCTTCGACTTTTTCCTTGATGGTCTGCAGAACTGCCTCGTCTTCTGCTGTGAGTTTGGCTGTTGGGATTTCGCCGTTGAATTTGGTGTTTATGAAGGTGAGGGTTCGGTGGATGAAGTTGCCGAGGGTGTCGTTTAGGTCGGCGTTTATTTTTTCGAGGAATGTGTCCCAGGAGAAGTTGGTGTCTTTGCTTTCGGGGCGCGTAGCCATGAGGAAGAAGCGCCAGTAATCCGCGGGGAAAAGCTCCAGTGCCTCGTCTATCCAGATGCCGATGCGTTGGCTTTTGCTGGCTTTTTCGCCTTTGAACTGGAGGAACTCGGTGGCTGAAACATTCCATGGCAGGTTGTAGTCTTCGCCTGTTGCTAGCAGCAGCGCGGGGAGGATTATGGTGTGGAAGGGGATGTTGTCTTTTCCCACGAAGTACAGCGTCTTGGCTGACTTGTCGAACCAGAATTCCCGCCACTTCTCGGGTTTGCCTATGCGTTTGCAGTACTCTATGGTGGCTGATACGTAGCCTAAGACGGCGTCAACCCACACGTAGATGGTTTTGCCTTCTGCTTCTGGAAACGGCGCGGGTATTCCCCACTCCACGTCGCGGGTGACGGCTCGGGGTTTCAAGCCTTCTTTTATCCAGTTTAGGCTGAATTTTTTGGCGTTGCTTGATATTTGCTTGTTTTTCTGGAGAAACTTTGTGAGAGGTTCCGCGAACTTGGACAGGTCAATGTACCAGTGGCGCGTGGTCTTCACGGTTGGCGTGTTTCCGCAGATGACGCAGCGCGGCTCCAGAAGGAAAGTAGTTTCCAATAGCCTTCCGCACTTGTCGCATTGGTCGCCGCGGGATCGTTCGTATCCGCAGTAGGGGCATTTGCCTTCCACAAAGCGGTCGGGTAGGAAGCGCTGGTCGTGCTTGCAGTACAGCATTTGCGTGTCTTGGGGGAAGATGTAGCCGTTCTTGTAGATTTTCATCAGGGTTTGCTGCACGAATTCTTTGTGCACTGGGCTTTCGGTTCGCGTGTAGTTGTCGAAGGATGCGCCCCACCGTTTGAACAGGTCGGCTACTATGGCGTGGTTTCTGTCCGTCAGCTCTTTAGGCGTTATCCCCTGTTTTATGGCTTCGACCTCTATGGGTGTGCCGTGCTCATCTGAGCCGCTGACCAACAGGACGTCGTCGCCTCGTAGGCGGTAGTAGCGCGCGGTTACGTCTGCGGATAGGACTGAGCCGACGAGGTTGCCTAAGTGGGGTACGACGTTGATGTAGGGCCACGCGGATGTGACCAGGACTTTTTCGAAGGTGATGCACTCTCCAGCTTGAATGTGGATAATTGTGTATTCTATTACTTAATCGTGCCGATGCTTGTTGATTGGGGTGGGCGAACGCTTTTTTACTTCGACAGTGGATAGTTTGCTTGGGTTGTGATGGAGTGTCGGAGAAGGAAGCGAAGGTCAAGAAGTTAACGAAGGAAGAGGAAGACGTTATCGCGCATAAGGGGACGGAGATGCCGTTTACGGGTAAGTATTATGCGTTTTGGGAGAAGGGCACGTACGTGTGCAAGCGTTGCGGCGCGGCGTTGTATCGTTCGGAGAGTAAGTTTGAGGGTGGTTGTGGGTGGCCGAGTTTTGATGATGAGATTAAGGGCGCGGTGAAGAGGAGTGTGGATGCGGATGGGGTTCGCACGGAGATTACCTGCGCCAACTGTGGGGCGCATTTGGGACATGTGTTTTTGGGTGAGGGTTTTACGGAGAAGAACGTGCGGCACTGTGTGAATTCGGTTTCGATGGATTTCATTCCAGATGAGGAGGGGAAATCGCCCAGTTAGTATATGGTCAGTTTTAAGGTGAATTTTGAGCCGTTTCTTTTTTTTTGGTGCTACTTGAACTCAAATAAGGAATGTTTATGACAAAAAGTGAACGGATAACAGCACCTCGCACGAAAAAGGTTATAGACAGCTTCAACCAAAAGGGCAAATCAGCAGGTTCTCAGCTATGACTGCCGGCACCGTGTTCGGAATAGAACTCTATACCATAATAAGCCTAATAACAATCGCAGTCGTAGCTATAGCCCTCGAAAGAATATTCACCAGATACCTCTCTCGCTTCGCCAAACGAGCCAAACTCGAACCCAGCGCCGCCAACAACCTCGTTCTAACCTTCCGCATCCTCATACTCATAGGCGCATTACTCGCCCTAAGCCGCGCGGGCGGATTATCACCAGAAGTGCTTGTGTCCGTCTCCGCCATCGGCGGCGCCGCATTAGGTTTCGCATCCCAAAAAACCATCGGCAACTTCATCGCCGGACTTTACCTCCTCGCGGCGCGACCCTTCAAAGTTGAGGATTACGTGCGCATCGGAACCGTGGAAGGAATCGTGAAGGAAGTGACCATCAACTACACCAAGGTGCTCACCATCGGCAACAACATTGTCGCCATCAGCAACCTCCAAATCCTCGACCGAGACATAACCCGATTCACCTACAAAAACGACAAAAAAGTCGGCTTGTACTGCTACACCTTCGAAATCGGCTTCGACCACAGGGTTCCAACCCAAAAAATCGCCGAAATCTTCGAAGAAGTCTTTGAGCGGCATGTTCACATGATGCCGAAGAAGCCCAGCTACATGCTTACCCGATCAGCAGCCTTCCAACGAGACTACACGGTTTACCTTTACGTGGAGCACCCCGAAGACATATTCATCCTGAGACCGCAGATAGCTGAAGAAGTGTTTAAACGCTGGGACATGGAACGCGCCAAAGCGCAACCCTGAGTCTCCACGTAAATCTTAATTATCCACGCAATGGAGCAATAAAAATGGCAAACAAAAACCCACTAGCCGCAGAACCAGCAAACCTAAAAAACCTCATCAACTACCAAATGGGCTCAGTGGTAAGCCGCAGCATAATCGACAAAACTGCAGGAACCGTAACCCTCTTCGCCTTCGACAAAGGCCAAGGCTTGAGCGAGCACACCGCGCCCTACGACGCGCTCGTCTACCTCATAGACGGCGAAGCCGACGTCACCATATCAGGCGAGCCCATTCGCCTGAAAACGGGCGCAACCACCATAATGCCAGCCAACGAACCCCACGCGCTCCAGGCAGTGACCAAATTCAAAATGCTCCTCGTAATGATAAGATCATAACGTTTCTTATTACGAAAAAAGAAACACAGCATATTTGCCGCCTAATAGCCAATTGATGCAGTAACTATTGAAGGGTGGGTCCGTATCGGCGCGGAAATTCAACCTGTGCTTCCGCCTTTAAATAAGGGGGTATAGACAAAAAAGCAACAGACCACACAAGACAAAACAGCTAAAAAAACCACACAAACCTAACAAAGACGCAAAAACTCAAAACGGGCTGTTGGTTTGTGGGGCTTGGAGATAATTTGAGGGGGAGAAGGGAGAGCGTGCTAAAAAATGATTCTCCAAACCTTTCCACCCAACGCGTTTTCCACGGTTTTCTTGTTTCCCCTCCATTCTACAAGGCTTTGAAAGCCTCAAACCACCTGTTATACAGCGACAGCATATCCAACGAAACACTCGGCTTCCGCTCCTCCAGTATCTGCCTGAAATCACCCATCGTAATCGACCTCGGCTTAGCCTCCTTATCCATCGCCTTACCAGACTCGAAAAATTCGCCTATGAGCTTCAACTGCGCCGACTGACAAACATCCCGAATATCACTACCCGAAAAACCCTCAGACAACCGCGCCAACTCATGCAAATCCACATCAGGATCAATCCCCAGATTAGACGTGTAAAGCTTAAGCATCATCAACCGCGTATGATGATCCGGCAACGGAACCAAAATCCTCTTCTGAAAACGCCGAATAAACGCCCAATCCAAATCCCACGGCTTATTCGTAGCCCCAATAACATAAACATGAAGATTCCTACCCTTATCAACAATCCCATCCATCTCCTTCAAAAACTGATTCCGCACCCGAATCTCCCCACCAACCTCATTCGAATGCGCACCCATCAAAGAATCCAACTCATCCACAAAAACAATAGCAGGCTTACCCTCAACCGAAGACTTCCGAGCAGAACCAAACAACTTCGAAACATTCTGCTCAGCCTCACCCAACCACTTAGACATAATCGAAGCCGCATCAATCGAATAAAAATTCGCATCAATCTCCGTAGCAACCGCAGCAGCCAACAAAGTCTTACCACAACCAGGCGGACCAAACAACAAAATCCCACGCGGCCAACCCAACGGAAACAAATCAGGCCTCTGCACAGGATACACAATAGCCTCCTTAACAGCTTTTTTAGCCGTGTCCAAACCCACAACTTCTTCCCAATTCACCTTAGGCTTTTCAGTGACCACAAGCTCCGTCTCAACCGGCTTTCCGCCGCTTCCAGTGGCTGCTTCACCACCGTTGTTGCCATTGTTGGACTCAATTTGCATTTCACGAGACGAAACCGCGCCTTGCAGAGCTTTGATTCTCTCTTGGTAGGCAATTGCTCTCTGAACATAAACTTTGTTCAAACCGTACTCAGGATAAAGCTGAACAAGCTGCAAAAGGCTCTCTATCGCCTTCTGATAAAGCGTTATAGCTCTGCCTTTTTGTCCTGCCTTGTCCATTTTCACCGCGTCTAACGCATAGGTCGTTGCGGCCTTTTCAAGTTCGTGTGAAGCACTCATGGTTTTTTACACCATTTTTATTCAGGCGATTTTAACTCGATTTTTATTTTACCTTGGTTTCCCAAGTTTTCAAGGGCTTTCTCAATTTCTTCGTTTGAAGTTTTTAAATCACTTGAACAACGAGTTAAATCTATTTCACCGTTGCTCTTTTTCACATATTCAAGAAGCGTATCCTCAATAGAGGGCTTCTCAACTTTCAAAGAGATTTCTTTAATTTCAGATTTTTTATAAGAAAATAGGGTTTTTGATGAGTCCATGCCGATTTCCTCCGTAGTTTTGCGTCCGACCACTTGCGAAGTGCTGGCAGATAGGGCAACAAGTTCTCGTATTGGCGATGCCTTTTCTTCGGCTGCCAGAGTTTCTGGCGGCTCAGGAAGAGTTTCGGAAAGCTTCTGCTCGAGAAAACTGGAAACTTCATTCAGCACTTCTTCACCACCCACTGTTTTTTTGCCAACAGGTATCAGAGACTCGTCCGCCGAAATCTTCGTCGCATAGAGCGTTTCG
>CAZJBY010000032.1:0-22681 GCA_964544495.1 uncultured Candidatus Bathyarchaeia archaeon
CTTTATCAATCACATTAGCCGCCACAGCCATAATCGCCTCAGCCGCAGTAATCTCTCTCGGTATGGTAGCTTACTTTGTGAGAGCCAAGAGAAAGGGGAAGATGCCATGAGAAGAACATCAACATTAGCACTCATCTTGATGTGCTTTGTATTTGCCAATGTGCAAATCTGCAATCTTGTGAGCGCAAACCCAGTTTACCAGAAACCTGGTTATGATGAAGCCTGGATCGAGTCTCCACAGAACAAGACCTATAACCCAGCAGCTGTTTCCTTGAGTTTCATCTTTATAACTAATTTTAACCCGCCCTACCTTTCGTTTTGCTATACCTTAGATGGAACTGGAGAATATCTTACTGGTCCTATATGGGAGGCGATGATGAAAATAAACCAAAGCGTAACAAGTCAGCGTGTAATATCCTGGGATTCACCTAGTTACGGTTCCGAGCCTTATCGACCATATACGGAGTATGTGATTGAGGGATATACGACTTTACCCCTCTTATCCGACGGAGCGCACAACATCACAGTTTATCGTGGTCCAAATTATCCAGCAAAAAACGCGGGCTACGAGTCTTTTGGCACTGTTTATTTCGAAGTTAACAGTTCAGCACCAATGCCTCCGCCGTCTCCACCGCCGCCAAATCCTACCCCTATCCCAGAGCCAGAATCAAAACCTAAGCAGACAGGATCTGCAGACCCTCCGCAACTTGCTCCTAAGGAACCAGCAGCATCCCCAGAACCCGAGCAGCCGGAACCCAACTCGACTCCTTTGCCTTCTCCTCAAGATTACCCCTCATACCAAGAACCTGAACAACCAGCAGATTTCCCAACAACCCCGTTGTTTGCCATTGCTGCGTCTTCAGTCGCTGTTGTCACTCTCGGGATCGCAGCATATTCCATAAGACGCAAAAGGAAAAGCAGTGAAACATGAAAAGAGCTTTCGCTTTTTCTTTGATTTTGGCGCTACTGGTTTCAGCGCTAGCGGGAGCCTTACTTGTCAAATCAGCTACAGCAAATTTTATCGGTTTAGAAGCTCCGCATATTAAATCCGCCAAGATTCTGGTGGAAAAACCCCTTAACAGCAGCATCTGCAAAGCAAGCAATGTTGACGTGAGATTTTCGTTTGAGCTGTCAGGCTCGATTCCGTCTCCAGATGGTCAGAAGCACTACATTGGTGGAGTGTATCCCCCTAATATAAAATCATCAATCATGTGCTTCCTAGACGGGCGTTTGGTTTGGCAGAGGAACGAGTTGGATTCACTTGGTAGTTTCCATTTCGCGTTTTCTCTTCCGGAGCTTTCTCCTGAGTCGCATAGCCTCAATTTTAGGTCAGAAACTAGTGGCGACTTTTTTTATGGTACCTACAGCTCTGATCCTTTATGGGGAGGTTGGTCCTGGGATAGGGTCAATTCTCTTCATTCTTCTTGTGCCGTCTTCTTCACCGCTGAGGCACCTCCGCCAGTAATCCAGATTTTGTCTGTGACGCAGCAGCAGGTCTTCGATGGAAGTGATGTCCCGTTAAGTTTCAGCGTTTCCAAACCTGCTGATTGGTTGGGCTACAGCCTTGACTGTCATAATAACGTGACCGTATCTGGAAACTTGACGCTTGGAGGCTTATCTCAGGGAAGTCATAATCTTGTAGTCTACGCTACTTATGTTTATGGGCAAACAGGTAAGTCTCTTGTTCGCTATTTCATCGTAGCCAAGTCTTCTCCGTCTTTCTCAGCGCCCTTTCCACTATTGTGGATCGATACTACCATACTCGCTTCAGTCGCTATAGTAGCTTTCGGGTTGGTAGCGTATTTCGTGAGGCGCAAGCAGAAGCGCCCAGCTTGAAAAGAACCTTGGAGAAGAAGTGTTTCCTGAGAGCACAACGGTAATTCTTCGTCCCGTTTCCATAGAATACATGACTTGGTTTGAGCCTAAGCTCAGTGTGCTTTGCTATTCAGCCTGTTCCGCTGTTTTCTTTGATCCTCGTCGCCTGAACTTCAGTTTAGCGGTCAAGATTTTTTCTGTGGCGAACAGCCGCGAGGCGATGTACATGACGACAAAAGTAAATGCAGCCACGTAGATTATGCCCAGTATCGTGGTGAAATAGTCTCCTGCGATGACGGCTTTGCTGGCAATGACTGGTTGACTGAAAGGAATCGCAAACAAAACCGCCTTTATCGGCAACGGCAACACGTTGATATCGATGTAGATCAAAGCGAAAGACGGAATGAAAATTAACGGGTACACATAACCCACCAGCGCCGTAGCTCCTCGGACATCTTCGGCGAAAGCCGACATAATAACCGCCAGCGCCAAACCCGCGAGCAAAGTGACGAACAACGTAATTCCAAGCAGGACATATCCTAAAGCTGTAGGCGCCAATCCCAACGCGGCCAAATCAAGTGATGCGCCAGTGGTTGAAACGCCTGAAGTGATGGAGCCGAAAAGATAACCGTAGCCCACCAGATACGTTATCGCGCCTAGTCCTGCGACGAGGGCGCTGCTGGAAAGTTTCCCCATGAGGATGGAGAACCTGTCAACTGGCACAGTAAGGAGAGTTTCAAGTGTTTTTTCCTCTTTCTCCATCGCCACTGAAGTCGCCGCGATCTGCATCGAATACGTAAGCAGAATCATTATGGTGATTGGCAGAATGATGGATTGAGAAATCAGCAGCGACGACAGAGTAGCTGGGTCCACGTTCTGCTGAATCGCCCCTTTAATTATGGATGACTGAGTGGTTTGCAGCACGTCGGGGGCGACGTAGCGATTGAAGCTGTAGACAAGACTGGTGATGCCTGACGAACCAATGTTCGAGAAGATACCCCCTATGTTGAAAATCCCATACACGTTAACCACGGCTGTGATGTTGGTGTCGCCCGCAAAATGGCTCGTCAAGTTTTCGGTGAAGCCCTGCGGAATCTCAACGAACTGCGTAGCATTGTTCTTGGCTAAAAGTCCTTGGCTGACAAGCTGTTGCGGGGTCAGGTTGTTGACGATTGTTGTTTCAGCCCCTGCAGCTTGAAGGTAGCTGACGAGGGTTTCGCTCCAGTTGCCGCCGTCATTGTTGAGGACGAGTAATTGCGTTTTCTTTGCTTGTTCCATGGCGGTTTGCTCCGCGTATCCTATGACTAACCCTAGTACAGGAAACATGATAATGGGGATAATGATGATGCCGATGAGAATTTTGGGGTCACGGATAAGCTCTTTGAGTTCCTTTATGAGAATATTTCTGAAACCCTTAAGCATAACCAATCACCTTTGCAAAAACTTCTTCCAGATTCTGGCTTTGATATTTGGTTTTGAGTTCATCTGGTTCTCCTTCAACGACGATTTTGCCCTTGTTGAGAAGTGCGACGCGGTCGCATAGATATTCAACTTCAAGCATGTTGTGGCTGCTTAACAGCACGGTGGTGCCGTGTTCTTTGACATAGTTTTTGATAATCTGCCTCACATGATAAGCGTGCAACACGTCGAGCCCGCTTGCAGGTTCGTCAAGCACGGCAAGCTTCGGTTTGGTCATGAGCGCTCTGGCGACCAGAAGTCGCCGTTTCATGCCCTTGCTGTAGGTTTTGGCTTTATCCTTGAGGCGTTCGCCTAAGCCGCTGATTTTAGCTGCCTCTTCGATGGTTACGCGGAGTTCCTTCTGGTTTTTTGTGTTGAACTTGGCCATGAACTCCAAGTATTCGTTGCCTGAGAGGTTGGGGTATGCTCCTGCTTCTTCAGGTAAGTAGCTGATTATTTTTCTGACCTCACCTGATTGTTTTACTGTGTCTAAGCCGAAAATAGTCGCGGTGCCTGAGGTGGGGATAATGAGGGTGCTGACTATGCGAAGGGTGGTGGTTTTTCCCGCGCCGTTGGGGCCGATAAGCCCGAAGATTTCGCCCTTTTTTATCTGGAAGCTTAACTCATCTAGAGCGCGTATATTTCCGAATTGTTTGACTAAGGATTTTGCGTCAACAGCGAGATTCAATGTTGTGCACCTGCCTTTTGTGGAATTATCACATATTAATATAAGACTTTAATGGTACACGACCTTACTTTTTTCGGAAAATCATTTGTGTCTCGGTGGTCATGCGTGATGGTTATCACTTTGTCATGATTCAAATTTTGGATATGTACCGCAACTTCATAATCATCAAATAACCGTTTTTCGAATACTATAATTGAAAAGTTGCAGGTGCTCCGATGGCAAACATCGACGACCAAGTTGAAAAAGAAGAATTCAAGATGTTGACGTTCGCACTTGACAACGTGTTTTACGGCGTAAACGTGAATCAGGTGCGGGAAGTCAAGAATTTTGAAGGTGCAACGCCTGTTCCCTGCGCTCCACCTTACTTTAAGGGAGTGACCAACCTTCGCGGCGAAGTGGTCCCGGTGATCGATCTGCGGAAACGCATCGGGCTCAGCGACAGAAAAGAAAACGAGCCGAGCATTATGGTTGTGGTTCAAGATAAGCATCCCATAGGCGTAATCGTTGACTCAGTTACCGAAGTTCTCACGCTTCAAAAGAAAGACATAGAAACAGGACCCGAAAGCCTAATCACAGGCAGTTTAGACGGCGTAATGGGTATAGCCAAGCACGACAAAGACCTCATTGTTCTGCTTGACATAGTCAAAGTCGTATCAAATGATAACATGAACAGCATGAAAGAGAACATAAAAGGCTTCCAGATTCAAGTAACCAACGCAAAAGAATAGCAGGCAACTAAAATTTTAAGGCTAAACTTTAATTCTAGAACATCGCGGATTTAAGCATAACATGTGATGGAGATTGAAGGGTCAAATTAGAATCCTCGTAGTTGATGACTCCCTGCTTATGCAGAAAGTTCTCGTTGACCTGCTACAATCAGATTCTCAAATCTCCGTAATAGGAACCGCTCAAAACGGCGAAGAAACCCTCGCCAAAATCGCAACCTTGCATCCAGATGTCGTGACGCTTGACATCGAAATGCCCAAAATGAACGGGTTAACAACCGTCAGAAAAATTATGGAAAGAAATCCCTTACCAGTCGTCATGATAAGCGCCTTAGCCCAAAGAGAAGCCCAACTTACACTGAAGGCGTTGGAGTTCGGAGCGGTTGACTATGTCCCCAAGCCCTCAGGCGCAATCTCTTTGAACATGAACTCAGTGAAAGATGAACTTATATCAAAAGTCAAAACAGCCGCATCCGCAAACATAAGAAAAGCCAAACCCAGAGAGATGAAGCCAGTCGCACCCTCTAAGACAAAAAAAGGTGACAGAGTTATATCAATAGCTGCCTCGACTGGAGGCCCAGCTGCGGTAGCGTACATCCTCAAGCATATTCCAGAGAACACGCCGCCAATCCTGGTTGTGCAGCACATGCAAAAAGGCATGACTAAGCTCTTTGCTGATGGCCTAAACCAAGAATGCAAACTCAAAGTGAAGGAAGCTGAAGAGGGCGATGTTGTTCAAGAGGGTCTGGCTCTGGTTGCACCAGGCGGTTTTCACATGTCAGTGACGAAAAGCGGCAAGATTAACCTCGTAACGAGTCCACCAGTGAATTACGTGCGTCCCTCAGCAGATGTCATGATGAAATCAGCGGCTAAGGTGTACGCGTCTAAGAATATAGGGGTAGTTTTGACTGGTATGGGTGCGGATGGCGCGAAAGGAATTGAAGCCATAAAAAAGAAGGGTGGAATGACAATTGCTCAAGACAAGAAAACCTGCGTCGTGTTTGGAATGCCTGCTGCCGCTATTAAGACTGGATGCGTTGATTTTGTCATGCCTCTCGAAGACATTCCGAAAGAGATTATGACTGCTTGTGAAGACTAAAATTGTGGTTACGCCGAAATTACGTCTTGATTGGCAGCCGACCCGTTGCCATTTAGGTCAAAATCTGACCTGAATTTTGATTTTGAATATGCGTTAGTAATAATCATCCATGTTAATTATGCATGCTTCATAATCTACATATAAGTAAAACACAAAATTGAAAGGGATTTGAAACGGAAGTTAACAAAAAATGGCTGAGGGCTCTCAAGATAAACATAATTCTGAACTGGAAAAACAGTTAAAACTCCTCGAAAAGGAGAATGCACGCCTTCTCAATGAGAACGTAGAACTGAAAACAGAAATTGTTTCGCTTCACAAGGACACCGTCGAGGGCTGTGACGCAATGTATAACAGTATGGACTTTCTCATACAAAGTGCAGCTAAAGCAGCGGACTTCGCCCTCACCGTAGAAAAATCCGCCATCAAAGTTGCCGAGTTAACCATGGACGCTTCCAACACAGTAAACAAGGTATCTGCGTCAGCAAAAGATATGGGCAAAGTAGCCACTAAATTAGCTAACAGCGCGGATGACGCAACTAAATCAGTTATGAAAGTTGCCGAAATGGGCAAACACGCCTCAAATGTATCAAATCAGATGGCTACGGGCATGCAGCAGGTCAGCGTGGCGTCGCAGCAAGTGTCGTCAGGAGCGCAAAAGCTCGCCGATCTCGCACAGCACGCTGCAAGAAACACTGAATCTCTTAAAAACGTCATGGATGCAGCAAGCGCCATCGCACAGAAAGCGTCAACTGTTACCGACGCTGTTTTGAAGAAATCAAAAGACAGCAACGAGAAAGCCGAGAGAGGGCTTTCAGCAATTGAATCTATAAGGACTAACATAGTGAAAGTGTCAAACGCCGTATCGTCAATGATAAATTCGATAGATCAAGTAGGGCAAATGGCTAATTCAGTTTCTGACATAGCCGGTCAGACAAACATGCTTGCTTTAAACGCGGCCATCGAAGCAGCTAGAGCTGGAGAAGCAGGCAGAGGCTTCGCAGTGGTCGCTGACGCCGTAAAAGGCTTAGCAGGACAATCAAAAATTGCCGCGAACTCAGCCATAAACCTTGTGAAAGGCATAAAAGACGCGGGTACACAAACCAGCGCGATTAGCCAGCAGTCTCAGAGTGGAGCCGAGGAAGGCGCTAACGTAGTTCTGGGCGCAATCAAGGAAGTGGAGGACATAGCTAGAATTCTGGAAGAAATGAGCCTCAACGTCGGCAAACTTACAAACAGCGTTGAAGAAGGACTTGATGCGTTAAATGCTGTGGTGCGGTCAATTGAAGAAGTCGCCAGCATAGCCGAAGAAAGCTCGTCAGTGTCTGAAGAGACGTCTTCAGCGGTTGAGGAACAAACTGCCGCTTCAGGAGAGATGGCGGAAGTCGCGAAGGCGGTTTCAGAAACGGCGGAAAGCGTAGCGAAAACAACGCGGATGGTGGTTACCGACGCAGAAGGCGTTGCTGTAATGGCTTCAAGCGTCGTGGCTGATGCAGCAAACGTTGAGACCACGACAAAAGTGATAATAAAAGAGGCAGATACCGTGGGAAAAACAGCCGAGTCAGTTGTGTCTGAAGCCACAGAGATTGCGGGGATCGCGGAAAGATTGCAAAATGACCTTCAAAAGCTGATTGAAAAACGCACGCAGATGTCGAATGACTTTCTGGAGAAGAAGAGCATAGAAAGCGATGCGGAGTAGTGGCGTGTTTTTCCTGAAATCATGATTATTAAATCGTAATATTTAAGTTACACATTGTGTATGAAATAAAAACAAACACTGGAGGAAAAATGCAGCATGCCAGAATATTTAGTCTTGATGAAGTTGAACCCGGGAAAACTAGTAGACACCCTAGGCGACATACGCAAAATGGAGGAAAAACCCGTCACCGGCGTGGACCTCTGCTACAGCATGAACATCTTCGGAGCCTGGGACGTCGGCATCTGGATCAACGCCGAAAACAGCTCAGAAGTACTCGAATTCGTTCAGAAAAAAGTGAAAAACCTCAACGGAGTCACCGACGTATACACCGTGCCCACATTTCCCCACGGAAGCGGAATGAAAAGCGCGAAAGCCGCGGAAGAGTAGCCGAAAACCCCAACCAAGGTTCAATGACACACTATAAAACCACTCTATTCTTTGTACATGCAAAACTTGGGTTTATGAAAGCCTATCGAGAACACATTAGGCTTATCTCCTACACAGCGCCCTTCAACTTGTCTCATTTCAAGGCGTCGAGTTAGGGCAAGCGACCTGTCCCGAAGCCAACGTTTTTGCCAAATCTTAAATATTCTTTACAATTATAGGGTCGTTTGGATGGAATTTAACTGTGAAACGATTTGGGTTAGTTTTTGTTTTAGCGTTTCTGCTCCTTTTCACCGTGTTTAGTGCGTTTTGGAATGTTGCGTTGGTTAGAGGCGCCGATTTCATAACTATAAACGCTGACGGCTCGATTACTGGCACATCCAACATTGAAACTTCTGACTCTGGCACGTACACTTTCACTGGCAACATCACAGGTTATATTACTGTTGCCAGAAACAACATAGTTATCGACGGCGCAGGCTACACACTTGAAGGCGCAGGGGACCAAGAAGATAATGGAATCTTCTTGTCTGGAATAACAAACGTAACCATCAGGAACACGCAAATCGTAAACTTCGAGGTTGGCGTCTGGCTCTTCGCTTATTCTAACAATAACACTGTCACCGAAAACACTTTTGAAGACAACGATTTTCCCATCGAAATCTCCGTGTCTTCATATAATACTGTTAGCGAAAACGTACTGACAGACAACAATAATGGGATCTGGCTTGACACTGCTAACGGCTATGGCGGGGTTTCTTCTCACTATAACCTCATCAACGGAAACAACATAACACTAAGTTTCTATGATGCCATCGCGCTCGCTAACGGCGCCTCCAACAACACTATTATCGGCAATAACGCTGTAAACAACCAGTATGGCATCACCATCGGCAACTTGTGCAGCGATAACATTGTTAGCGGAAACTTCGTTGATGAGACCCAGTATGGCTGGGGTATCAGAGTCGAGTATCATGGCTACCGAAATATCATAAGTGGAAACAACATAAGAAACACTGGTTATGGCTTCTACTTCTTTAGAGCATCTTACAACAATATTAGCGGGAACAATGTAGTAGACAGCACCTATGGTGTCTACTTCTACGAATCTCCTGACAACAAGTTTTGGCACAACAACTTCATAGAAAACACCCAACAAGTTGATAGCGATGGCTACGCTAACGTTTGGGATGATGGTTACCCGTCAGGCGGGAACTACTGGAGCGATTACGCGGGTTCAGACGCAAATGGTGACGGCATCGGAGATTCACCTTACACAATCGATGGAAACAACACTGACAATTACCCGCTTATGGTTGAATACGGCTCTCCTGTTGAACAGTCCTTCAACGTCACTGTCGGCGAAACCGACTACGTCATCACGACAGTCAGCAACTCCACAATATCCGATTTGAATTTCAATCAAACGTCAAAACAACTTAGCTTCAATGTCACTGGGGCTTCGGGAACAACGGGTTTCTGCAACATAACTATTCCGGCAGAGTTGATGTCAGGCGACTTTACGCTCTCCTTGGATGATACACCGTTGGTTGAGGGCGTAGATTACATCGAGTCGTATAACGGTACGCATTACGTTTTCAGCGTTACTTACGTGCACAGCAGCCACGTGATAGAACTTGTTTCAACCGAGGTGGTGCCAGATTTTGCTGCTTGGCTGTTCCTGCCCTTTCTAGCGTCAGCAACACTGCTCGGTCTTGCTCTCAGGAAAAAACTGCAAAAGTAACAAAAACTTTCCTAGAACCACGATAGCAAACATCACCAAGCTCTCGCTCTTTTTTTTGTTCTGCATATTTGCTCAACGTTCTTAGCTATTTAGTGTTCCACAGGTAGTTTCAGGATTTCCTCTGCGTTTCTTGTGGTAGCTTCCGCCAGGTTATCCACACTCATTCTCCGCAAGTTTGCGATTTCTCGGGCAATTATGGGCAGGAAGCTTGGTTCGTTGCGTTTTCCTCTAACCTCTTGGGGTGACAGAAAGGGGCAGTCTGTTTCGAGAAGCATGTTTTTCAGGTCTATCCACTTGGCGATTTCGCGGAGTTCACTATTTTTGGGGTACGTGACAGTTCCGTTGAACGAGAGTTTAAAGCCCAAATCTAGGCATTGCTGAGCCATTTCTTTGCTTCCTGAAAAACAGTGCATTATACCCGTGATTCTTCCTTTGGATCTGGAAAGCGTTTGAAGAATGTCGTCGTGGGCTTCTCGGTCATGAATCACAACTGGCAACCCAAGTTCTTCAGCCAACGCAAGCTGCGTTTCAAACGCCTGCCGCTGCACTTCTCTGGGCGACAAATTCCTATAATAATCAAGCCCAATTTCACCTATCGCCACAACTTTCGGATTCGCCGCAAGCTCCCTCAGTTTATCCAACATTTTCTTGTTCAGCGTTTTAGCGTCGTGAGGGTGAATACCCACGGTTGCATAGAGACCCGCGTGGTTTTCAGCAAGTTCTACCCCTTTCAAACATCCAGCCAAATCAAAGCCAATATTCACTATGCGCGTAACCCGTTTCTCTTTAGCCCTCTCCAAAACAGCCTTCAAGTCGTTGCCAAAACTTCTCCACTGAAGGTGAGCATGACTATCCACGAACATTTTATCCGTCACGTACGCTGCCTCGTCAATACTACAAATGTGACGCCAAATAAAAACTTGGCAAGTTTAAACATGTTTAAACGTTATATACGGAATACTTAATTGGGACTTCTTCTGTGAAGGTTAAGCTTAAGTTCAAAGGGATAACCATTGAAAACACAAGACATCGCCGTCATCGGCATTTGCGCAGCGCTCTACGCTGTAGTCGGAGTTTTAACGGCAAACATCACTTTTTTCGGCGTAGGGTTTTTGCCAGCAGTTGTCATACCTGCCATCTTCGCAGTGCTATACGGTCCGTGGGTAGGGGGTTTAAGCGGAGCCATCGGCATTTTCATAAGAGACCTGTTTGTCCACGGAAACGCCGGTTTAAGTCTTGTAGCTGGCGTGCCGCCGAACTTTTTACTATTCTTCCTAATCGGCTACATAACCTATAGGAACATCAGTCTAAAACAGGCTCTTGCAGGCGTGGCAGTAGCGGCTGTTGGATTGCTTGTGCCTACAATCGTGTTTCTCCCAGAGTTTGCGTCTTTCACCGGTTTATCAACCGAAGTGTTCCTCCTAACTTTCGTGTTGACAATTATACTGAGTCTCGCCGTTATTGCTGCGATTGCCATTCGTTGGAAAGAGTGGAGAAGTTACGCTATAGCGTCCGTAACTGGGCAAGCAATAGGCGCCGGATTGCTGTCCGTTACTGTATGGGCAGTCAGCCCGCTTTTCCTCTCCTATTTCGGAACGCCTTTCGCTGCTTCATATATTCTTCCCCTTTTCGTTTGGACATTCGCCACTGAAATCCCATTCATTCTGCTTGCAGGACCGCCCATAATCAAAGCCTGTTACAGAGCGTTTCCATCCCTCAAATTTAGGGCAAGAACAGAAAGAAAAGGCGGAACCATTGACCAAAACCGCTAAAGCCTTTGCGCCAGCTGGAATTTCCAGTTTTTTCGAGATATGCGACAGAACAGGTGATGGAAAGCCCATTGCGGACTTGGAGCGGGTTGGCTCCATAGGGGGCGGTTTCGGAATCCAGAAAGGCGTTTTGACGGAAGTTAGCGTTTCAGAAGCAGAAACGAATACAATCCGCGTTTTCATTAACGGAAAGTCCGCGCCAGAAGCGGAGACGACAAAGACTGTCATGCAAATGCTGCTTAATAAAGCCGCAAGAGCCTACAGCGTTGTGGTTAATCACAGGGTGGAGGTTCCCATAGGCGCAGGTTTCGGCACCAGTGCCGCTGGAGCCTTGACCGCTAGCTTAGCGTGTTCTAGAGCGTTAGACTTGCCGTTAACGTACAATCAGATTGGCAGGGTAGCGCATATTGCTGAAGTCAGGTGCAAAACGGGTTTAGGCACTGTCGGTCCATTAATGCTGGGCGGCTGTGCAATCACGGTTGAGCCAGGAGCGCCGGGAATAAGCGTTATTGACCGCATACCAATCAGCGATGAGTACAGGATTGTGGCGGGAGTTTTCGGTTCCACGCCGACAAAGCAGGTGTTGGCTTCGGCTGAGAAGCGCCGCGAGGTTAACCGTTGGGGCAGGAAGACGTTGGAGGCGATTTTGGCTGAGCCTTCCTTGGCGAATTTTATGGCGTGCTGTCTGGATTTCGCTGAGAAAGCGGGGTTCATGACTGAGCGCGTGAGGCGGTTGGTGAAGTTGGCTGAGAAGTCTGGTGCTATTGGGGTGGCGCAGAACATGGTGGGTGAAGCAGTTCACGCGCTTGCGTTTGAGGAAAACGTGGGGGAAATAGCAGAAGCTTTTAAGCAGGTTTTACCCAACGAGAAAATCCTTGCGGCTAAGATTGACTTTCAAGGAGCCAGGCTTGTAAGCCATGAAGAAATTTAGAAAAGTGGCGGTTGGCGGAACCTTCGATGAATTCCATAGGGGACACAAGGTTTTGCTTATGAAAGCGTTTGAGATTGGTGAACACGTTTTGATTGGTTTGTGCTCTGACGAGTTTGTCAAGAAAATGAGCAAGCCGCACGTTACTGCGTCTTTCGAGGAAAGGCTGAAAGAGTTAAAGGCTTTCTTGGAAGCCTTGAACTTAAGTGATAGGGCTGAAATTACCCCATTAAACGATCCTTACGGCGCTACAGCAACCGACAAATGCATAGAAGCCTTGGTCGTGAGTGAAGAAACTGAAGAAACCGCCACAAAAATTAACCAGAAAAGAAGCGAGGCGCAACTGCCACGGCTCACCATAGTCGCAATCAGCATGGTGCCTGCGGAAAACTGTAAACCGATCTCCACCACAAGAATCCGCGAAGGCGAAATTGACCGTGAAGGTCACATGTTGAAATAGTAATAGTTGGCTTGCGCTTGTTGGTTTTTCATAAAAAACTGCCTCGAAATCTCCGTTAATCAGGTTCTCGCTTATTTTATGTTCACGGTTACGGCTATGCCGTTTCTCACGCTTTGAGTGACGGTGCAGTAGTTTTCGAAGACATCTAAGCATCTGGCAACTCGTGGCCTGTCTTTTTCATCGACATTCAGGTGCATCTGAACGTCCAGATTTTTTACTCGCAGATAGCCCTGTTCATTTCTTCCCAAAGTGGTTTTAACCGTGGTTTCGAGGTTCAGAACGCTGATTCTTGCTTTGGCTAAGCAGTACAGGAGGCTTGAGCTGAGGCAGTGACCCACAGCAACAGATAAGAGCCGCGTTGGATTAGGCGCGGAACTTTCACCTATGGGCTTAAACTCGTCAACAATGAGGTCAGGAATGCCTTCAGCGTCAAATTCGGCTTTAAACTTGTATCCTTCAACGCGTTTCAGTGTTGTCACGTTTGATTCAGACATTCATACATCAACTCCTTAATCGGTCACATGTTGCTTTTGGTGATTCAATGTATATAAAAGGGAGGGGTAGGTCTTTTTGAGAACGTTTTTGGTGCGGTCGCCGGGATTTGAACCCGGGTCGTCAGCGTGGCAGGCTGATGTCCTAGCCAAACTAGACTACAACCGCTTGATTTGAAGCCTGTAGCTGTCTTTTTCTTCTGAACACTCTTGGTGTCCACAGTTCCTTTTAGGCTTCTGCTTGTTAAAGCTTTCCGCCTTTATATTTTTAGCGAGTTTCCACATGCGCCTTGGTCTGCTCTGCTGGTGAAGCCATTCCAGGTTTGCCACCGATCCTGTTCATAATTTATTCATCATTGTTTTTTTCACGCTGCTTTGTTTCTTAGAAATAAGAATGCTGAAGAAGCAGAGTTTGCTTTGTCTTAGCTTTGGAATGTTTGCGAAGTGGAAAGTGATAAGTGATTGAGATGTAATATATTGAAGCTGTGGAACTATGAAGACTCTGTGTCCAAGGTGTGGTAGTGAGAGTTTGGATCTTGGAGTTTCTTTTATGGAGGTTAAGGATAAGAAGATGAAAGTTGGCTGCCGGTTTTGCCCCAAGTGTAAACTGATATTTTGTGAGGGCATTTAAGTTAAAAAAGGCGTAAGTTGGCATGAAGGTGTCGCTGTCTTAAGCGGATTTCCTTGCAGTTTCTTGAAATGCTTTGAAGTGAAAAGCAAATAGTTTTTTAGTATCCACGGTGAAACAAGAAGAACTGCTTCTTTTTTAGGGGTTTCAGCCTTTGGTCTTTTCACCTTTGCAATTTGGTGAAATCCAGTTCTCAAAAAGCCATAAGTGCAAAAATAACTCTATTTTGAACTAGGGGAACATTGATGGAAACTAAAATGGAGAATCAACCGCTAAAACCTCACAAGCTGAACAGAACAGTAAGGGTTCTGCTGTTGCCTGTGATGGCTATCTTATGGTTGATAGGATGGAGCCTGTATTGGTTAGGTCGCAGGAAGCCTATGGCTAAGTCAGCGAATAACAAGGGTAATGGCGATGTAATATTCACTGTGCTGATGCCTGAACAGAAATATGCTGAATGATTAAGTGTCTTTCGATTGTTTAAAGTAAAAAATAGATAACTTAACGTACATGCATGGACTGTTACGGTTTTAAAATGCGATAACAGTAAAGCCTCAAGAGTTGCATCTGAAAGGTCAGATTTAGCAAACTGGCAGCAACGGAATAGTATGTTTCAAAATTAATATTCAGCTCAGGAAACGAGTTTTCAAAACTCACATAGCCCATTTGTGCAAATTCCCTTGCTTCAATTCGTAAAGCCTCATACGTGCCCAACAAATCTTTTATAACTTTTGTCATAGGCGCGGAAGTTGTTGTGTAAAAAGCTTGACTTAAGCTGAACGCTTTGTTGTTAATCTGTGCCTTTTCAAGTCCATTAACCAAGGCATTAACTTTAGTGCAGTGGATTTCAAGTTTCTTGGCGATATCTAGCAATCTTTCGCTTTCATTTTTTTCCTTTCCTTCTTTCATTTTTCAAATACCCCAGCTTAGTCTATTATAATCCTGTAACTACATATTTGTGTATTAGAAGAAAAGGTTGAGCCTGGCTTATTCCAGCTCTATAGTGGATGACTGCGTTAACTATTCTTGGAATGATGAAGTGAAAAGCGTCATGTTTTTGTGGGGAGTTGTTGCATTGTTTTTTGGAGGAGTTTACAGTTTTTTATGTGGTGGAGGTGGCTTTTGCAGTGGCAGTCGGAGCAGCCGAAACCTGCGATTGGCTTGTTTTCTTCGCTGAGGGCTTTGGCGGTTTTGCATTCTTCTGTTTTGTCCGCTTCGTTGTAGAGGACTTTGATGATTTTTGCTGCGTCGTTGGCGAGTAGGTAGTCGATGTGCCAGAACAGGCGTTTTTCGCTTCTGAAGTGCCGTTTTACTCGTTGCTCCAGGTTAGTCTGTGCGGAGCCAACGTAGGCGTATAAGCCTTTTGTGAAGGGTATCTTGCCTAATGCGCCTATATTCACGTTGATGTTTTTGTCTACTTGGATTATTAGGATGTAGATGCCCTTCAACGCGTTCAACAGCTTTCAGCTTCGAGACTGCTTAAGGGTAAGTGTGCGCGTCCACATCCTTTGGTTCGGCTAGCTTTTTGATTTTGACTTCGATTTTTTCTGGCGTTGAATCTAAGCCCTTGAGAGTTTTGGAAAATCCTAACATGACGTTGGCTATGGTTTCCTGCACAAAATGGTTCAACGGCAACTTTTCTTTGTCAACCCACATTTCAGTCTCAAAATGCTTTTTCACAATTCTATGGCTTTCACCCAAAACAACCACCTCAACCTAACCATAAGCGTTTCTAAACTGATAAAGAATTCTCTGGAGACAGGTTTGCGCTGTTGCGATTTTTTGTCTATACCCCCTTATATAAAGAATCTGCATGCGTTTCTGCAGAAGCACCGCTTTTGGGCGGTTTCTGCGCCAATACGGACCTACCCCCTATAGGTTTCTGCAACGAACCAGTATTAGGAGCCTGATAGACGGCAAATATTATGGGTTTAGGTTTGTCAAGATTTCTTGACAAGCTGGCTGGTTTCTACATGTGCCCGCAACGTATGAGCGAAACATATACGTGCCTCCAAAAAAGGACTGTTTAAAACTGCTTTTCCATACATATGGACCTTTTGCAAGTCTCGGCGTTCGTTCTTCTCAAAAACTAACCGAAAAACGCTTAAGAACGTTGGGAAGCATACCTATACTTGACGAAGCATGAACAAGAACGGGGTCTGCACACTTATCGATCTGATGCTCTCATTTGCAACAATTATCAAGAGGAACCGATTATGGCGAAACATGCCATCGAGCCGCTAGAAGGCACTACACTTAACGTATACATATACGTGGCTAAAGAAGGCAAACCTCTTGGTCCCCGCGATGTAATGCGAGGCGTGAACCTCAGCAGCCCAAGCGTGGCATACCGGCATCTTCAGAAACTTGAATCCGCGGGACTGCTGAAAAAAAACGTTTACGGCGAATACATCCTCAAAGAGAAAGCCAAAATACACGGTTTTTACTGGGTTGGCAGAAAACTCGTGCCCAGACCTATGTTTTACTTTTACTTCTTTTTAGCACTCTTCATCACGGAGATCATAGTTCTCGCCATTCATTGGCCAGACGAAACATACGAGTTTAAAGTCTTTTTCGCTCTGGGACTGACGATAACGGGAATCGCCATGACATTCTTCCTCTTAGAAGGAATACTGATGGCTAGAAAACTCAAAGTGAATACTGAAGACTAGACTCCTTGCCCTTAGTTTTGATTGAAATTTTTTCCGCACTATAAAGCCAGTATTCCAATCTTCAAAATAAGTGAGGTTCACCGTAAATTTTTCAGTGCTTCCTCAAGCGCAATGAAACTTTTCACTATAGCGTCCGAGTGTATTATAATCCACGGGCTTAAACACTCCATTTCGGAAACTACTACGACCCGCTTGCCCTTACGTTTGGCGTAAAACAGTTCCATGCATGCTCCTGCAGAAAGCTTGGGCAAATAAACAACCATGACATCGCAGCGTTCAGCGTCATACAAGTCTCTTTGAACAAAGCCCGCGGCAGGAACATGAGGCCACCAGCACTTCTCGTCACCCCTGTAGAGCACTTTTTCGCGGCGCCACGGGTCAATTACATCAAAACCCAGCTTCACACAAATTTCGTTAATGGTTTCCCTGTAGCCTTGTTCGGCTTCCATGCCCAGAATGGGACCCGAGATGAACACTTTCTTTTTCATGGCTGTTACCCTGAGCCTTCCTAGTATTTGGCGCTAAGGTATAACAGCACCGATAATGCCACAAGCTCGAACAGGTCTGGCAACAGCGCGAATGGTCCCAGACCAAACGCTCTGAAACCGAAAACACTCATGAACAACGGATTCGCAGTGAGCGTTCTCAAGAGGAAAACAAGCGAGAATATGATTAGTCCCAAAGTGAACTGTGACCGTGTCTTCTTGTATACGTCAATGTACGTTATTAATAGGAAAGTCAGTAGCGAAACATTAACCGTGGAAATCACGGTTTGTGCTATATAGAAAAACTCGAAGTCACCAAGAATCTCCGACGGCGGAAGGCGTCTTTCGGGAAATTCTGCCGATTGAAACGGAAATGAGTGCGACGCCCAAAGCGCCGCCATGAGAGCTATCACTATAAAAGCTAAAATTGTTACTAACCAAATTTTCGTGTTACTATTCATATGGTTGTTCATGGTTTTTTCTCCTTTTTCTACTTTTTCCACATTCTATTCACAATCTCCTCAAAAAGCCCGTAATTCTCCTCCAACGCTGGAGACAAGAAATACGTGATACCATAACCTTCTCCGGCGGTAGTGACCATCTTGTTCTTCTCAAGCACTTTCAAATGATGCCTTATCGTTCTATAATCCAGTCCAAGCTGAGTTGCCAGCTGATTGGCGTTCTGCGGGGTTTCTTTCAACGTCTCAATTATTTTGGCACGAGTAGCGCCACCTCTAGTTCCTGCAATAAGCCACCCGAGCAGATACTTTAATGAACGCGCGCTACTAGCCAATACATACCGCCACGATTGTTTGAGGAATTTTATTATTCCCTATTTTGGCTTGAGTAATAAACATGTTCCTCGCACTCCGTAACCCATCCAGCGGACTTTGTATAGATTGGGAACGAAATTTGGTATAATTTTGAAAAACCGCTTAATAAGCTGCTGCGAAGAAAAGAGCAAACAAGGCAACGGAGGTGAATGACCACGAACGGAAAAAGCAAGATTTTGGCTTTATTTTCCGTGATTGCTGTAGCTGCAATAGTGAGCGGTATCTTACTGGTGCCACAGATAGCCAATGCCGCCGAAAACAACGACACATCCACGACTACGCAAACGTCTGCCTTCACCACTCAAGAAACGAATGAAACAATCCCAAGCTGGAACCCTATGTGCATGGGATTTGGCAGACTCGGTCTGCAGGCCAGAATGCGCGGTTTTGGAGGCTTAGGACAGGTTGAAGTCAGCGAAGAGTTTAAGCAGACCGTGATCGGCATAGCGGAAAACGACACAGATGTACAAAGTCTCATCAACGACGGCTACAACGTCACATCAGTGAGGCCAATAATCAAAACCGTAATTGACGCCGAAGGCAACGTTGTCACAAAAGCAACCAGCGCAGTTTTAACGCTGCAAAAAGACACAACAGGACCCGCCACTGTCTTAGTGAGTATTGAAGAGGCAAAAGTAACGCAAATAGTAATCCTGACAAGAACCGTTATCGAAAAGCCTTAACCCGCACCACCTCAATTTATCGACATACTTAACTAGGAAAGCAATCACCGTATTTTTCTCCCATTTTTCATCAATCAACCCTGTTCAAAAAATGGCCAATTCTAAAAAACTGAAGATATCCTCCAACTTGATCTCACTTTATTCTGATTAGGGTAAGATTTGGGTATAATTCTGAAAAATCGTTTAATAACTCTTCGCCGTTGAAGGATAAATGACAAACAAGAAGGGAGGTAACATAAAGCTCACACCCCAGCTGTAACCGCAACAAGAAGAACTCTCTCGAAACTCTCTTCTTGGTCGTCCTTTTTTTAAAATGTTTGAAGGTGGATTAGTTGTCTGTATTAACTATGGCAGTTAGAAATATTTCAAGACGCATCACATCAAATCAGAAATCAACGGTGGCGAAAAGAATTAGCGACTGATCAAAACCTTAAGAAACCCCGCTTCTCGGCCACGCTTATCGTAATTATCATCGTAGTTAGCCTCGTAACTGGCGGACTTTTAGGGTACTCTATAGGCAGCTTGGCTTTTTCGGGAAGTGTAAGCGACCTGCAAAACCAAGTCTCCGCACTGCAAAATCAAGTGTCAAGCCTCCAATCCGCGTCAAGTGGGGTTAACCAAAACGGCACTTACGTTGTTGGGGAGAACGCTTCGCTTGCCCCATTGTACGCGGAAGTTCAAGACTCAGTCGTCGTGGTGCAAGGAATCACGGTGCAGTATGACGTTTTCAACCGCGCCTACTATTCGCAGGTGCAGAGATCAGGTTTCGTCTACAACTTCACGGGGCAAATGGTTGTCATAACGAACTATCACGTGGTCCAAGACGTACAAAACGTAACGGTTACGTTCATAAACGGCAACAGCTACGAAGCCACGGTTCTCGGTTCAGACCCTTACGCTGACCTCGCAGTTCTTTCAACAAACGCTTCACCAGACGAATACAAGCCTCTCGAAATCGTGAGTTCATCAAACCTGGAGGTTGGCGACCCAGCCGTAGGCGGTCCTTATGGCTTAGCAGGGTCAATGACCACGGGCATAGTCAGCGCGCTGGGCAGAACAATAAATGACGAAACCTCAAGCTATCCAATTGCAAACGTCATACAAACAAGCACGCCCATAAACCCCGGCAACTCCGGAGGCCCGCTTCTGAACTACGAAGGACAAGTGGTCGGCATAACCACAGCCATCGTAACCGACTCCCAAGGCTTAGGCTTCGCAATCCCTTCAAGCGCAATCTTGCGAGAACTTGAATCCTTGATAACCACAGGATCCTACAACCAGCACCCGTGGATCGGCGCATCAGGAACAGACATGACCTATGACATCGCCAAAGAAATTGACGTAAACGTAACTTACGGGTGGTTAATCGCGCAGGTCACAAGCGGCGGACCCGCTGACAACGCAGGCCTCAAGGGAGGAACACAACAGGTCACAGCGGACGGGCAAACCGTCATCATCGGAGGCGACATAATAACAGCCTTCAACGGAGTCAGAATCAGAGGCACCGATGACCTCTCAACTTATCTGGAAGAACACACCCTGCCAGGACAGACAATTAACGTAACCATAATCAGAAATGGCCAGGACATGACGATTCAGCTGACGCTTGGAACCAGACCACCGCCAACATAAACCCTGTCTAGGACAGCCCCAGAAGCGCCAACATTTTCTCCAGATAATTAGTCGGAGGCATGCATGTCTGGCCACGGCAAACGTAAGCCGTAGCCTTGCCCCCTATTTTCTCGTAGCCCAAACCAGCCTTGCCAGCCTGCCGCAACGAAACAACCATGTTGGGCACATAAACCGCCTTCAACGCGCCAAGCAAACGCCTCATGCCCTCTTCCTCCCGGTCACCCACCAAAATGACGCTGTAAACTGGTCCAACCGCGAAGCCCACGCCAACAAGCATAAATGCATGCGCCAAAGGCGCCCTTCGCACATCCTCAGAAAAAACATTCATCATGTGGCCAGCCCTGTCTCCGTACGCCGAGTCTCCGGTCAACTGCGCCAAGCACAACAGGTTCAGCAACGCCACGGAATTGCCCGAAGGCAACGCGCCATCGTACACCATCTTTCTTCTGGGCACCGCGGACTCCGCACCTTCCGCCGTGAAGTAGAAGCCCCCATCCTCGTCCCAAAACCGCGCAACCATCGTCTTGGTTAACTCCTCCGCCGCCTCCAAGTACTTTTTTTCAAAACACGCTTCGTAAATTTCAATCAGCCCCCACACGAGAAACGAGTAATCATCAAGAAACCCCTCTATCGCCCTTTCGCCCTTCGCGTAACGATGACACAGCGTTCCATGCTCATCTTTCATCTTTTCCAAGATGAAATCAGCGGCTTTGACTGCGGCTTGCAGGTAACGCGGTTGGCTGAAAACGCTGCTGGCTCTTGCCAACGCGGCAATCATCAACCCATTCCAGTCCACCAAAATCTTGTCATCCTTGGCTGGGTGAACACGGTTTTCTCTGGCTTTGAAAAGCAAATTCCGAATTTTTCCCAGCCTAAGAATAAGCTCGTCAAGCGTTAACTGCGACTCTGAAGCAACCTGCTCTAACGGTTCAGCCAAGTGAAGTATGTTTGCGCCGTTCCGCTTCTGAATCGCCTCAGTGTAGTTTCCCGCGGCTTTGACGCCGAACAGCCTAACCGCCAAGTCGGCATCTTCAGGCGCCAAGGCTTTCCTGATTTCCGTTTCCGTCCACAGGTAGAACTTGCCTTCCTCGCCTTCGCTGTCTGCGTTTTCAGCCCCGTAGAAGCCGCCTTCCGGCGACGCCATGTCCCTCAGCACGTACGTTAGAATTTCTTTGGCGGTTACTTTGAATTTGCCTGCGCCTGTAGCTTGATAAGCTTCGGTGTAAGCCAGCGCCAGCAACGCCTGATCATAAAGCATCTTTTCGAAATGCGGCACCAACCACTCCGCGTCCGTGGAGTAGCGGTGGAAGCCAAAGCCTACTTGATCGAAAACGCCGCCCAGCCGCATGGCTCGCAAGGACTTCTCCACCATCGCCAAAGCGGTTTTCTCCTTGGTTCGGCGCCAATGCCTCAACAGGAAAAGCAGGTTATGAGGCGAAGGAAATTTTGGAGCACCCCCAAAACCGCCGTTCCGCTCGTCAAAACGCAAAACAAATTGCTCGTACGCCTCATCCAAAACGTCTTTGTCCAGCGCTTCGCCCACGGTTCTCTTCTCAAAAGTTTCAATTCTGCGCTTAATGTCATCGCCCAGATTTTCCAAGTCAGACCTGCGCGACTTCCATATCTCTTCAATCTGAGGAACCAAATCAACCATGCCCACCAGACCGAACCTGCTGTTCTTGGGGATGTAGCTGGCTGCGAAGAAAGGTTTTTTGTCTGGCGACATTATGACGTTAAGCGGCCAGCCGCAGCTTCGCCCCATCGCTTGGCACACCGCCATGTAAGCGCTGTCAAGGTCAGGTCTTTCTTCCCTGTCAACCTTAATGCAGACGAACGCCCCGTTTAGGAGTTTAGCCACTTCGTCGTCGTCAAAGCTTTCCTTCTCCATAACGTGACACCAGTGGCATGAAGAATAGCCAATGGAAACGAAAACCGGTTTGTCTTGCGCTTTAGCCGCCTCAAAAGCCTCCTTGCTCCACGGATACCAATCCACGGGATTATACGCGTGCTGAAGCAGGTAGGGGCTCTTTTCGTGTATGAGCCTGTTCGGTTTTCTCTCCGTGTTGGATTCGTCTTGCACAAAATCATTCTCCTTGAGATTATTGAATGGTGGCTCTTTTATTAAGCGTCCGCAAACGCGGTGCTTGGTGCTTCAGTCGCTATTTTTATAAGTGGAAGGGTCGAGTAAACTTCCATGCAAGCTGAAATCGGCATAATCGGCGGAACAGGGCTCTACGACCCTGAACTGGTCAAAAACGTTAAAGAAGTAACCATGAACACGCCATATGGTGCGCCTTCTGACGCAATCACCATAGGCGAGTTGGCGGGCAGAAGTGTGGCGTTTCTGCCGCGGCACGGAAAGAAGCACACGATAAGACCGACAGACGTTAATTCGCGGGCTAACATTTTCGCTTTGAAGAAGCTTGGCGTTACGCGGATTCTTGCGCCTTCAGCCGTCGGCTCGTTAAAGGAAGATTACAAGCCAGGCGAC
>CAZJBY010000033.1:0-22622 GCA_964544495.1 uncultured Candidatus Bathyarchaeia archaeon
AGCGCGTTAGCTTTTAGCTTAGTGTGCACGCGCTAATTTCGAAATGGTTATTGGAGAGAAAAAGATTAAAATTTAATCCCAAACCCAAAAAACTAATTTTACTCTGACACAATTATGAGATAGTAAAAAAGCGAATCAGAGAGGTGAAAAGGATGTCTCGCCTTTTGATTAAGTGCCCAGAATGCAAAGCAATCGTCGACACAGGCGTCTCAATGAACTTGTCAATATTTTGTCATTCAAAGCTGATAAACAACGCGACTGTTTGCACAAAGCACACCTGCAAAGCAAAACTGGATTGGGGCAAAGAAGATGTTTTAGCCATTTCATTCTATTAGACAAGTAGTTCGCAAGACCTAGTCAATCAAACAATATATCGGACGCTGCGAATAACTACATAGGTTTTGTTATGTCAACACACACTCATAAAAAGCCAGAAATAAAACGGCTTCAACTGAACAAAAAAATCGCAGAAATCCTAAGAACTGTGCCGTACGAAAAAGGATTCCATTTCTACAAAGCTCCAGGCAGCTTCACGGGAGAAACTGCGACAAGCCTAGACGCCTTCGAAAAGAAAATCCAGGTCGTGCCCGCAGGATCAGTAAATTTTCATCTTCAACGAGGCGACTTCCAAAAATGGATAGAAGACACGCTTGGCGACGACGAGTTAGCCAAAAGAGTAAGCCTGATAAAATTAACACTTCCAGTTGATGATTTGCGAAAAGAACTGCTTGCAATCGTGCAGACACGCCTAACCCAACTCAAGCGGGAACTTCCTCATCATTTGAGGCACACTCACTCGTAGAATTAAAAGGCAGCTTCGCTGCGAAACACTTTGGAATGGGGAACGCAGGGAGGTAGCCTGCGGAAAAGCACAAAAGCACATTCCTCCTAAAAGAGTGTCAGTGAAGTTTTTGACCCGAATCAGGCTGTTTGGCAGGGCTGTGTGCAAGAACTGCTTTTACAAGGGAAGCCGATACTGCTGGAGCAAATGCCCCTACAACATCTGGAAAAAACCTAAAGACTAATCTTAACCTTCAGACCCCGGAAAAGCAAACGATAAATCTGAAAATTTATGCCAGTCATGAGCGGCGGCAAACCAGGACCTCACAAGATCCAAGGAATCGGCGCAGGCTTCATCCCAGACGTCCTAAAACTTGACCTTGTGGACGAAGTCATTAAGGTAAAAGACGAAGACGCAATGCAAACCTCTCGGGCACTGGCCTTAAAAGAAGGCTTGCTCGTAGGAATCTCAGCAGGCGCAGCGAGCGTTCAGGTAGCGCGCATGCGTGTTCCTAAATTCGTTATAAGTTGAGTCTCGCACCTCTTATCGGGGTGAGCAATGAAGAGATGTGAGACTCTAGAAACCTTGTTTAGCAGGTTGATTTATCCTTTGCTAAGAAAGTGCTAGAAGAGCCTTTCCATCCAAAAGATTCTCCGGGTAGACCGCCAAGAAACCCTCTTGGAATTTTCAAAGCACACCTACTCAGACGATTAAGAAATATTCCAAGCGACCGAATGCTTGTACGTCAAATGAGGAAAGACCCACGCCTAAAGAAGATCTGCGATATTGAAGAGGATGAGCCGCCTTATGGCATTGCTGTTTTGTCCAGGTTCAGAAGCAAAGTGGGACCTGAAAGGTTGATGCGCATAGTAAACGAATCCGTTGAACTGCTCGTGAAAAAAGGAAGGGTCAAGGGTGAAACCTTGGCTTTGGATTCAACCTTCATCAAGGCTTACAGTAGTCGAAACCTTGATAACAGAACAGGCTTCAGCGACCCTGAATCCAAGGTTGGACGAGCAGTCAAAGCCAAAGACCTCGGTTACAGGCTTCATTTGGCCGTAGATGTGAAGAGTGAGATGCCAATCGCCATGACTGTGGCTTCTGCGAATGAGAACGAGAAAAAACACTTCAACAACTTGTTCTTGCAGGCTTCAAATCACGTAAAACCCAAAAAGTTAGTGGCGGATCCACAGTACAGCTCTCAGAGCCTGAGGGATAATGCCCTCAAAGATAGCGTGTTTTTTCGCGCGCGCTACGCTACTTTAGCGATTCCGATAAGCGTTATCAACTTTATAATATTGGCGTTTTTGCACAGATTTAGCTTGGTGCGTAGGGTGGGATTTGAATCTTGAATACGTATTGTCCTTTCATAAACCATTTTTTTTATATCATCGTTGTAAGCTTGATGAAAATTGAGTGCAAAAGAAGAACTTGAAAAACTGCAAGCCATACGAGCGGAGCTTGAGGCAGAGTCACGTTCCTTAAAAGAACTGCAGAAGAAATTGGAAAACAACGTGCTGACTCTTGAGGAGAAAGTCGTAGTTGAAGAGTTGAAGAAGGAGAAAGCTGTAATTGAAGAGCTAAAGAGCAAGAACGAGGCGACCAAGGACGCTATAGCTCAGCTGGAAACAAAAAAGAAAGAACTAGAAACTAAGCTAGAGCAAGTGGCGCCAACACCAGAAACTCCTCCTGAAGAGGAGGTAAAAGAAGCGCCAGCTAAACCTGAAGAAACAAAAGAAGTGCCTGAGCCTGCTGAAGCGGGGCCTGAAGAAGCCGAAGAAAGCGGTGTTACAGTTACAGCCATAGATGGTGAAGCCCTAGTCGAAAATCAAGAAGCAGTAAGCGAAAGTCACACGAAGCAAGAAAAAAAGAAACATAGATTCTTCTAGATATATACGCGAAACAAACGTTGGCATACCTTCGCACGCTTTTTTCTGAACTCGACCAATTGTTCATAGATGCAGAAAAGGCTCCAAATATAAAAGAAAAGATTGAAGAGGCAGAAAAGAAATTCCTTTCAATTGTTGAACTGGAAAAAAAGCCTTTGAATATATTGATGATAACTTGCCGAGAACTTGAAATTTCAACAATTTTAGTGGGATCGCGTGGATTTGAACCCCCCACTAGTACAAGGTGGAAGTTTTAGCTTCTTAAGATAAGCTGTCGCTTATTTATTTACGACTTGAGCAACACCCCATAAGCAAAATTCTAACCAAGTAAAAACAGTTGACAAAGTCTTATACTAAAATTAACATGCAAACCCAACTTGCAACTTAAGTGTATTAGAATTTATTGTTTTATTTCTAGAATTATCTACCATAGCACTTTATAGCAAAGTTTGTGTAACTACTAGCGTTTTCCGAAGAAGACAAGACATTGATAGTTTTCTTAGTAAATTATGGCTGTTCTTTCTGTTGTAGATTCGTCTATTATTGGAAGTATTTGGGTAAGCCCTAATGGGAAGACGGGGTTTCCTACCTCTGTGTGGGCATTCTAGATATTATTGGCTTTTTCTGTTTGTACTTGTATCCGCATTCGCGTTGAAACCCAATCACTTTGCCTTTCTTGTGCATTTGCAAGTGCCGTTTTGCTTATGCACCGTCCACATCACTTTGGCGTCTTCTATTGTCATCGGGATGGTGCGTTTTGCTGCTGTAAGACACAATGTTCCTCACCGAAACAGAAAAAAGAGGGGAAGTTGGTTTTCAGCCATGGTACAAATGTTCCCCGCGGGGTTCAATTCCCGTCGGGCCCGCCAGAGCCCATGCCAGAAACCCGGAGAGTGATTTTCAAAAGACACTACTCAGCATATTTGCCGTCTATTTGGATCCTAATAGAGATTAAATGCAGAAACTATAGAGGGGTAGGTACGTATTGGCGATTTCCGCAGCTATTAGCATGTTGAAAAAGATTTAGCCTATTTACAAGGGAAGGGTAGCCACTGCAGAGCACTAGCGCATAAGCTACGAAGCGTGGTCAAGGACTTCCAGAACATTCATCGCAGAGCCTATCCACCACAGGTAAGCGTTCAACGCGGCGCGCAGGGCAACCGTGTCCTTGGCTTCGACTTTTAAAACCAGAAAGTTGCCGCCTTTCTCCAAAACCGCCTTAGCCCGCGTGGTGACTGGCCTGTTAGCCTCTGGCGCTAAAGCGTCAAGAAGCGTGGCCAACTGTTTTTCTGATGATAGCCGCAAGCGGACAGTTGCCTTAGCCTTCATTTTTAAGCCCACCCTATATGGAATTAGGCGTTTTTGCCTTTTAAAATGCGTTATATTCGAAATGACAAAAAGATGAAAAAGAAAAAAGCGCTTAGTCGTTTTCTTCTGCCGCGGGAACGGGCGCTGCCGTTTCCTCTGCGACTGTGCCTTTAGCTGCGCGTTTAGCCACGACCCCGAGTTTTGTGACAGGCATGTACGCGCCGCCAGCAAACGTGTAGTCGCATTTTCGGCATTTCCAGACGCCTACGCTTTCGCGTTTTACCCTTACGAAGCCGCATTGTGGGCACTTGTGGGCTTTTTTAAGTCCCGCTGTGACCCTGATGTAGCGTTTTCTGACGGTGGAGCCGTATCGTGGTCCTAAGCCTCGTGTGTGGGCTACTTTCTTGGTTTTTCTTCCCAACTGTTTCACCATTTCATTTGTTTGCGCAGTTCTGCAGCTTTTTCCTGTGCTAGTTTCATGCCTTCTAAAATCTGTTGCTGTGTGAAGTAGCCTGCTCCGCCTTTCTGTGTGGCACAGATTTTGCCTTCGTCGTTGAACGCCATCGTAAGCCTTGAATCCATCACCTGCTCCTCTTCCAGCCACGGATCAACAATTAGCTTGTTGTTTATTTTTCCAAGCGTCACCGTTATCGGGTGGCTTTTCATCGGAAGCGGAGTGTACCCCTGCTTAATCACAACCTCACCGTCTTTAACCTCGTAGTTAGGCATCTTCGTGTTCATCAAAGCAGAAACCGCCGCCAAAGCAGAAGCGTCAATCAGGTTCCCATCATGGTTAAGCACGTAAACATCCACGAAAACAACGAACACTTTCTTTCCAGGCGCAATGCACAACTTCGCAGTATCTATGGCGTGAGACTCGCGTATGCCACGGTCAACTATTCTGGCTAACTCTATGGAGTTCTCATCTGGAGGCCCTGGTTCAAAAGTTGGCGACGCCAGCGGCACAAGTTCCGCGTTCACCGTCATCACTCCGTCGTTAGGCGTGTCTGGAAACGGCGTGCCAGTTTCAACTTTTACACCAACAAGCACCTCGGTTTTTCCCAGCAGAACTCTGGCTGAGCCCTCAGCCTTTTCGATCAGTCCTTGTTCAATTTTGATTTCTCTGTAGTCACCTAAGCCTCTTTCATCGAGACGCTTTGCCTTATCTATTGACTGCTCTATCTGCTTCATTCTAACGCGAGTTACTAATGATGACATTACTCTTCAACCTCCTCTTCCTGCTCGATTAGCATATACTTCGTTTTTAACGCTTCCTTCTGCAACTCGTAAATCTTTTTGCAACCATCAATCGCCATGCTCACTGCTTTCTCAAACTCTTCAGGCTTGAGGATACCATCCATTTGTAGCAGCGTAACTGCGTTCAAGTTAGGCATGAAAGCCACGGGAACGTCAGCGCAGCCTACTTTGTCTTCAGTGTCAAACAGGTCCAGAACCACTGTATCGTCAATTTTACCAGCTGCGCATGCAACCACTAAGTCGCGCATGGGAATGCCCGCGTCCGCCAAAGCCAAAGAAGCCGCAGTGATGCTTGCACATCTTGTTCCGCCATCCGCCTGCAACACCTCAATGAAAACGTCTACGCCAGTGCGCGGATAATACTCCACGAACACTGAAGGCTCAAGACACTCACGGATTACCTTTGAAAGCTCAATCTCCCTTCTTGAAGGCGCGGGTGACTTGCGTTCCCCCACCGAAAAAGGCGCCATGTGGTAGCGGCATCGCAGCACCATACGGTCTGGAAGCGACAGGTGCTTTGGATGCATTTCTCTTGGGCCAAAAGCCGCCGCCAAAATCTTGTTTTTTCCATGTTCAATATATGCCGAACCGTCAGCGTTTGACAAGATGCCTACTTCTATTTTTACAGGTCTCAACTCGTCGGCTTTTCTGCCGTCCAGTCTCAAACCTTTCTTATTAATCAATTTTTCAGGTTTTTCATTCATTCTTGTTTTCCTCCAGTTTTTTCTTCTTTAAGAAATTGTGTAATGCGATCTGTAAGACCGCTCGTGTGGGATTCATCTTCGATTTTTTGAATCGCCGCCATGGCGAGATCCTCGTCCTCTGGATTTTTTCCAGTTACCAGTATGACACCGTTAACCCCTAAAATTATCTGGCAGCCTGTTTCCTGTTTTATCATGGAAATCATTGAACCTTTCCTGCCTATAACGCGGGGAATCTTTGATGGAGTTACCTTAATTATCTGTCCACGGGTTATTTTTCCCAAGCCTGGCTCGCCAACCGTGAGTTGGGGGTCGTGGGATCTGTCGTACGAGGCTATTTTGGCAACTATTAGGTCTCCACCGTTAAGAACCTGCGATAACTCGTCGTTTTGCGGCTTGAAAGGTCTGCTTAGAACGTCTGATGCTCTCAGAAGTGCCGTGTAGGGTGCTTTGATGTCCACGGTCCAGCCGCTGAATCCAACTTCTAAGACTGTTCCTATAACTATGTCGCCTACTTTTGGGAAATAAAAGGACCTTAAAGCGACGACGTTTACTTGCTTGTTGTCAAGGTCTGCAAGCCCGATTCTTGAGGCGTAGACCTTGTTTTCTTCCGTGTATGTGTTGCTGCCAGCTAAGTAATCGCCTTCAGCAAGCATTTCTCCAGGCGTTACAAGCTGTTTCTTTTCAAAATATGTTGGCATAATCATTAACCTCCACTTTAAATTTTTTATTTGAGTATTTTTGCGTCTCCATTTCCTTTTGTTACGTCTCCCAGTTTGTTAAGAAACGAAGCGTATGCTCCAGCAGGCATATCTATTATGCCGTACCATGAGCCGTCTGCACGCCATTCTTCCTGTTTGATTTCACCAAAACTTTTGATTGATCCATACGATTTTGCCGAGTATTCAGCGGGCACACGGACAGCTACGGATATTTGTTCGATTTTCAAAGGCAAAATAGGTCGTAAAAGTTTCACAATCTCTCTGGCTTGTTCTTCCACGGGCTTGTGCGCATCTATTGGATAACGGATTTGTTCCATGGCATTTTCTATGCGTAAAGGCGGGTGCGGAAGGTTTGTTTTCGGGTCAACAGCCTGCCTCGATATGAAATCTACGATTTGTTTTCGTTTATCTTCTACCATCTTACGCCTTTGCTCTGTGGTAAGCTGAAGCGTGCCTGTTTTCAGTATCTCATCTGCGATTTTCAGCGGGTCAGTGGTTTCGAAGGCTTTGCGCATTTGCTCCTCCGAGACTTTGGTTCCTTTGTTGGCGTCAGCAAAAATGAACTCGGCTGCTAAAACTTCGCTTATTCTGGCGTTTTTTCCCGTACGGTAGTCTAACGCTTTCTCTGGTTTCACCAGAATTTCAAAGTGCTCGTTACCTTTTGTTAAGCGTGCAATGGTGTACTTATCACTCATCAAGTTGTCACTTGCTCGAACCCAGCTCTTTGATATAGCTTTCTACTTTTTCGTCAGTCAGCATTTGCAGTTCTTGCGTTGTTTTGGGGATTACTGCAATTTTTATTCTAGGCGGCAACTGTCTAGCTTCTAAAGCTTTTACCAGACATTTTACTACGAGTTTCGTGTTTCCTTCCAGACTTTGGTCTTCGCGGTATTCGTCTTTCAATATCGTTAGCACTGTTTCTCTTCCAGCGCCTAAGGCTGTAGCTTTGTAACCTCTGTAGGTTCCGCTGGGATGTGTTCCAAAAACGTGTGCTCCTGTTTTGTCGACTCCGCCGAAGACCAAGCTTACTCCGAAGGGCCTCACACCCGCGTGTTGAGTGTACATCTGTTGTATGTCGCATATTCGTTTGGTTACAACTTCCACATCTATGGGTTCATCATAGGTTAGCTTGTTGCTCTGCGCGTATATCCGCGCTTGATCAATGAGTATTCTGGCATCGGAACTCAAGCCCACTATAGCAGCGCCTACATGCTCGTCAACCTTGAAGATTTTCCATGAATATTCTGCCTCTTCAAGCGGCTCTATGTTTTCTTCTGAGCCTAAAACTACACCTTCTGCGCACTGGATTCCCATGATTGTGGCGCCACGGTTCACTAACTCCATGGCGTATTCAACTTGAAACAGCCGCCCGTCTGGCGAGAAAACTGTTATGGCACGGTCATATGCTCCTGGTGCTGCAAATACAGACATAACGTTTAACCTCATTTCATGCTATACGCTTTTGCAAGTCTCATATAACAACTAAAGTAAAAACCTTTCCTATAAAAAGCGGGCTGACATGGATTCTGCAGTGACCCCGCTGCCTCATCATGAGGTCTATAGTAGTCGCTAGCTACTGGTTGAAACCAACCAAAAAGCGTTCCTCCGAATAATTCATAAACCGCTTGCACCAAGTTATCTCCGTTTAAAGAGTGTCTCGAACATGGAAAGCTGGGAATTGATAATTATCGGTGCTGGCGCCGCAGGCTTAGCCGCTGGAATCTACGGCGCTAGAAGCGGACTAAAAACTTTGATTATTGATGAGAAGCTGCCTGGTGGAACCACTTCTGACGCTCCAGTTGTGGAGAACTACCCCGGTTTCTCGCAAATAAGCGGCGGCGAACTGGCAGAAAAAATGGTGCTGCACTGCAAAAAAGTGGGTGTAACCATTCATGAAATTGAAACTGTGACTGGCTTGGAGCTTACAGAGGAACGGAAAATCGTGAAAACTAGCCGAGCCACTTACAAAGCTAAGGCAATTATCATAGCCACAGGCTCTCATTACCGCGAGATCGGGGTTAAAGGTGAAAAAGAGTTCCGTGGAAAAGGCGTAAGCTACTGCGGTGTCTGCGACGGTCCCTTCTTCAAAGGCAAAAGGGTTCTCATAATCGGAGGCGGCAACTCCGCAGCCACCACCACTCTTTACCTTTCAGGCATCGCTACCGAGGTCGTGGTGACTCACCGCAGAGATGCCTTCCGCGCTGAAGAAGCCCTCGTGAAGGATATAGCTTCCAAAGAGAACGTGCAGGTTTTCTGGAACACTGAAGTCCGAGAAATCAAAGGTGAGAAAGTTGTCACTAAAGTCGTCTTGTACCATAACAAGGAAGGAGAAACTAGGGAAATAGCGGTTGACGCGGTTTTTGTTCAGGTGGGAGAAGCGCCTAACAGTCATATTGCCCGAGATGCTGGCATAGAAGTTGACGATGCAGGTTACATCAAGACAGACATTTTCCAGCGAACTAGTATGGCAGGTGTTTATGCAGCGGGTGATGTGACAACTCATCCCGTGAAACAGGTTGGGACCGCTGTTGGTCAAGGCATCACCGCCGCTCTCGAAGCCTACGGCTTTATACGACGACCATATTACCGAAGGTAGAGGGAAAACATTATATCATTCAAAAACCCTTCTCATGCTTTCATAAACAAAGCTGATTACTTACTGCTTTGAAAACGTTAAGTAGAACAGTGAAAGAGGTTTCGAGAATGAGTGAAACGTGTCTTGCTGCAGTAGAAATCAACCAAGATTTATGCAGTCGATGTCTTGTTTGCCATTCAGTTTGTCCCTATGAAGCCATAAATTATGATAAAGAAGCGGATAAGGTAGAGATTGACATACAGAAATGCCAAGTCTGTGGCATTTGCCCCAGCGCCTGTCCCGTTGCCGCCATAGAGGTTGCTTACTACGATTATGACCACCTCGTGGATTACGTGGACTGCATGAGGAAAAAAGTTGATAGTGACACTTTGGTTTTGATGTGCCGAGGCAACTCTCCTTCCACATGCGAAACCGAAGAGATTCTGGCAGAACAAGGCCTCTGCGTCGACAATTATATCCCGTTACGTTTACCCTGTTCGGGAAGAATCCCAACAGACTTCATTTTCAAAACGCTGAGTTCAGGCGTGAAGAACATTGTTTCGATCCAGTGTGAAGACCCGTTCTGCCGCTACAAGGAAGGTACAAGAATCAACACTAGGCGGTTCCAGCTGACACGAAACGTTCTGGAGCAGTTAGGCTATGACAAAAACGCTTTGAAAGTGGTTAAGTACTCCCGAAAAGCGGTTTACGACACCGACAAATGTGTGGGCTGCGACAAGTGCGTTTTCATCTGCCCGTATGACGCTATAACGGCTGAGGCTTTTGCCACGCCAAACATTGACGAGGAGAAATGTGTCGGCTGCGGCGCTTGCCAGCTGGTCTGTCCGCACGAAGCTATCCAAGTGAAAGGCTTCGAGTTTGAAAATGTGCTGCAACGTTACGGTGAGGCCGCAGCTAAGCTGAAAGCCGAGGACAAGGCGCCAGCGGTTCTGGCGTTCGTCTGCCAATGGTCAGAGTTTCCGACGCTGGACAATCCTGACAGCGTGTTTAAGGGCAAGAACGCTATGGCTTTGGAGGTTCCGTGCTTCAAGGGAATGGACCCCGTTCACGTCATTAACGCGTTAAAATGCGGTTTTGACGGTGTGATGGCTGTGGTCTGTTCCGCTGACGACTGCAAGCTTGAGAAAGGCAGGGACACCGCAGAACGCAACTTGGAAGTGCTGAAGAACGCGTTGAATAGATTTGGCTTGCAAAACCGCTTCGAGTATTACGAAGCATCGCCAAGGTGTGAGGGCGATTTTAAGCAGGCGTTTGACGCGTTTTACGCGAAGCTTGCGGCTATGCCTCAGCGTAAAGTTGTTGTTGAGGAGGCGAAGTGAAGTGTACAAGATTGTTACTAAAAAAGAGCTTGCGCCTAAAGAGAAGTTGTTCACGGTTGAAGCTCCAGACATCGCTGCGAAGGCTCAGCCTGGCCAATTCGTCATAGTTGTCATCGGCGAACAAGGTGAACGTGTGCCGTTGACCATCTGCGGATACGACAGGGCGAAGGGCACGGTGTCTTTTGCTTTTCATGAAGTCGGCAAAACCACGAAGGAACTCGGTAACTTATGCGAAGGTGACTGCCTAGAAAACGTCACAGGTCCTTTGGGTAATCCTTCTGAAATTAAGAGTTACGGTAAGGTCCTATGCGTCGGAGGCAGCATCATGATTGCGCCGTTGGTGTTGCAGGCTAAAGCCATGAAGGAAGCCGGGAACAGCGTCACCACCGTTTTGGGCGCGAGGATAAAGGATGTGCTGTTTATGGAGGATGAAGCTAAAGCGGTGAGCGACAAGCTGTACGTAGCCACGGACGACGGTTCTGAGGGCTATAAGGGCTTGGACCTTTTGAGGGAGCTGCTTAAGACTGAAAAGTTCGACCGCTGTGTCGCGTTGGGACCTGTTGTCATGATGAAGAAGGTTAGCGAGATAACTAAGCCTTATGGTATTCCGACGATTGTGACTTTGACGCCCCTGATGGTTGACGGCATGGGCATGTGCGGCGTGTGCCGAGTCACGGTTGACGGCAAGATGCAGTTTGCGTGTGTTGACGGCCCCGAGTTTGACGGGCATCTGGTTGATTTTGACGAGTTGGTTACGCGTCAGCGCATGTTCCTTCCCGAGGAGCGTTTAAGCTCCGTTCTATACGAAATTGGAGGTTGCAAGTGTGGCAGAAACAAAACCTAAACCAAAGATAAAGAAAGAAGCCGTTGAAATGCCTAAACAGGCGCCGAAAGAGCGCGTTAAAAACTTTAACGAAGTTGCCTTGGGCTACGATGAAGCTCAGGCGCTGGAGGAAGCCAACCGCTGCCTGCAATGTGCTAAACCGCAGTGCGTGAGCGGCTGTCCCGTTGAGGTTCCCATTCCAGAATTCATCAAATGCCTCCGCGAACAAAAGTACGGTGAAGCTATAGCTAAAATAAAAGAGAAAAACGCTTTGCCAGCCGTGTGCGGTCGCGTTTGCCCGCAGGAAGAGCAGTGCCAAGAGAAATGTCTTGTCGGAAAAATCGGTCAACCAGTCAGCGTCGGTCGTTTGGAAAGGTTCCTCGCAGATTGGGAGCGCGAAAACGGCTTTCAACTGCCTGAAAAACCTAAGCCAACGGGAAAAAAAGTAGCCGTGGTCGGGGCTGGTCCCGCGGGGCTCACAGCTGCGGCTGACCTGATTAAGATGGGTCATGAAGTGACCATGTTTGAGGCGCTTCACTTGGCAGGCGGCGTGCTGGTTTACGGCATTCCCGAGTTCCGTTTACCCAAGAAAATTGTCCAGAAAGAGGTTAACTACATCCAGAAGCTGGGGGTTGACCTGCGTGTGGGCAACTTGGTCGGCAGGATACACACGATTCCCGAGCTTATGGCCAACGGTTATGATGCAGTGTTCATCGGTTCAGGCGCTGGGCTGCCTCAGTTCATGAATATTCCAGGGGAAAACCTGGGCGGCATATACTCCGCCAACGAATTCCTGATTCGCATTAACCTCATGAAGTCTTACAAGTTCCCCGACTTCGACACGCCGCTCCGCATCGGCAAGCATGTGGTCGTCATCGGCGGCGGCAATGTAGCCATGGACTGCGCGCGAAGCTCAATGCGGCTGGGCGCTGACGTGTGCCTGCTCTACAGGCGTTCACGTGAAGAGTTGCCCGCTAGGCATGAAGAGGTTGAGAACGCTGAGGAAGAAGGCTTGGTGTGCAAGTTCCTTGCTGCGCCGTTACGCTTTAACGGTGACGAGAAGGGCTGGGTGAAATCCATGGAATGCCAAGCCATGGAGCTTGGTCCACCTGACGCTTCGGGAAGATGCCGACCCCTTCCAGTTAAAGGTTCAGAGTTCACGATGGAAACCGACACAGTCATTATCGCCATCGGGCAGACTCCTAACCCCATTATACAGCGCACCACAGAAGGCTTGGTGGTTAACCCCCGACACGGCACCATAATAGTGGATGAGAACGGCAAGACAAGCTTAGAAGGCGTTTACGCAGGCGGAGACGTAGCCACGGGTGCGGCAACCGTTATCAGCGCCATGGGCATGGGCAAGAAAGCAGCCAAAGCAATACATGAGTACTTAATGAGCAAGAAGTAAACGCGGAATTTTTCTCTGTGGGACTGCACTTGCTACTCTAACTGTTGTAGGAAAAACTCCGTTTTGGAATATTACAATTAGCGAAATAAAGTATTATGTATTCAGATTAGACTGTTTTTGTATAGGTTATCTACGCTACGAAAGCCTAGGTTTGAGATATGCAGTCAAATGATGTTAGGCGCCGCAGTAATGCTAATGCGCGTAAGGAGAAGGTTGAGATTACTTTGGCTAGGCTTAGGTCTTTGAAAAGTCAGGTTTCTGAGTTAAGGGCGCAATGTGAAGCTTTGAAGAATAAGCAATCAGAAAAAGGTTTGACGTGCAGCGAGTGTGGCAAGTTAATTGAACAGGGTCAAGAGGTCACATTGAGGGATTCTTTTGGAAAAGTGAAGAGTTATTATCATAAAGACTGTTTTAAGGCGATTTGGCAGTCTCAAACTTGGTTATTTGATTATTCTCATCCTGGTTTTCTTAGAATGGCTGGGAAGGGGCAGTAGCGCTTTTATAGGCTTCTTTCAGTGGTGTTGTTTGTTTTTTCCACGCAAAATCAGTATTCTTAAATCGTAATATTTAAGTTAAGCGCTGAGTATTACAAAAACAAAACACTGGAGGAAAAATGCAGCATGCCAGAATATTTAGTCTTGATGAAGTTGAACCCGGGAAAACTAGTAGACACCCTAGGCGACATACGCAAAATGGAGGAAAAACCCGTCACCGGCGTGGACCTCTGCTACAGCATGAACATCTTCGGAGCCTGGGACGTCGGCATCTGGATCAACGCCGAAAACAGCTCAGAAGTACTCGAATTCGTTCAGAAAAAAGTGAAAAACCTCAACGGAGTCACCGACGTATACACCGTGCCCACATTTCCCCACGGAAACGGAGTCAAGAACGCAAAAACCTCAGAAGAGCAAAAAGCCCCTTTAGGAACATAAAAAAGCGCAAAACCCCCACCAAGGTTCAATGACACCCACAAAACCACGACCACTTTCATCATCTTTCGTTTCTTAACCTCGTTAGAACAGCCTCTGCTTGCTAAGAGGGGTCTTGCAGTTAAGTTACACAGCACTGAGCGGCGTCAAAGTTTTGAAACCGATGTGGAGCGTTGATTCGCAAGAGTTAAGTCAAATCAGAAAAAACAAAAAGTGTGCGACAAGTGAAATCTATGGCAGAAACTGAAATCTTGCCACAGAAAATAGTTGAAACGAGGACCATTATTCTTAAATCTAGGTTTGACCCGAACCGAGTGAGGCTGCAGGGCGAAAAATTGAAGACCAGTTTTTTCGCCAGATTTGGCTTCCTGAAGCCTGAACCCAGAGAAATACTGCTTGTCGCTTTTAGCAAGTACTATGAACCTTACATTCTGATCGGCGGGAAGTACTCTATTGATTATTGCAAGAGACATAATTACGCGCTCAAGGTTGAAGATAGAACACAAGCACTTTTTATTGATGGCAAAAAGCTGAAACCCGAACCTATGTCTCTGGAAGACAAAGCTAGAGTAATTAAGCTTGCGGGGGAAGAGCATTCCCATTACGAAAACGAAACATACGTTATTCTTGATAGAATGCTGCAGGAAGTTTCCTCCGACCATCTGTTTTTCGCCCCTTTTGAAAACGAGCTGGAAAGTCAACCAGCGGTCGACTTCGATTTAAGGAAACTCCAAATCTCGTTAGAAGAAGAAATCACTTTTCTCCGTTCCAGAGTCGCTAAACGACCTGCAGATGTCGCCGAAATCATCAGAGAAAACTTCGAAATCAACGAACGCACCATAATTTACAGCCCTGTTTACGAACTCACTTACAAAAACATGAAAAACGGAAAAAACGTCACCGCAATAATAAACGGCATAACCGGCGACATGATTTTAGGTAAATTTGACGTTCGGTTATCCAAGAAGGTCAGTGACCCTAGGGTTTCTGAAAATCTTCCCGTCGTACAAAAACGTTTTTTTAGAGTTAAAACAGAGCAACCGCATGCCCACGCCGACTCCTACGTTTCAAATTCAGTTAGCAAAGGTCTGACTGAAAATCTCATAGTTGAAGAAAAAGTAAACAAAACTGCAACTAACCCGCAGCAAGCGTCAAGTGCTTTCAGTTTCAACGCGGAAAAAGCGACGCACACGGCATCCGACTTCATGACGCGTTTGGGTTACAAGCAAGGTCAAATTCCGACCAAGATGTATCTGGAAGGGGAATCTGATGTTGTGGAACTTCAACTTCAACACGGAACTGCCAGGGTACAGATTGACCCCAAAACAAAGGAAGTTAAAGAATATGAAATTCAAGAAACAGAGGCACAACAAGGTTTTTTCGCATCAAAAAGAAAAGTCCTATTGTTTCTTTCCTCAATTATCACAATTGTTGTTGTTCTAAAACTTATGAACCTTTTATAGTCTACACCTTGTTAAGAAAACAAGGCATTGCACGATAGCGATATGAACGCATAGAAGAAAAATCATCGGATTCATTTTTGTGGTAAAAAAGAAAAAAAGGAGGGATTACCAGAGTTTTATTGGACCTAAACGTCTTTCGCGTTTATGTAGAAATGCGCTTTCAACTCCAGTGACAACAGCGGTCACTGAAACGGAGCCCTTTAGTTCTTTGTCAACTCTTGCGCTTCTGTGACCAATTCGCAGCATGACTTACTGGTGGCGGTTCAAGGACTTAATGCTTTTGGGTCGTGTGACTAGCTGCTCGGAACAGTCTATACCCCCCCTTATTTAAAGGCTGAAACGCGGGTTGAATTTCTAAAACGCAGCTTCGCATCATGCCGCCAATACGGACCTACCCCTCGTTTTCTGCCTGAATGCGTTGCGGATAGACCCCCTATCGTTTTCTGCATACAATTTCTAATAGGCTCCAAATATACTCGGGCTGCCAATGAAAAGGGCATAAAGAATAGCCCACGAAATGGTTCAGGCTGGCTTTTTGGTTTTTCACCTTCAGCCAACAGCAGAAAACAGTCCCTTAAGAACCCTCACGAAATTCACCAATTTACAAATTTTAGAAGCTTTCGGCTGTTTTGGGTGGATTTGGGAATCGTAAATTTTATATGTTGGCGGCTGGTTCTGCTTTGGTTTGAATGTGATGTAAAATGGGGTATCGTTTTATTTAGCGGATTCCCTGATAAGATAAGAGTTTTTGACACCACCCTACGTGATGGTGAACAAACCCCCGGAGTTTCCTTGACGCCTGAAAACAAGTTGCGAATAGCGCAGCGGCTGGACGAGCTTGGCGTAGACGTGATTGAAGCGGGTTTTGCGGCGGTTTCTGAAGGCGAACTTGAAGCGGTGAAGCTTATTGCTGATGCTGGTTTGCGAGCGGAGATTTGCAGTGCGTCCCGAGGCGTTCGCGGTGACATTGATGCTGTGGCTAAAGCTGGAGCAGACAGCATACACCTCATCATACCTGTTTCGGATTTGCATATCAAGGCGAAGCTGCGGAAGACCCGAGAGCAGGTGCTGGAGATAACGCGGAGCATGGTTAAGTACGCCAAAGACTGCGGGTTGGTGGTGGAGCTATCGGCTGAAGACGCTACAAGGGCGGATTTCGAGTATCTGAAAAAAGTGTTCTCCACTGGAATTGAGGCTGGTGCTGACCGCGTGGTTGCATGCGATACGGTTGGCGTGTTAACGCCTGAGCGCAGCTTCGAGTTCTACGGGAACTTGCGGAAGGCGCTTGACGTGCCAGTGGTGAGCGTGCATTGTCACAACGATTTTGGCATGGCAGTGGCGAACACGATTGCTGGGTTGCGGGCTGGCGCGAACCAGTTCCATGCGACCATAAACGGGTTGGGCGAACGCGCTGGGAACGCTTCTCTGGAGGAAATCGTGGTTTCCTTGATGGCGTTGTACAAGTTGAAGTTGGACATAAAGACAGAGAAGCTGTACGGCATTTCGCAGTTCGTGCAGCGCTTGACGGGCGTTTACGTGCAGCCCAACAAAGCCATCGTGGGCGAGAACGCGTTCACGCACGAGTCCGGCATCCACACGCAGGGCATGCTCGCGGACACTTCCACTTACGAGGCTATAGCCCCTGAACTGGTGGGCGGAACACGGCGACTAGCATCTGGGAAGCATTCAGGTTCAGCGGGGATAAACGCAACCTTACGCGACATGGGCTTGACACCCAACGAGGAGCAGCTGGCGGAAATTTTTGAGCGCGTAAAATCCGTCGGCGACAAAGGCAAACTTGTCACGGACGCGGACCTGCTGGCGATAGCTGAAAGCGTTTTGGGCTTAGGCAAAGAGAAGCCCATCCAGCTTCTGGAGGTAACGGTGGTCAGCGGCAACACGGTTACGGCAACCGCTTCAGTCAGGCTGAAACTCAATGAGAAAGAAGTCACAGGCGCCGCCATGGGCGTAGGACCCGTGGACGCAGCCATAAACGCCGTGAAAAAAGCCATCGCGGAAGTGGAGCCGATACTGCTGGAGCAGTACAACGTCAAAGCCATAACGGGCGGAACAGACGCCATGGTCGAAGTGATGGTGCGCATGCGCAAAAACGGAAGAACAGCCACAGCCATGGGCGTACGCGAAGACATCGTCATGGCAAGCATGGACGCGGTGATAGGCTGCATGAACGTGCTAACCACAGACTACAACAACAAAAACGCAAAGTAGCCAAACCAAACACCAAAAAAACAATCCCACATTATTTTGACACCACAAACTTTTTAAATGAAAAACAAGGCTATCTTAAGGTACGTGAGGTTTCACGGAGGACTGTAAAATGAGGGATCGACACCTCAATAGCTGGGATCGATGGGTACTTATTCTCTAAACATCCTAGAACACCCCCTGAAAACACCTCAATTCTACAAGCAACCAAAACCTTTGGCAATCCTTTTTTAAACAAGTTTTCAAGTAATGAGGTAGAACAAACATGACCAAAATGTCAGGAGCAAAAGCTCTAATAAAATCCCTTGAACGCCAAAACGTAGACGCGATGTTCGGCATCCTAGGCGGCGCCGTCCTCCCCATCTACGACCACCTATGCAAATCCAAAATACGCCACATACTCTGCCGCCACGAGCAAGGCGCAGCCCACGCGGCGGACGGCTACGCACGAGCCAGCGGCAAAGCAGGCGTATGCATGGCAACCAGCGGGCCAGGAGCCACCAACCTAGTCACAGGCATCGCCAACGCCTACATGGACTCCGCACCCATCATAGCGCTAACCGGACAGGTGCCCACAGGCGGCGCCAACACCTCCTACATGATAGGCAGAGACGCCTTCCAGGAAGCAGACATCATAGGCATAACCACAGCCATAACCAAACACAACTTCCAACTACGCACAGCCGCGGAAATCCCGAAATGCGTCAAAACAGCATTCTACATAGCCACCACAGGCAGACCCGGACCAGTGCTGATAGACGTGCCGAAAAACGTGCAAACAGAAATCGCCGACATAGACTTCTCAAACGGCATCCAAATCCGCGGATACAAACCAACATCCAACCCCCACCCCCTGCAAATCAGAAAAGCCACAGAACTGCTAGCGGAAGCAGAACGCCCCGTCATCCTGGCAGGAGGCGGAGTCATAACCTCCAACGCATCCCCCGAACTAATGCAGACAGCAGAGCTGCTGATGGCGCCCGTAGCCACCACGTTCATGGGCAAAGGAGCCTTCCCCGAAACCCACCCCCTGTCGCTGGGAAGCATAGGCATGCACGGAAACCCAGTGGCCAACAAGCTGCTCTGCGAGGCAGACGTGATGCTGGCGGTCGGCACAAGATTCTCAGATCGAGCCACCGGACAACTAGACCACTTCTGTGCGCCCACAAAGAAAATCCAAATCGACATCGACACCGCGGAAATCGGCAAGAACGTAGACGTGGACATACCCATCGTGGCTGACGCCAAAAAAGCCCTGCAAGCCCTAAACGAAAGGCTGGCGAAACAGCTGAAAAAGAAAGCAGGCACCCCATGGACCAGACGCGTCAAAGAAACAAAAGCGCAGCTGAACCCACCCGCCAAAGCTGGCGCGAAAGAGCTGAAACCGAAAGCGCTACTGCAAGAACTCAGGAAGCTGCTGCCGGAAAAAGCCATAGTCACCACCGAAGTCGGCCAAAACCAGATGTGGGCAGCACTGTACTTCAACGCGCTGAAACCGAGAACGTTCATAAGCTCCGGCGGACTAGGCACCATGGGCTTCGGCTTTCCCGCCGCCATAGGCGCCAAAGTCGCCTGCCCCGACCGCCCCGCCGTGGACATCGCCGGAGACGGCAGCTTCAGAATGACCGAGCAGGAACTGGGCACCAGCGTCACGGAAGACATCCCAGTCATAGTCATAGTGCTGAACAACTCGGTGCTGGGCATGGTCGCCCAATGGCAACGCATGTTCTTCAAAGGACGCTACTCAGCCGTCAAACTCGGCAGCGTACCAGACTTCGTCAAGCTGGCAGAAGCGTACGGAGCACAAGGCTTACGCGCAAGATCCATCCCAGAGTTCACCAAGGCGGTGAAAACAGCGTTAAAGAGCGACGTGACCACGGTCATTGACGTGCCAATCTCGATGGAGGAGGACGTGGTGCCGATGGTGCCTCCAGGCTGCGGAATAAACCAACAGGTAGGAGATTACTAAAATGGAAAGCAAAAAAACCCGGGTGATCGCCGCGCTGGTGGAGAACAAGCCCGGCGTCCTGCACAGCGTATCCAACATGTTCCGAAGAAGAGGCTTCAACATCGAAAGCATCACGGTCGGACGCACCGAACAGGAAGACCTTTCCCGCATGACCATAACCGTCAACGGAGACGAAAAAACCCTAGAGCAAATAGTCAAGCAGATGAACAAGCTCATAGACGTCGTGAAAGTCAGCCAGCTGGAACCCGAAAACATCGTAACCCGCGAGTTAGCCCTCATCAAAGTCAACATCCCCGACAACAAAAGCCGATCCGACGTCATAAACTGCGTAGACGTGTTCCGAGGCCGCGTAGTGGACGTCTCACCCGAAGCCTTAACCATAGAGATCACGGGCACACCCGACAAGATAGATGCCTTCCTCAACCTCATGAGGACGTATGGCATAATGGAGCTCGCGAGAACAGGCTTAACCGCCCTCTCACGAGGAGTACGATCAATCAGAATCGAAGAGTAACGCGGAAACCCTTAACGTCCCCCATTATTTCGAGTTCAAACGCAAAGTTAACTACCGAACAGAGGAAAAACCATGAACATAACCGAAAAAATCCTGGCTAAAGCCTCCGGAAAAAACATGGTGCAACCCGGAGAAATCGTGGACGCCAACGTAGACATGGTCATGATTCACGACTTAACCGGACCTTTAGCCGTAGAAGCCTTCAAAAAAATAGGCGTAGAAAAAGTTTGGGACAACAAAAAAGCAGTGGTGATTCTGGACCATCAGGTTCCAGCCGAATCCATCAAATCAGCAGAACTTCACAAGATGATGCGGAAATTCGCCCAAGACCAGCAGCTGCGCATCTATGATGTGGGTAAAGGCGGAATCTGCCACCAAGTCATGCCCGAGAAAGGACACGTGTTGCCGGGCACGGTAATAGTGGGCGCTGATTCGCATACGTGCACGTATGGCGCGTTCGGGGCTTTCGCCACAGGCATAGGCTCCACGGAAGCCGCTGCGGTCTTAGCCACAGGCAAAATCTGGCTGAAAGTGCCTGAAGCCATCAGAATAAACGTGCATGGAAAATTCCAACGGTACGTCGCCCCCAAAGACCTGATCCTGCACATAATCGGCAAGCTGGGCGCAGGCGGAGCCATATACAAAACCGCGGAGTTCAGGGGCTCAACCATACGCGACATGAGCATTGCTGGTAGGATGACGCTGTGCAACATGACCGTGGAGATGGGCGCCAAAAACGGCATCGTAGAACCCGACGAAACCACACGCAAATTCCTAGAAGGAAGAACCACCAAAATGCTGGCGCCGTTCGAATCGCTAATAAGTGACGCTGACGCCGTCTACGAGAAAGTGGTGGACATTGACGTGACAGACCTAACGCCGCAAATCGCATATCCTTCTTCCGTGGATAACGTGAAACCCGCCTCCGAAATGAGCAACGTCACGGTGGAACAAGCTTTCATAGGCTCATGCACCAACGGGCGAATCGAAGACCTGCGGGCGGCAGCGCAAATCCTGAAAGGCAACATGGTCAAAGACGGCGTGAGAACCCTGGTGATCCCCGCGTCCCAAGAAGTGTACCGTCAAGCGCTGAATGAAGGCTTGATAGAAATCTTCACCGACGCAGGCGCCTTAGTGTGCGGTTCAACATGCGGCCCATGCCTAGGCGGACACATAGGCGTACTAGCCCCAGGCGAGACGTGTGTAAGCACTTCAAACCGAAACTTCATAGGCAGAATGGGCAGCAAAGAAGCAAACGTTTACTTGGCGTCGCCAGCCACAGTAGCGGCTTCCGCCATAACGGGCAAAATAACTGACCCGCGAGAACTGGAGGCACAGAAAGCATGAAGGTAAAAGGGATAGCTGTAAAATTCGGAGACAACGTTGACACAGACGTGATTCTGCCCGGAAAATACCTTGTGCTGATCGACCCGCATGAGTTGGCGAAGCACGCAATGGAGGGGTTGGATTCTGTGTTCCCCGAAAAAGCAGCGAAAGGCGTTATCGTGGTGGGCGGGAAGAATTTTGGTTGCGGCTCCAGCCGAGAACAAGCGCCCCTAGCGCTGAAGTATGCGGGCGTAAAATGTGTGCTGGCGGAATCGTTTGCGCGCATATTCTTCCGAAACGCCATAAACATCGGTTTACCCGTAATCGAATATAAGGGCATCTCAGCCGCCGTAAACGAAGGTGACGAGGTCTCGGTAGACTTCGAAGCTGGAACCATACAAAATCTGACACAGGGCAAAAGCTTTCAAGCCGCCAAGCTGCCACCGTTCATCCTGGAGATTCTGGCGGACGGAGGCTTAATAGAGAACTTACGCAGGAGACTGAACAAGAAATGACCGAGTACAACATATCCCTGATCAGAGGCGACGGCATAGGACCCGAACTGACCGACGCCACCCTGAAAGTCCTAGACGTCGTCCAGAGCAAATTCGGCTTAAAACTCAACATTGTAGAGGCGGAAGCGGGAGACGCATGTTTCGAGAAGAGAGGTGTAGCCTTGCCTGAAGACAGCATACAAAAAATCAAAGCGTCCCACGTATGCCTGAAGGGACCCGTGGGCGAAACCGCCGCCGACGTCATCGTGAGGCTACGGTTGATGTTTGATCTTTACGCGAATCTGCGCCCCATAAAAGCGTATCCAGCCGCTGCCGTGGCGAGACCTGACATTGACATGTTTTTCGTCCGAGAGAACACTGAGGACGTTTACAAGGGGCAAGAGTTCACCATAGGCACCGACACCACCATCTGCCTAAGAGTCATCACGCGCAGAAGCTGCGAGCGCATAGCCCGCAAAGCTTTCGAAACCGCGCGACGGCGCAACGGCAAAAAGAAGGTCACCGCCATACACAAAGCCAACGTCATGCGCGTCACAGACGGCCTATTCGCAAGCGTCTGCCGAGAAACCGCCAAACAGTACCCCGACATCGCCTTCAACGAGTTGTATGTTGACGCGGCATCCATGCGACTCATCAAGGAACCACAGGACTTTGATGTCCTCCTGACCTGTAACATGTTCGGCGACATCCTTTCCGACGAAGCGGCGCAACTCATCGGCGGGTTAGGCATGGCACCAGGCGCGAACATAGGGGACACTTTCGCGCTTTTCGAGCCGATCCACGGTTCCGCCCCCAACAGGGTAGGCAAGCAAACCGCCAATCCCCTATCGATGATTCTGGCAGCCAAGATGATGCTGGACTGGTTGGGTGAAC
>CAZJBY010000034.1:0-22347 GCA_964544495.1 uncultured Candidatus Bathyarchaeia archaeon
TTGCCGCTCCAAACTGTTTCTGGACGAGATTGAACTATGAATACGTCCTTTGGAAAAGATAAGTCTTTGTCAATAGCCCACTCAATATCTTGGGCGCTTCCGTAATGTCGCTCAATCCGCTTCGCCAGTTCCCCAAGTTTCAAGATTTCCTGTTCAGTCACACAGGGTTTTTTTTGCTTATCTTCGGGAACATCCAAGTGAACGGTTGCGCCAGTTTTGGGGTCGCGGATGTACTGAACCGTTTTCCTCGCAATCCGCCGTTCCTTTATCTTTAAGGTTTTTTTGTCAACAACAAAGTCATCAGGGTTGACAGCGCCTGACACCACGGTTTCGCCTAAGCCGTAGTTGCCTTCAATCACGATTTCGTCGGGGTCGCCGGTTACAGGGTTTAATGTGAACATGACCCCTGCGGCTCTAGAGTTAACCATCTTTTGAACTCCTACGCTAATGAAAACTTTGTCATGGGCAAAGCCTTGTTCGTTACGGTAAAAAATTGCACGCGGAGTAAAGAGGCTGGACCAGCACTTCACAACTTTCTCAATAAGGTCATCTTCACCTTTGACGTTCAGGTAAGTTTCTTGCTGACCAGCGAAAGACGCACCAGGCAAATCCTCGGCTGTGGCGCTTGACCTTACAGCAACAAAAGTGTTCTTTAAATTGAGTTTTTTGTTCAGTTCTTTGTAGGCGGATTTCACCGCGGTTTCAATTTCCTTAGGCATCGCGGTTTTTTCGATGAGTTTGCGTATTTTCTTTGAAGCAGCATCGTACTGTTTTGGATTGTTTTTGTCGGTGACTGTTTCGTTGATTATCTCGTAGATTTTTTCAGCTATGTGTGTGCCTTTGATGAATTTTTCGTAGCTATAAGCAGTAACTGCAAATCCAGGAGGAACAGGTAATCTGGAACTTATCATTTCGCCGAGATTAGCGTTCTTTCCGCCTACCAATGGAACATCTGTTTTTCTAAGATCATCAAACCATAAAACTAACTCGTCTTTTTTTGACGCTTTCAAGCCTTCTCCATCTCCGCTTTATCAGCTAAATCTGGAGATTGAATTTTTTCAACTATTATTTTGCAGGGGATGGGAAGTTTTGCGCTTCCTCGCTTCAGAGATTCTTTAGCTGTCTCCACGGCGTTGGCTTTAACCTTAACAGTCATGAGTGTCTGGTCGACTTTTACGCGGGCTGCTGTGCCAATGGCTTTCCCAAAAGACCTGCGCATTCCTTGTTGAAGTCGGTCAGCATGAGCCCCGAAAATCATCTTGTTCTCTCTGAGAATAATATGCGGGTATGGATGAATCTGGAGAAGGTAATCTCCTACCAGCTTATCTATTAGGATGCGGTTTGTCGCCACACGTGCCGCTTCTAAGGCGCTATGGCGGATCTGAGCTTTCTTTAACGCTATAAGCTTCGCTTCTACCTCAAAGGTTCCCTTCGTATCCCCCATGGTGAATTTGACTATTTTTGGGGGTGGAAAACCCTTTGCAAACTTTTTCCGTGTGTAAGCTTGACCCCTTACAGGTCGGTAATTTCTGGCATGCATACAATATCCCTTTTTTAGCATACAGACTAAGCGCTATTTAAACGATTTGTAACTACGGCAGCTGTACTTTTGTATGTCTTACAAGTTTTCGGTGCAAAGTTGATGAGTGAGCTTTTAGTCTATGCGGGTCATTTGCTTATATATCTAGTAAGGTTTTAGCATGTGTGAATGTTGTCTAAACTGTTTATTCCGGGAAAGAATTGGGGCCTGTCGCTAGCGGAGCTTGTCTCCTTCTTAGAGGCGAAAGGAATCAAGTTTGCGGTGTGCTCGTTCTCAAAAGAGTTTTTTGTGGTCAATATCGAGGAGGAAAGCGGCTGCTGGGCTATTGCGGATTTGGGCGGGTTCATAAAAATTGGTGATGCAACTGCGACGTTTGCAACGGAGAACGTAAAAAAGGCGTTCATTCAGAAAAACAAAGAGGCTCAAGCGCAGATTGACAGGGACATTGTAGCCAGCGGTGTGGTTGACGAGATGGTTAAGGCTGAGTCTGAGAGGACGCTGTTCGGAGTTAGTGTGTACTGCGCAGCGAAGTCGTTACGCCCAGTTTCCAAGGTCATTCAACGGTTCATTGGAAGCTCCGTAAAACGCATGTTGGCTGGTTGTGGTAAAAAATCTAAGTTTATGGGCTTCGCCAAAGACAGAAGATTACCTCAGCTGAGCCATGTTGAAGTGTTGAAGAAGAACTTTGTTGAAAACAAGGCGGAGATACTGTTCTGCGTGGGTAAAGAGCAGACGTTTGTTGCCACCACCACAGCAGTGCATAACCCGTTTGAGTTCCAGAAACGCGACATGAACAAACCTGTCCAACGTAAGATTTTCGCAATGCCTCCACGGCTTGCCAGAATCATGATAAACTTGGCTACTTGTACAGAGGGAAAAGTTTTGTTGGACCCGTTTTGTGGCGTGGGCACGATTCTTCAGGAGGTGCTGTTAGCTAAGGCGAAAGCTGTTGGCGTTGACATCAACCGTTGGTGTGTTGAGGCTTCAAGCCGGAACCTGGAGTGGCTCAAGGACGAGTATTCGCTGGAAAATGCGGAGTACAGAATTCTGCAGGGAGATGTGCACAGGCTGTCCCAGAAGATAGGGTTAGAACAGGTTGACTGCGTTGCCACAGAGCCTGATTTAGGTCCTGCGCTGCGTCAAGTTCCAACTACATCATACGCTACGAGGATTGTTGGAAAGTTGGAGCCTTTGTATCGTGGTTTGCTGGAGGAAGCGTACAAGGTGCTGAGGAGGGATGGACGTTTGGTGTTGGTGTCGCCGTACATTAAGACGCGTTCAGGGAAGCCTGTTACTATGGGAATCGAGGAAAAAGCGGTGGAGATAGGTTTTGAACAGGTGTTTCCTTTCAAGCGAGGTTTTTTCGTTGAAGATACGGTTGCGACTGAGAAGCTGATGGCGATGGCTTCGTTTGTCGACGCTGAAGAGAGGCATAAAGTCGGCAGGGAAATCCACGTTTTCCAAAAGTGAACGCTGTGCTGGCAGCTGTTTAGGTTTATTAATTTGTTTTGTAAACTATGTTTAAGCTGTGTAGGACAGGAGAATTATTGACTGACGAAACCAGACCTGATTGGGACAGGTACTTTTTGGACCTCTGTGAGGCTATTGCTAGACGCGCTACGTGCGACCGAGGAAAGTGCGGTTGCGTTATCGTTAAAGATAAGCGGATTATGACCACGGGTTATGTTGGAGCGCCTGCAGGTTTGCCTCACTGCGACGAGGCTGGGCATGACATGCGTAAAGTGATTGATTATAACGGTAATATTAGTCAGCACTGCGTGCGTACGTTGCATGCGGAGCAGAACGCGATTATCCAAGCGGCTAGGTTTGGAATTCCTCTTGAGGGAGCAACGTTGTTTTGCAAGATGACGCCGTGCAGGACCTGTGCGATGATGATAATTAACGCTGGGATTAAGCGTGTGGTTTGTGAAAAAAGGTACCATGCTGATGCGGACTCTATAGAGCTGTTTAAGCAGGCTGGCGTAGCGCTGGCTGTGATGAATGACGAAGTCGAAGAATACGACCAACAGTGAAAGGGTTGCTTCAGTCGCGTGTTTCTTAAGTCTTGCAACTGTTATGCTCGGAAAAGACTATAACCCCCTTATAAATAGATTGAACCTTGTTTAGAACTATGTTTGAGACGTGAGTAGGAATGAATGTTGAAAGGCTGTTCGAGTTAGCAAAACCGTACTTGGAAAAAAACGATTTCGGCATGGCACACACCAAAAGAGTTTTTGACATAGCCAGAAAAAACTTTGAAGTTCCTTCAGAAGTGGAGGAGTTAACTTTCTATTCCATTATTTTGCATGCCATAGGCGGAGGCAGCATCAGAGACCAGTACGAGAAGGGTCCTGGAATAGCGGCGGCTCTTCTTAAGCAGATGGGCTGTGATGCGGTTTTCATTCAGCAAGTTTGCGAGATTGTGGGCACTCACCATGACCATCCCGACAACCCTTCCTTGCCTTTTCGGGTTCTGTACGATTCGGACAAACTTGTTATGTTTTCTCCAGAAGAGTTTCAACACTACGATTCTCAGGCAGGATTTGATTGGGAAAAAATTGTGGATTTGATATATTCTGAGCACATGCGACAGTTGGCGAAGGAAACGTTGAAGCAGAGAAGAAACGAGAAGTAATAAAAAGACGTTTGCACTTTTCTTTGAATCAGTGGTTTTGGAAAATTTTATAAGGCTGTGTAAAAAATTACACAGCAGTGCAAAAAGTTGCAGGCGGTTTCAAAGGTTTGAGTGCTTTAAGCAATATTAACACCAGAACCAAAATTATCGCGTCAATAACTGTTTTCTCTGCCCTTTACGGCGTAATTCGGCTCGTGCCCTTAGGGCCTATGATAGGTCTTTCACAGTACTTCTCAGTTTCAGATAGTCTCGCTCCAGTGTATGGAATATTGTTAGGACCTTTTACTGGCGGCATAAGCATAATCATAGGTACGGCTTTAGGGTGGCTTATGGGCAAGCCTGTTAGCTTTCTGGGTTTAGATTTTCTCCCAGCCTTGATAAACACGGTTGCCATCGGCTTTTTAATCAAGCGCAGGTGGAAGCCCGTGGTAGTACTTAACGTCGTCTTGCTTGCGCTGTTCATTGTAAGTCCTTATTCCCTTCTAATGGTTGAGATTCCTGGAATTTTCTATTTTCCCTTCTTATGGATGCATATAGTGGCATTAATAGTGCTTATCTCCCCATTGCGCTCCAAAGCAGTTACTTGGATTGAAACCCTCAAGCCAACACGCATACCTTGGGGCATAGCCATCTTGGCTTTCATCGGGACAATGATGCAACACCTTACGGGGAACCTCATTTACCAACTCGTCGTAGGTCAACCCATTGGCGGTTTAACTGCTGAAGGCTTTCAACCAATTTGGACTGCTGCTTTCTTCGCTTACCCAGTTGAGCGGACAGCATTAATTATCATCACGGTACTTGTGGGCGCGCCACTAGTGAGAATTCTGAAGAAATCTTTGTTTGTAGACAATAAAACCAAAACTGCTGAAGGCAGCTAACTACTTGGTAGTAAACCCTTGAATAAAGCGCGGTCTTGAATGTACTCTTTACCCGTTTTCAACGCAACCTCAGCTTTTGCCAGTTCGCTTCCCAAATAAGCGGCATGGTCAAGTCGTGTCACCAAGCCCATCTCCACGATTTTGGCATACACCGCCTCAGCCGTTTTCCCTTTAACAATGGTACTTGGCTTCTCTGCCTCAGGCGCGGCAAAGTGCAGTGCAACAATAGTTTCCGCGTTACGGTCCAGGGTGATCTTGAACACGCCCTGTGGGTCCACAGCCGCAGGCTCAGGTTCTTCATCAGCCATGGTCACCTGTGCGACCGCTTCCACTTGCGGGTCGTACGGCTCTTCGTGCTTACGTTTGTCCTTCAACACCAGCAGGTCAATGCCCAGATCCTTCGGAACCGAACATCGCTTCTTAGCCAGAAACATCATTTTAGCGGCGATGACCTCTTCTCTAACTGTTCCTTGCGCTTTGCTGCTTTTCTCCGTAGCCAACAGCATGCTTGCGTTCACTTCAGCTGACAAGCGAGCGAGCAAAGCGTTAACCCCCACAGAATCCGCATCAAAAAGCTCGGTAACATTGGACACGCCGACAAAAAGCGGAACATCAGGGTGCTTGATACCGAAGTCGCGGAACGCAATCAGCGACTCCAGCACGTTTGACGGCTCAAGAATCAAGTCGGCAATGAGCCGCTTCATTCCCAGTTGCTTGGCTTCCTCCATGATTTCTTCCAGAAAACGGATACGGTCCTCGGTCTCCGCGGGGAAGTATCCCTCACGCTGGTTAGTCGGAATAACCACCACCGCCACTTCAGAGGCAAAGGGCGCTATCTGCTCCACGTTTCCAGCGTCTGCGCTTAGTATCAGGTCTGCGCCAGCCGCAACCGCTTCCCGTATCTCATCTGGGTCGAGCGTGTCGATGCTCACTGGCACGTTCACCACGTTTTTAACCGCTTCAACAGCACGCTTTGCGTCTGTGGGTCTGGATTCGCCTGCAACCATGCCCACGTCGATTAAGTCAGCGCCCATTTTCACGAAGCGCCTCGCCAACCTCTGAATCTCCACCGTTGGCATCAGTGCGGCGTCCACGATTTCAGCCAGCACCCGCATGGGGAAATCCTTGCCTATCGCTAGCTCGCCGATTAACATGTTGCCAGGATTTTTTAGCAGTATGCCTCTGTTTTTCTCAACAGCCTCCATTTCCCGCAAAGCCTTCTGCCGCAACTCATCCCTCAGCAGGTCACACGCAGGTGTCACCGTTGAAAGCTTAACCCGACCCAAAGCGTCTAACACTGTGGGCAGGTCAGCAGCGTACCTTGGACCTTTAAACGCTGGAGTCCCAACGGAATCCGCGATGACAGATGTGCCGCCTCGAATAAGTCCAGGAACCAAAATCACATCAAAATCTGCAACATCGGCTTTCTTCAGCGCCTTGGCGATTTGCTCAGGACTTAACAACGCGGCGACAGGAACCTTTAACGCGCGAACGCTGGTTTCCACGCCGCTTTCTTTGGCGTAACGTTCCACAGTTTTTTTCGCAAGCAACCCTGTTATCAGAAGCACTTTCAAATTGCGCACCAGCTTATTTGGTGACTTTGACGTAAACGCCTCTGTTGTTCGCTTTTGCCACGAAAACTTGTCCGCCCACGCCTTCGCGGAGGAACGCTTGTATTTTTGAGCGAATTTCTTTCACTTGCTCTTTCTGGGTTAACCCGTAAAACGCAGGTCCCCACGAGCTTTGCCCTGTCCCGTACGCGCCGAGCTTCTGCAGTAACGCTATGCCTTCTGCGCCTGCCTGGCTGCTGTAGGTTCCTCCCTGAACCTCCGCAAAGTATTCGCCAATGACCGTTTGAATCTGAGTTAAGGCTTCACCGAAACTTTCAATGTCGCGCTCAACCAGCGACGGCAGAAGCTTCATCATAGTTAATCGGCACATCCTGCCAGCCTCTTCCGCTGACATAGGCGACAGCGCCTTGAACGCGGCGGTTTCCTCGCTCTTTGCTAATCCCTTGTTGACGTCTGGAACTGCCACGACAAAAACCCAGTCGCGAGGAAACGGTTGACGAAAAATCGTTGAGGGAAACCCATTTTTGCTGGTGCATTTTCCGCCGTCAACCACGAATCCGCCATGATCGAAAATTGCTGTGCCCACGCTTGTTCTCTGCCCTCTGCCCATTGTTTTGGCGAGGTCTCGAATTGAAGCGTCCACGTTAAATAGTTTTGCAAGCGCCGTGGCTACGGCTAAAGCTAACTGCGTTCCAGAGCCTAGCCCTGAGTGTTCGGGAATTGTTTGTTTGACGTTGATGCTGGCGTTTGCTTTTATGCCATAAGCTTCGAGAAAACGTTTAGCCAGCGCTTCTACCCGCTCGGTTTTCTCGCCTGTGACAGCTAATCTTTCTGACTTCTGGGCTTCAAGAACCACGTTTGGATGGTCTATGCCTACGCCTATTCCTCCAAAGAGGCGCCCTAAATCGCCGTTCAGGTCTATTAATCCGAAATGAAGCCTTGTAGGAGTTTTAACGTAGACTTTCAACTTCCAGCCCTCCACGAATCGACCCGTTTGCTTAAATCCGCCATGATTTCTGAGTAGCGCGAGTGTGGGGCTACACGGTTCACAACATCATGGCACTGTCTAATCTTTTCCATCAACCTTACTGCTTGCTCTCTCTTCTGTCTATCCGATTGCGCAAAGAAAGCTTTAGCGCGTGTTGCGTGTACGACGGCTTCGATGGTTGCGGACGAAGCGCGGCAATAAGCCTTGGGCAAAACGTTTTGCGCTTTAACAAGCTTAACTTCGCATGTAACTTCTGCTCTTTCAGCATCAAAAGCAGCCATGTCCGCAACGGTGACTTCGACGTGCGCATCTGCCGCCCGTATTCTTGGCGCGTCCACGGTCTCAGCCTTCTCAAACCACTCCGAGGGCACTTTGCCTTTCGGGTTGGCTTCTTTGAAGGCTGTTCGATAGAACATTTCTGGGTCAGAGGTCACGTTTACCACCGCGCATCTTTTCGCTTGAAGATTCCTATACGTCAAGGATGAAGTATAAATCCTGAGAGCCAAGCGCTGCTCGTTTTCCATTGTTACGCCCATGGGCGCGGCGTTAGGTTGCCCACGCGTGTTGTAAGTTGAGACTACGGTCTCTGCGATTAGCCCTTTTGAGAAACCTAAATCCGCCATGCTGGTCATAAAACCAGCTCCAAGTCGCATGCCCTCATTGGCGTTTGAGCAGAAGTTTGGGCGCCAAAGAGCGTGTTGGCTGCTAACAAGCGTTTCATGCTTCATTCGAATGTAACTTTTTACACTCGGCTAATAAACTTTGCCACCTGTATTCGTGTTTCCCTCTGCTGCTTTTGCTTTCTGGTTTGCTAGTTACTCTCCGAAGCGGTTAAACCTTTATTAGCTATCCTTAAACAACTGAGGGTTCCCAAAAAAAATAAATGCTCATCTGAACTAGATAACGCTGACTGAAACATGCACATGTGGAATTTAACCTTGCCAGCGCCAAGTTTGCCGCGTTCAAAAATCATCGTTGCCACACTGTTCATTACTTTGGCGCTGCTTGCAGCCATGGTTCCCTCTCTACAGGTTGCTGCCCAAACACCTGAGATGCAGTGGAACGCCGCATACGGCGCAGGGCACAGCAATTCCGTCGTTCAAACCGCTGATGGAGGCTACGCCATCGCGGGAAACACGGGTTCGCAAGCCGTTCTCGTCAAGACAAACTCGTCTGGTGGATTGCAGTGGCAGCAGTCGTATGGCAACGAGGTTTTCGGAGGCGACAACAACATTGTGTCAGTTGTGCAAACTAGAGACTTGGGCTATGTGCTGTTCGGTGAAGGCGGCTACATCGCTAAGGCTGATTCTGAAGGAAGCATTCAGTGGACCAAGGCTCTGAACGTGAGCGGCGTGCAAGCTGGAATCCAAACAATCTATGGAGACTACGTTCTAGTGGGCAACATGATCGCTGGCGGCAACAATGTCACGTGGATTGTCAAAACGGATGGAGACGGCAGCATGCTTTGGGACAGGGAATACACAGGAGGCTACACCGTTTACGCTGTCGTAGAAGGGTACGATGGGGGATACGCGCTAGCGGGCAGCTACAAGGAAAATTTCTGGTTTGCCAAACTGGATTCAAACGGCAACCCTCAATGGGATCGACAGTACTCCTATGGAGGACTTGAAGATTTACATCATGCCACTTCCATCGCAAAAACAAGCGATGGCGAATTTGTGCTCGCTGGAATAGGGGACTGGCAATCGAGCGGGGGAGAAGTTCCTTGGCTGATTAAGACAGATTTCGGGGGAAACGCGCAATGGTATCAGGTCTTCGCGGATATGCCTTCTAACGGTTTTGTTTCGGTCGTGCAGACCGACGACGGCGGATACGTTGCAGCTCTGAGGTCCAGTGTAACGCTGGTTAAGACCGACGGAAATGGTGCTGTGCAGTGGAGCGCCACATATGGTGAAAGCGGCAGCTACAACTATCCATCTTCTCTCATACTAACCAAAGATGGAGGGTTCGCAATTGCAGGTGAATCTTCAGAAAACAATGGTTTTATTTGGCTTATCAAAACCTCGCCCGAAAACGCTAACCAAGCCGCCGTATCCATCTCGAGTCCAGAAAGCAAGACGTACACCACCAACGAGGTTCCTTTAATTTTCACGGTGACCCAGCCTGCCTCGGGGATAAGTTACAGCCTAGACGGGCATGATAATGTGACTATCTCTGGAAACACCACTTTAACGGGGCTGTCTGAAGGACCGCATGGCATAACAGTCTACGTAATGGATGCTTCTGGGAACTACGCCGCCTCAGAAACGATTTACTTCAGCGTAACAACGCCTTTGCCCGTCGTGTGGATAGTAGTTTTCACGGTGATAGGGGTCGCCGTCATCCTTGGTGTTCTGGTTTACTTTAAGAAGCTTAGTTTGACGAAGCAGAGCCTTGTTAAATTCTTGAATAACAGAATGGTGAGGAGTCTGATAATCATGGGTTTGTGCATACTTATGCTTCTCTTCCAGTTTTTCTTTCCTTACTTCTTTTACTCCGTCTCGTCCGAAAACGCAAATTCACCTTTCCAAGTGGGAGTGACTTACGTTTACGAACAAGATAATATCGGGCAAATCTATGCTGAGGTTTCGCGTATTCATGCGTTGGGCTTCAAGGTGATTCGTGTAAATCTGGTGTGCGATGTCTCTGACCCGAATGCGTATCCAAACGTCCAGACAGAAGAGTTCTTCATGTCTACTCAGCATTTTAACATGAGCGCTGCTCTGATAATCAATAACGCCGCTGAACTTAATGATGTGAGTTATTATCTTGGTCGCTGGGGCAGTTATCTTTCTTACATTCAAGTTCTTAATGAACCCGAGCTGTCAGCATCGTGGACCATAGGCGCATTGTACACGGATGACGAGTTATTCTCCAAATTTCAAGACGTCATTGCACTGGTTGAACCTTATCGAGCCACGGCGCAGCTGTACACCAACTTCGAAGCGGGTTATATCCTCCGAACCAATGTTCCCCTTGAACTAAGCAAACACCTTGACTTTGTGGGGTACGATGTTTTCATGGAGTCTTTCCTAGTTTTATCTCCAGATTTCATTCAGTTTCTTCATAAGACTACAAACAGAGACGTAGTTATAACCGAGTTTGGCATGTCAACGAACAACGAAGCCGCCCAAAGCGACTTCATCATTCAAGGTCTTAATCTTTTCAAGAGCATGGGGCTCAAAGGCTGTTGGATAGTTTATTGGAACAGCGTAAACAACAATTATGGGATACGTGGGAAACTTGCAGAAAAAACGGTTGGAGAATGGATTGCGGAGAATGCGAATTCCAGCTAAAAGGGTGTTCATTCACGGCTTCATCGTCATAGTCGCCCTAGCCGCGGCGCAACTGATACTGGATGCTCTGCAAAGCGCCTTCCTGCTGTATGTGCCTCCGCTGGGCTTTGCCTTCTTCCTGATAGCCTCATACGCCATCCAGCCGATAATGATAGGCGTGCTGAACATTGTCGTTCTTCATCGCCTGAACAATGACGATGGCTGGCAGATAGGCTTCTGGCTGAACGGGTTATTCTTGCTGCTCGCGTTTTCCACAATCAACATCACACTCCAAACGATAGCGCACGTGCCATTCTCGATACTCGTAGCCATAGTGGAGGTTCCGTTGCTCGCGTATCCGTTTGGGTACCTCGGAAAGTTCAGCAACAAGGGATGCCCAACAAAAACAAAGGGTTAGCAATTCTCGCTCTTTCAAGGTGCTGCTGCGTGTTGTTCCTTTCAGGAACGGCTGTGTTCCGTAGTGACAATTAAATGTGGCCTCCTCCATTCGGAACATCGGTGAAATCAGGTGAAACGCAGTTCAATCATAATCGTGGCAGGTTGCTTATCCGCGTTAGTTCTGGGTTTGGCGTTGGCTTACCCTCTCTTAGTGATGAACATGCCAGTTACAAAGGAAGCAGATTTAGGCGTAGATGTTGTTTACGCTTACTTCGGAAGCCCCTACTTGGACCCGAACATTTCTGGTCTGTGGCGCAACTACAGCATACCCCAAGAAGTCGTAAACATTGGGGGGACACGCTATGGATTAGATGTGAACGTGGTCTCGTACTTTATTGTGCTTAACATTACGAACAATTCTAACCAGCCTGTATACATCAACAACTTCGACACTATTGTTGGACCTTCCATTTCCGCGGACCCCGACGGGGTCATAAGCGCGCCTAACTCCATCCTGACAGATTCCAAGCATGTAGATTATTATCCGGGGTGGAACAACATCTGGAGCGCAAACGCCTCAAGGCTGATTTACCTGTCAGGCATAATCGGCGTCCACGACCTCGTCTACAGCACCCTAAACAGCACAGGCATATGGATTCATGCACAGGTTGAAGGTCAATCTTACGGAGAAGAAAACGTTCAGCCCTTCGGTGTAGACTACAAACGGATTCCACTTCAAACCTTCGGTCAAGCGCACCTATACAACAACCTCATAGGTGAAAACCAAATACTGATATTCTACAACGAACTGGATGTCTCTGTCGGCACGAGGCTCCCGCAGTGAACGGCGACCAAGAATTAGACGGCAACACCCTTAGAATTTATGTTGCACTGGCGAACGCTGACAAGCCGCTTGGACCCAGAGAAATCACCCGCATAGTCCATCTCAGCAGCCCCAGCGTCGCCTACCGCAACCTGCAGAAGCTTGAGGAACTTGGGCTGATTGAAAAGGATGCGTTCGGCGAATACACTATAAAGCAGAGGCAAAGGGTGAAGGGGCATTTTTGGGTTGGCGGCAGACTGTTTCCAAGACCGTTTTTCTATTCTTTCTTCTTCATCGGCATCTTGAGTGTGGAAGTGGTTATCGCTGCCATGAGGTTAATCAACGGCGACCCATTCCCCTATGATTTCATACTGCTCATCGTCGTTACCGCGACTGCCATGGTTTTATTCTTGTTGGAAGGAACTCTGAATCGCTTGCCGAGAAAGTGAGTTTCAAGCATACGCGAAAGCCGGGAATGCCCTGCTGCTATTTTCACCAACATTTTTATCTCAACAACGATACCTAACTTCTTAAGGGATAGAAATGGGAAAAGGCTCAGGCTTCGGTAAAGTCATCTTGTTCGGCGAACACTTCGTTGTTCACGGAGTACCGGGTATTGTGTCAGCCATCGATTCCGCCACGGACGCGGAAGTAACCCAAACGGGAAACGAACTCGCCATCAGGGATGAGCGGAAAGCCGCTAAAGGCTACGCTGAAGAGAAGAGGCTTCAGCAAATCGAGTCCATCGAGCGCATGCTCACGACTATGGGGCTTGACCCGAAACTACCGTTGAAAATTTGGGTAGGCGGAACCCTCCTAGGCTTCAGCGGACTGGGCGCTTCCGCGGCAAGCAGCGTCGCCATCGCCCGAGCCATCTCAGAAGAATTGAATCTGAAACTTACTGGTGAAAAAATTAATCAAATCGCTTATGAGGCTGAGAAGGCTTACGCGGGAAACCCGTCGGGCATTGACAACACCGCTGCCACTTTCGGTGGCTTGCTTTGGTTCAAGAAAAACATAAGCGGCGGACAAAACACCATCGAAAAATTACGCATACGCACGCCCGCTGAAATCGTGATAGGCAGCACGGGCAAGGTGGCGAACACCAAAGCCATGGTCGCAGGCGTCGCAGAAAGAAAGCAGAAGAACCCTCAGAAATACGACGCTTTGTTCAAGCAGGCAGATGCGCTCTCTTATGCGGGTAGAAAAGCCTTGGAAGCCTACGACCTGAAAAAAGTGGGCGCGCTCATGAATGAGAACCACCGCCTGCTGCAGGAGATTGAGGTTTCAAGCCGAGAACTTGATTTGCTCGTGGACATAGCGCGGAGGGAGGGCGCTTTCGGCGCTAAGCTGACGGGCGGAGGCGGCGGAGGTTGCATGGTGGCGTTGACGCCTGGCAAAGAGTTGCAGGAAAAGGTTGCCGCAGCAATCGAAAAAGAAGGCTATGAAGTGCTGAGGACAAAAATTGGGGTTGAAAAGATATAAGAAAAACAATAGCCTATCTAAAAAAGGGAGGAAGCTGATTGGGTTTAAGAAGCTTCTTGAAAACGCTTGAAGAAAGCGGCGAATTAACACGCATTAACAAACCGGTGTCAACAGAGTATGAGATGGCTGGGGTCACGGAGGCTCTCGGCGAAAAACCCGTGTTCTTTGAAAACGTGAAAGAATCCAGCATCCCCGTTGTTGCGGGTTTGCTGTCGTCTAAAGACCTGATTGCCCGAGCGTTAGGCATAACGAGGAACGAATTGCTGCACAAGCTATCCGCCGCTATTGAAAAGCCCGTGCCGGCAGAGGTTGTGGAGACGGGCGAATGCCAGGAAACAGTGGAGCCAGAAGTGGACTTGACCAAGCTGCCGATAATGCGGTACACGGAAAAGGATGGCGGGAAATACATCGCGTCCGCCGTATCAATAATAAGAGACCCTGAATTCGACGCCCGAAACATGTGCTTCCACAGGCTGATGCTGATTGGCAAGAACAGGTTTGTGGCTCGAATCGTCGAAAACAGGGGAACCGACTCTGCTCTCAAGAAGGCAGGCGGAGAACTTGACATCGCCATCTGCATAGGCAACTCAACCGCTGTTCTCCTAGCGGCTGCCACGTCCTTGCCAATGGGCGTGGACGAGTTGGGAATGGCTAACGCGCTGGAACCAACAGAGCTGGTGAAGTGCAAGACCGTTGACTTGGAGGTGCCAAGAAACTGCGAAATCGTGTTGGAAGGAAGAATAACCAAAGAAACTGCGGCGGAAGGTCCGTTCTTGGACACGACAGGCACCATCGACAATATAAGACAGCAGCCCGTAATCGAAATCAAATGCATTACTCATCGAGAAAAGCCGATTTATCAAACCCTGCTTCCGGGAAGGCATGAGCACCAGTTCCTGATGGGCATGCCAAAAGAGCCCACAATCTTTAATGAAGTGAACAAGGTCTGCGAGTGCCGCGATGTCTATGTCACTCCGGGCGGTTGCAGCTGGCTTCACGCCGTTGTCCAAATAAAGAAGCAGAATCCAGACGACGGAAAGAACGCAATCGCAGCGGCGTTTGAAGGGCACAAGTCCCTGAAACACTGCGTCATAGTGGACGACGACATCAACATTTACGACCCAAACGACGTGGAATGGGCAATCGCCACCAGATTCCAAGCAGACAAAAACGCCGTCATCCTGCCAAACCAGCCTGGCTCATCTCTTGACCCCTCGGGAGATTTAACTGAAGGAAAAAAGGCGAGAACGTGCAAGATGGGCTTAGACGCCACCATACCCTTCGGGAAAACGGACAAGAGCTTCGCGAAAGAGCGATACAGAAAAGTTGACTTAAACAAGTTCCTGTGATTCTCATGCACCTCACTAAAGAAGAAGAAAACATGCTCAGCGGCGCAGAAGGCCACGCCGTAAGAAAATCCATGGAAATCCTCGTCGCCCTAGGCGACATCTACAGGGCTGCGCGGCTCATAAAAGTGGGTTCCGTCCAGGTGGCGGGCGTATCCTATCACAACCTCGGCGACGCGGGACTTGAATTTCTGAATGAACTCGCGAAGGACGGCAGAGTCAAGGTGCTCACGACTTTGAATCCTGCGGGAATGGATTTGGAGAACTGGCGGCAACTCGGCATCAGCGAAGAGTTCGCTGAAAAGCAGAACATGGTGATAGAGGCTTTCGAGAAGATGGGCATCCTCGTTTCGTGCACGTGCACGCCTTACTTGATAGGTAACCTGCCCCGTTACGGGGAACACGTTGCCTGGTCCGAATCCTCGGCGGTGACTTTCGCAAACTCGGTCATAGGCGCGAAAACAAACAGGGAAGGCGGACCCTCAGCGCTTGCCGCCGCGCTTGTGGGCAAAACTCCGTGTTACGGGCTGCATCTGGACGAGAACCGCGTGCCCGACATCCACGTGCAAGTAAACGCGGATTTGTCCAAGTTTTCTGATTGGGGTGCTCTCGGCTACAGCATCGGGAAAAAGGCGGAAAACAAAATCCCGTACATAACGGGCGTGAAAGACGCTGAGGTGGACGAGTTGAAGTCTTTCTGCGCTTCGGTGGTGACTTACGGGGCGAAACCGCTTTTCTACATGCAGGGCATAACTCCAGGCTCGGAAAAGTATCAGCCGCCAAAAGACACGGTCACCATGGAAGACGCGGACATCCGCGACGCGTACGACAACATCAACGACGAGGTCACGGACATAGAGTTGGTGTGCGTAGGCTGCCCCCACTGCTCAATTAAAGAAATTGCTGCGATAGCCGAGTTGGTGAAAGGCAGAACGGTCTCGCCGAACACGGAGTTCTGGGTTGCAACCTCACGTTTTGCGAAGCAGTTGGCGGACAAGCGCGGCTACACCGAGGTGATTGAACATGCGGGCGGAAAATTCGCCTGCGACACGTGCATGGCAGTAGCCCCGCTGAAGGGTAGGTTCAAGTCGGTGGCGACAACCTCGGCGAAAGGCTGTTACTACTCGCGGCATAACAAGATGCTTACGAAGATGGGTAGTTTAGAAGAGTGCGTGGAGGCGGCGGTGACGGGAAAATGGAGTTGAAAGGAAGAATCATATCGAAAGGAACTGCACAGGAAGAGGCGTTGGTGACTTCCATGCCGATTTCGTTTTACGGTGGGGTAGACCCGAACACGGGCGAAGTAATCGAGAAGGGACATGAGCTGCAGGGCAAGAGCGTGAAAGGCAAAATTCTGGTTTTCCCCACGGGTAAGGGGTCAACGGTTGGGACCTACACGCTGTACAGGCTGAAAAAGAACGGCATGGCACCAGCGGGAATGATTAACCGTGAGTGCGAGACCGTGGTCGCTGTGGGCGCCATAATCTCCGAGATTCCTTGCGTTGACAATATTGATATTTCCCAGATAAAAACGGGCGATTTAGTCCGCATAGACGGCGCCACCGTCACCGTAATGTAAAATTAATAGTTTAGCAACATAGCAAATTGGAGATGCACGAGAATTGAGTGAGGCAGAAATTACAATCCTGAAAATCGGCGGTTCAGTCATCACCGACAAGGACGGCGAGCTTGCCGCGCGAACCGAAGTCATAAACCGCTTGGCAGAAGAAATCCAGAAAGCAAACTTGAAAAACCTGATAATAGTGCACGGCGGCGGAAGCTTCGGGCACCCCACAGCCCAAAAGTACGGCATAAAAGAAGGCTTACGCGAAGAAACACAGAAAGTCGAGTTCGCTGAAACCCACCACGTCATGACCGTGCTCAACGGTTTGGTCATGGACTCGCTGGTGTGGCACAACATCCCCGCCGTAAGCGTCGCCCCCTCATGCTGCGTGGTAACAGAAAACGGCAGAATCAAAACCTTTGAAGACACCGTTTTAAAGTCGTACCTGAAAATGGGTTTTACACCAGTTCTTTACGGAGACGCCACTTTAGATGAGAAGTTGGGTTTCACGGTGCTTTCGGGCGACCAGCTTGTTTCATATTTAGCAAGAAAACTCGCGGCTACGGGCATCGTGATTGGCGTGGACACTGACGGCTTATATGACGCAGACCCGAAATTGGCGAAAAACGCCAAGATGTACGGAAACCTGACGTTAAGTGAACTGGAAAAAATCAAGGAAAAAATGGGCGGGTCCACCGCGGCTGACGTCACAGGCGGAATGCTCGGCAAAGTCTCCGAATTGATTCCAGCCGTGACTGAGGGAATTCCAGTGGCGATTGTGAACGCGGGAAAGCCGAACCGTGTTTATAAAGCTCTTATGGGAGAAGCGGTAGAAGGTACAATAATACAGAAGGAGTAGGATTGGCTAAAGAAACAGAAAAGCGCAAGGCAGACCACATCAAAATCTGCCTAAACGAGGCGGCACAAGCCAGAGACGCCACCACAGGATTTGCAGAAATCCAGTTTATTCACCGCGCCCTGCCTGAAGTTGACAAGTCGAAAATCGACATATCCACTAGTGTTTTCGGTCACAAGTTTTCTGCGCCCCTAATCGTCGGCGCCATGACGGGCGGAACGGCGGAAGCCACGCGAATAAACGCAACAATCGCTGAAGCCGTTGAGCATCTGCACTTGGGCATGGGAGTGGGAAGCCAACGCGCCGCCATAGAAGACCCAAAACTTGAAGAAACCTTTGCCGTGGCAAGAAAAAAGGCGCCCAACGCTTTCCTAATCGCTAACATTGGCGGAGTGCAGCTTGTCCATGGGTACGGTGTGAAAGAAGTGAAAAAAGCCGTGGAGATGATTGATGCGGATGCCGTGGCTGTGCACTTGAACGCGTTGCATGAAGCCGTGCAGCCCGAGGGGCAAACTAACTTCAAGGGTGTTCTCGCCAAAATAAGTGAGGTCGCAAGGGAACTTGACAAGCCCGTTATCGTTAAAGAGACAGGTGGAGGCATCAGCGCGGAAGACGCGAAAAAACTTGAGGCGGCAGGCGTGAAAGCGATAGATGTCGGCGGCGCAGGCGGAACAAGCTTTGCAGCAGTCGAGTACCACAGGTCGGAAGTAACCAGCATGGAGCATTTGTTGAGCGGCGTTTTCTGGGACTGGGGAATCCCAACAGCCGTAAGCCTCATAGAAACAACTCAAGCAATAAAAATTCCAGTTATCGCCTCTGGCGGCGTTAGAAGCGGCATGGACATTGCTAAGGCGTTAGCGCTTAACGCTTGTTTGGCAAGTGTTTCTCTCCCAGTGCTTCAAACCGCGGTGGAAGGCGTCAAAGAAACAGAGGCTCTGCTTTCGCTTTTGATGGAAGAACTTAGAACCGCCATGTTCCTTGTAGGCACCGAAAAGGTGCCGCAATTGGCGAAGACGCCTGTTGTGGTGACGGGGAAGACCGCTGAGTGGCTGAAAACACGGGGCTTCAACGTCGAGGACTACGCCAGGAGAGGAGCGCGTTAGGCGTGGAAATCACAAAATTCCTTGAAGAAACAGCTCCGCTAATAGATAAGGCGATTGAGAAGTACATTCCACGGGAATTTTCGGAAAACTCCGTCCTCTTCAAGGTTAACCCGCCCAAGTACAGCCGCAATCTGGAGGCTTTGAACAAGGGCATTGCTGAGCCGATTTGGGAGATTCTGGACAGAGGCGGAAAAAGATGGCGTCCCGCATTGTTTTTGCTTATCTGCGAGGCGCTGGGCAAAAGCTCCGCGGAATGCTTGGATTTCGCCATAATTCCGGAGGTTGTTCATAACGGCACCTTGATTGTTGACGACTTAGAGGATTCTTCGGAGCTTAGAAGGGGAAAGCCGTGCACGTACAAGATTTTCGGCGTGGACATAGCTGTGAACGCTGGGAACGCCATGTATTACCTGCCGCTTCTGCCGCTGATGGAGAAGAAAGCCCAGTTATCCGCGGAAACGCTGCGCGACATCTACGAGGTTTACGTGCAGGAGATGATGAACCTCAGTTTGGGGCAAGCCATGGACATCACGTGGCACAGAGGCATAGCAAACGCTGACAGCCTGAATGAGGAGGATTACCTGCAGATGTGCGCTTACAAGACGGGCACTTTGGCGCGGATGGCAGCCAAAATCTCCGCGGTTCTCGCAGGCGCCAGCAAGGAACTGGTGGAGAAGCTGGGGCGTTTCGCTGAGAGCATAGGTGTGGCGTTTCAGATGCAGGATGACGTGCTAGATTTGACAGGGAAGGCGTTTGCGGAAAAGAAGGGCGGCGTCGGGCAGGACATAACTGAGGGAAAAAGGACACTGATGGTTATTCGCACGCTGAAAAAAGCAAGCAGCGCCAACAAGAAGCGCCTCATCCAAATTCTTAACATGCACACTTCAGAACAAGCTCTCCGAGACGAAGCCATCGCTTTAATGCAGAAATACCACGCCATAGACCATGTGACGTGTACCGCCGCGCGGATAGTTGAAGAAAGCTGGAGCGAAGTGGACAAGCTCCTGTCTGCGAGCGAGGCTAAGGAAAAATTAAAAGCATTCGCGGGATTCTTGATTAAACGAACCATCTAACACTTGAGAGTAGAACCCTTGACGCTGGAAAACGATAAAGACCTCAGAGACCTTATTCTTAAAGCCGCTTTGCTGAACGCTTTGCAGCACGGCGGAAAGGCTCAAGCAGGCGCGCTTGTTGGCAGGATAATCGGCGAACGACAAGACCTGAAAACGAAGGCAAAAGAGCTCTCGGGCTTGATCGGCAAGGTAGTTAGCGAGGTTAACAGCCTATCGGTTGACGAGCAGAAGCGGCGGGTTGAGGAAAAGTGGCCAGAAGCCCTTGAGAAGGAAAAACCTTCGGAGGAGAAAGGTCTTCCGCCGTTGCCGAACGCGGACAAGTACAAGCACGTTGTTACGCGTTTTTCTCCGAATCCAGACTGCGTTCTGCACTTGGGTTCAGCCAGAGCCATAATCCTAAGCCATGAGTACGCGCGCATGTACAAGGGCAAGTTCATTCTACGCTTCGAGGACACGGATTCTAAGGTGAAAAGGCCGGTTTTGGAGTTTTACGACCGCATCCGAGAAGACCTTACGTGGCTGGGATGCAAAGCGGATGAGGAATACATCCAAAGCGACAGGCTTCAGATTTACTACGAGTACGCTGAGCGGCTTCTGCGGGAAGGCAACGCTTACGTCTGCACCTGCCTGCCTGACCAGTTCCGGAAAAAGTCATTAGCTAAAAAACCGTGCAAATGCCGCGACCTGCCGCCAAAAGAGCATTTGGAACGTTGGCAACGCATGTTGGACGGCAGCTACCGCGAAGGCGAAGCAGTGGTTCGTGTTAAAACTGACATGGGGCATCCGAACCCTGCGGTGAGGGATTGGCCTGCGCTCAGAATTATAGATCCAGAGAAGTATCCGCATCCGCGTGTTGGCAACAAGTACCGCGTTTGGCCTCTCTACAACTTTTCCACAGGCTTAGACGACCATCTGATGGGCATCACACACGTAATCCGCGGCAAAGAGCACTTAACCAACAAGGTCAGACAAGAGTACATGTACAGGCATCTGGGCTGGACGTATCCTGAAGCCATACACTACGGCAGGTTGAAGATAACGGGCGCATCTTTGAGCAAGTCAAAGATTGTTCAGGGCGTGCGCGAAGGCGTCTACACGGGTTGGGATGACCCTCGACTGGCAACCTTCCTTGCTTTAAGGCGGCGGGGGATAACGCCTGAAGCCATTGAGAAAATGATAATTGACGTTGGACCTAAAACTGCTGATGTGACGTTAAGCTGGGAGACCCTGTACGCTTACAACCGCAAAATCCTGGACCCACGAAGCAGCAGGTACTTTTTCGTGTCCGAACCGACCACTCTGAAGGTCAAGTATATCCCAAAAATCTTCAGACCTAAACTGCCTCTGCATCCAGAAAAGCCCGAGTTGGGATTCAGAGAATACACTATAACGCCTAGCGCGGTTTTCTGGATGGCGAAAAGAGACGCTGACGCCGCGGAAGCTGGGAACACCATTCGGCTCATGGAGCTTTTCAACGTCAAGATAGAAAGAGTAAACGCTGACGCGGTGGAAGCGTCGTTTGCCAGCGAAGCCTATGAGGAAGCGAGAAAAGCTAAAGCTAAGCTTATCCATTGGATACTGCAAGGTGCAGAGTTCCCCTGCCAAGTGGTTATGCCTGACGCGTCCGTGATTGAGGGCGTCGCGGAAAGCGCCTGCGAAAAGTTAAAGCCAGACACCGTAATACAGTTTGAACGGTTCGGCTTCGTTCGCGTAGATAAGAACGACGGAAAATTAACAGCCTACTACGCCCACAAATGATGGTGATTGAATGCGCAAACAAGACAAAATCATAATTTGGCCCGCCTACTTCGACCTTGCAAAAACGAGAAATGAAGGAAGGCGCGTCTCAAAGAGTTCGGCAGTGCAGTCTCCGAAGATTCTGGAACTTCAAGAAGCCGCGCAGAAACTAGGCTTGAACTTAGAAGTGGCGGAGGACAAGGGTTATCCCAAGATGCCGTGGGTGAAGACGGGTATGCTTCTGGTGGAGAAGAAGGGCTCGAAAGAGCAGGTCATTAACCGTATCGCGAAGCAGTTGCTGAAAGCGCGGAACGAGAAGCCGAAACAGCGGTAGTAATCACTTCACTAGACATATTTGGCTCCTAATAGAAATAGAATGCAGAAAACGATAGGATCTATCTGTATTGGCGCAAAACGTCCAATACCATGTTAAAAACCGCATATTGCGCTTAGCTTTTTTCTTCTTTGCCGAGGAGAACAGCATTTATGACGCCGTCGCCGCCTGGGCGAGAGGTGACACGAGCCAGTCCCAAGCTGGTTTCTATTTCCGCGCCTTTCGTTATTACGCCTCTGCGGTTGTAATCCACGTTGGCTTTGTTTCTGACTACGCGTAAAATCTCGGTTTTTTCGGTTTTGCCGCTTTTCGGGTCGGTCACGGACGCGTATTTGTCGTTTAAGACTTTGGTTTTGATTTTTCCGCCGTAGCCTCGGGTGTTTCTCCTTTTTGTTTCTCCGAGGGTGGTTTCCGCTGGGAAGGAGCCTTTCTCAAAGTTTCTTTTCACTCGGTAGGCTCGTTTTCTGCCGCCTGTTCTTTTTCTTTTGCGTTGACTGCCATGCCAAACTGACATTTCACATGTCCCTTTTTTAATGACTAAGTTCGAGTGTTCACTACAACCGTTATTTTGTCATATAAACGTATCCATTAAGGGATGCCATTACCTTCTATGCGAAGCCTCTTTTCAGTAAATTGAATGAAGTGAGGCATGCTGGAAAGAAAAAACGGTATCGGAAAAGTTAGTCAAGAAACCTTGACTAAGCCAAGTCAAGAAACCTTGACAAAAAAGGCTATAA